>NZ_PVLV01000437.1 GCF_002982015.1 Streptomyces solincola
GGCCTCGGAGATGTGTATAAGAGGCGGGCGTGCTGGGCACCCCCGGCGGCCCACCACGCGCACTCCACCGCCCCGACGGGCTACCCCGCCTGAGCCTGGTCGTGCGCAGCAACTGAAGGAACGTTCCTGCGTGGGCGCGCCCGTCCCCCGTGCGCCCACGCGGGCGTGCGTTCCGCTCCGGAAGGCGCCCCCGTTCAGCTCCGGCAGCCGCGCTGGCCCGGCCCCGGACGGTGCGCGCGTCCGGCCCCGGGAAGTGCGCGCGTCCAGCTCCCGGAAGTCCGCGCGTCCGGCTCTGGACGGTGCGCGCGTCCGGTCCGGGAAGTCCGCGCGTCCGGCTCCGGACGGTGCGCGCGTTCAGCTCCGGGTGGCGGTGGCGGCCGCGGCGAGGCGGTCCAGGGTGGCGGCGACCGCCGGGACCTGCGCCAGGTCGGGCAGGGTCAGGGCGACGACCTCGCGCACCACGGCCGGCTGCACCGCGACCGTGCGCGCGCCCCGCGGGCGTACCGACTCCACCGCCAGCTCCGGCAGCACCGCGACGCCGAGACCGGCCCCGACCAGCCCGACCACGGCCGGGTAGTCGTCGGTCGCGAAGTCGATCCGCGGCACGAAGCCGGCCGCCTCGCAGACCTGCACCAACTGGCGCCGGCAGCGCGGGCAGCCGGCGATCCAGGACTCCTCCGCCAGCTCGGCGATGCCCACCGAGCCGGCGTCGGCGAACCGGTGCCCTTCCGGGACGAGGCCCACCAGGCGGTCGGTGAGCAGGGGGCGGACCACCAGGTCGGTCCAGTCGTCCGCGCCGCCGCCGACCGGCGGACGGGGGCCGCCGGCGTACCGGAAGGCCAGCGCCACGTCGCAGTCGCCCTCGCGCAGCATCTCCACCGAGCGCGGCGGCTCGGCCTCGACCAGGGAGACCCTGGTGCCCGGGTGCTCGGCGCGCAGCGCGGCCAGGGCGGTCGGGACCAGGGCGGAGCTGCCGCTGGGGAAGGAGACCAGGCGGACGCGCCCGGCCCGCAGGCCCGCGATGGCGGCGACCTCCTCCTCGGCGGCGGTGAGCCCGGCGAGGATGCCGGAGGCGTGCCGCACCAGCGCCTCACCCGCCTGGGTGAGGCGCGTCTCGCGACCGGTGCGGACCAGCAGCGGAGTGCCGGCCGACGACTCCAGGGCCTTCATCTGCTGGCTGACGGCGGGCTGGGTGCAGCCCAGTTCGCGCGCGGCCGCGGAGAAGGATCCGGTGGCGGCGACGGCGCGCAGGACGCGCAGATGACGTGCTTCGATCACCCTGCCGATCATAAGGGAAGCTTGGAGGCGCAGGCGAATGACGCCCCTTCGCTTTGATCCTGTCGAGGAGTGGGACGAGGGTGTGGGGCCCGGCCGCCGTCCGGGTTAGCGTGCGGGCATGAGACTGCTGACGGTGAACGCGGGTGGGGTACGGCCGACCGAGGCGGCCGAGACGGGTGGCAGCGGCATCGACAAGCGGCCGGTGGACGGGCCGGTCCTGGTGCGCGACCCCGGGCCGAAGGGCGAGGGCGGCAGCGGCCTGGCCGGGGCCGGGGACGAGATCGGCGACCTGCGCCACCACGGCGGCCGCGACCAGGCGGTGTACGCGTTCGCCCGAGAGGACCTCGACCGCTGGGAGCGCGAGCTGGGCAAGCCGCTGGCCAACGGCGTCTTCGGTGAGAACCTCACCACCGGCGGGGTGGACGTGAACGGCGCGCTCATCGGCGAGCGGTGGCGGATCGGCGCGGACCTGGTGCTGGAGGTGACCAGCGGGCGCATCCCGTGCCGGACCTTCGCCGACCACCTGGGCGAACGGGGCTGGGTGCGGCGCTTCACGCAGGCGGCCGCACCGGGCGCGTACCTGCGGGTGATCGAGCCGGGCGAGATCCGCGCGGGCGACGCGATCGAGGTGGTGCACCGCCCGGCGCACGAGGTGACGGTCTCGGTCGCCTTCCGGGCCGCGACCATCGAACGGACCCTGCTGCCGGGCGTCCTGGCGGCCGCGGACGCCCTGCACCCGGAGCTGCTGGCCACGGCCCGCACCTATGTGGAGAGGGAGACGGCCGGGAGCGGCCGGGCCGCTGCCTCGGCCGGCCAGGGCTGAACGGAACGGGTCCGCCCGTACGGACCCAGGGGCGGTGCGGTTAACGTGCCGCCATGACGACTGCACTGATCACGGGGGCGACCGCGGGCATCGGCGCCGCCTTCGCACGCCGGCTGGCGGCCGACGGGCACGACCTGGTCCTGGTCGCCCGTGACACGGCGCGCCTGCGCGAGCAGGCCACCGAACTGCACGACCGGCACGGCATCGAGGCGCAGGTGCTCACCGCCGACCTGGCGACCGAGGAGGGGATCAGCGCGGTCGAACGGCGGCTCGGCGACCCGAAGCGCCCGGTGGACCTGCTGGTCAACAACGCCGGCTTCGGCAACAAGGGGCGTTTCCTGGACGTGTCCATGGACGACGAGCTGCGGATGCTGAAGGTGCACTGCGAGGCGGTGCTGCGGCTGACCTCCGCCGCCTGCGCCGCGATGCGGGGGCGCGGGCGGGGCGGCGTGGTGAACGTCGCATCGGTGGCCGCCTTCGTGCCGCGCGGCACCTACGGGGCGTCCAAGTCCTGGGTGGTGCAGTTCACCCAGGGGGTGGCGAGGGACCTGGCCGGCAGCGGGGTGCGGCTGATGGCGCTCTGCCCGGGGTTCGTGCGCACCGAGTTCCACGAGCGGGCCGGCATGGGGACGGACAACATCCCCGGCTGGATGTGGCTGGACGTCGACAAGCTGGTGGCGGCGGCGATGGCCGACCTCGCCCGGGGGCGTACGGTCTCCACTCCCGACCCGCGGTACAAGGCGCTGATGGGCGTGGTGAAACTGGCGCCGCGCGCCCTGCTCGGCGGCTTCAGCTCCCGCGCCGGCCGCAAGTACGGCCCGAGCTGAGCCGGCGGGGACCGGGCGCGGACAGGTGCGGGCGGGAATCCGGCGTCCGGTCGGCGGCCCGCCGACCGGACGTCGGCCGACCGGACCCCCGTGCCCCCGGCTTACCGGCCGCACCGGCCCACCATGGCTCCGTGCCGCTGCCGGCCCACCCGGGGCCCCATGCCGCTGACGCCCTACCGGGCCCCATGCCGCTGCGGCCCACCGGCCCCCCATGCCGCCGCCGGCACACCGGGGCTCCGGCAGCCGGGACGGCGGCGACCGGAGCGGCTCGGTGTGAAACGCCGCCACGCGGTGGGGCGGCGCCTGGCCGTACGACTCATACGGCTCGTACGGCGGCGGACGGACGCTCGGGCCCTACGGCCGGTACGCCGCGGGCGGGCGCTCGGCCTCACAGCTCGGGTACGCGGTGGGGCGCGGGCCCGTACGACTCGCGTACGCCGGGGCCCGGTAGCGCCGCGGGGCGCGGAGCCCGGGCCGGGTGGCGGCGCCGGGCGGGCGCGCTCCCCGCTCGGTCCCGGAGCGGGTCCGTCTCGATCGGAGACGGACACGGGACCCCGGCGAACGCAGCAGCCCCCCGTGCTCCCCTTGTCCGGGCTTCTGCGTCCTCCGGCTCCGGAATCATGAGCCGCCGATGATCGAACGTCAAGGTTCATCGCGCGAATGATCGAAACGTCCGACGTTCGATCAGACTCGGCTAGGGTCGGGTCACCGGCCGCCGTCCGGTCGGGCCACCACACCGAGGAGGGGGACTACCGCCGTGCGTGAGAGTGCTGCCGAACGTCATGACCGTCTGCTGGCGCTGGTACGGGAGCGCGGCACGGCCCGGGTCTCCGAGCTGGCCGTGCGGCTCGGCGTCTCCCCGGTGACCGCGCGCCGGGACGTGGAGGCGCTGGCCGGGCGCGGCCTGCTGGAGCGGGTGCACGGTCAGGTGTCCTGGCCGGGCGGCGCCGAGCGCGCGGCCGGGCACGGCGGCGGGCCGGCGGCGCCGGGCGGCGGACCGGTGCTCGGACTGCTGGCGCCCTCGGCGACGTACTACTTCGCCGAGGTGATCCGGGGCGCTCGGGAGGCGGCGGACCGGGCCAGGGCGCGGCTGATCCTGCGCATCTCGGACTACCGGCCGGAGGAGGACCGGGCGCGTACCGAGGGGCTGCTGGCCGCGGGGGCGGAGGGGCTGCTGGTCGCGCCGGGCTGGCGGGCGCCCGGCGACCAGGCGGAGCACGGCGAGTGGATCGCGGGGCTGCCGGTGCCGGCGGTGCTGCTGGAGCGGCGGGCGGAGCCGGGTTCGGCGCTGGACGGTCTGGACCGGGTGTCCTCCGACCACCGGCACGGGGTGCTGCTCGCGGTACGGCACCTGGTGGGGCTGGGGCACGGCGCGCCGCTGCTGGTGGCGCGGGCGGACACGCCGACCGCGCTGGCGGTGCGGGCCGGGTACGCGCGGGCGCTGGACGTGCTGGGGCTGGCCGCGCCCGGGCCGGTGGTCGACTCGGTGCCGGCCGAGGTGGAGCCGGAGGGCTTCGAGGCCGCGGTGCGGGCGCTGCGCGAGGCGGTGGCCTCGGGCGCGGTGACGTCGGCGCTGGTGCACAACGACGTGGACGCGATCCAGATGGTGCAGCGCCTGTCCGAACTGGGCGTGCGGGTGCCGGACGACCTGGCGCTGATCGCGTACGACGACGAGGTGGCGGCGCTGGCGGACATCCCGCTGACGGCGGTGGCGCCGCCCAAGCGGCTGGTGGGCAGATTGGCGACGGAGCTGCTGGTGGAGAAGCTGGCGGCGGGCGGGGGGCGGGGCGGTGCGGCGGCCGGCGACGGGGCGGAGGACGCGGCGGCGGACGCCCGGCGGCATGTGACGCTGCTGCCCGCGCTGCGGGTGCGCGCCTCCTGCGGCGCGGTGGCGGCCGAGACCCGATCCGAACCGGCTTGATCATATTTCGCTCAATCAATCTTTCGCTCTTGACTTCGCTCACGAACCGCTCGATCATCACGGCCACACCTTCCGCGCAGTCGTCCGGTCAGGAGAGCCGCCGTGAGCCGCTGTTGGACCAGAAACACCTCCGCCATAGCCGCCGCCGTCACCGCCCTCGCCGTCCTCACGGCCTGCGGCGGCGGTGGCGAGGGGGACTCCTCCACGCCGGCGGCCGACGGCAAGCCCGTCACCATCACCTTCTGGGGCTGGGCCAAGGGCACCAAGGAGACGGTGGACGCCTTCAACGCCGCGCAGCAGGACATCCGGGTGACGTTCGAGGAGATCCCGGCGGGCGGCGCGGGCGGCTACGCCAAGATCTCCAACGCGGTCAAGGCGGGCAACGCACCGGACCTGGTCTCCATCGAGTACCCCTCGCTGCCGGAGTTCGTCAGCCAGGGCGCCCTGAAGGACATCACGCTGCCCGACGGCGTCCGGGACGGGCTGCTGCCGCAGGCCGTGGAGCAGACCACGCTCGGCGGCCGGACCTGGGCCGTGCCGTTCGACGCCGCCCCGCAGGCGTTCTACTACCGCAAGGACCTGTTCGAGAAGTACGGCGTCGAGGTGCCGAAGACCTGGGACGACTTCCGGGTGGCGGCCGAGAAGGTGAAGAAGGCGGACGCCAAGGCGCGGATCGCGACCTTCTTCCCCGACGACCCGACCACCTTCGAGGCGATGGCCTGGCAGGCCGGCGCGCAGTGGTTCAAGGCCGAGGGCGACACCTGGAAGATCGACACCACCGACGCGGCCACCGACAAGGTCACCGCCTTCTGGCAGGGCCTGCTGGACGACGACCTCGTGCACAACGACGTCTCCTTCAGCCCCGAGTGGACCGGCTCGCTGAAGAACGGCACCACCATCGGCTACCTGGGCGCCTCCTGGGGCGCCGGAGTCCTCAAGGGCACCCTGCCCGAGCAGAGCGGCAAGTGGGCGGTGGCGCCCGTGCCGAGCTGGGACGGCAAACCCGCCAGCGGCATGCTCGGCGGCTCCACCTTCGCGGTGACCAAGGACAGCGAGCACGCCGAGGCGGCGGTGGAGTTCGCCACCTGGATGGCGACCACCGAGGAGGGCGTCCGGGCGCGGATCGGCTCCGGCACCTCCAGCGCCTTCCCGGCCGCGACCGGGCTGCGGCCGGTGGCCAAGGACGCCTTCGACGCCGGGTACTACGGCGGCCAGGACATCTACGCCCTCTTCGACGAGGCGGGCGCCTCCATCCGGGACGGCTGGGCCTGGGGCCCGGCCGGCGGCACCACGAACACCACCATCAAGGACCACCTCGGCAAGGTCGCCGGGGGCGACGCCACCGTGGCCGACGCGGTGAAGGCGGGCCACGACGCCACGGTGGCCGAGCTGAAGAAGCGCGGTCTGAAGGTCCGAGGCTGACGGCGTGAGCGACCGCGCCCCGGCCCCCTCCCGAAC
>NZ_PVLV01000438.1 GCF_002982015.1 Streptomyces solincola
CCCCTGCACCGCCCCGCCCTCCGCCCCGCCCTCCCCTTGGTCGGGTCTTTGCCAGCTCTTTGATCCTGTTCACCCCTTTTAGTTTGCCTGTAGCAACCAATCTCTTCTATGGTTGCCCTAAGCAACAAGATGTGGGGGTGCCATGGCGGAACGGAGCCAGTACGAGGATCTGGCCCGGCAGCTCAGCGCCATCGGAGCCGTCAAGCGGGGTCTGGCGCGGGCGATGCCCGTCGAGTGCCCCGGCGGCTCCGCGGCCGTCCTCTCCCTCCTCGCCCACCACGGGGACATGCGGATGAGCAGGCTCGCCGAGCTGCTCGCCGTCGACATGTCGGTGACCAGCCGCCATGTCACCCACGTCGTGGACCGGGGCTGGGTGGAGCGGCTGCCCGACCCGGACGACCGGCGCTCCCGCATCATCCGGCTGACCAGGGCGGGTGAGGAGATGCTCGACGACCTGGGGCAGCGCACCACGGACATGTTCGCCCGCACGCTCGGCGACTGGTCCGACGAGGACGTGAGCACGCTGACCGCGCTGCTGGCCCGCCTACGGGAGTCCTTCGGGGACTGCCGGAGCCAGACCGTCCGGTCCGCGACCTGAGGGCCTCGGTCCAGGTGGTGACCCGCCTCGCCGGAGCACCCGGAGACGCACCCGTGCGCTCCGGCGCACGGCACGTACGCCTGAGCGCGTAGGCACACGCACCGGACGCACGCACGACACGACGTACGCACTCACGACGCACGCACCACGAGACGCACGCAAAGGAAGTTCATGGCTACGACCACACCAGCCGGTGTGCGCGGCGGCGGCCACGCCAAGCACGGGGGTCACGCCTCTCCCGACGGCGGCGCGCCGATGTCCCACCGGCAGATCATGGAGGCGCTCTCCGGGCTGCTGCTCGGCATGTTCGTCGCCATCCTGTCGTCGACGATCGTCTCCAACGCCCTGCCGCAGATCATCTCCGACCTGGGCGGCGGCCAGAGCGCCTACACCTGGGTGGTGACCGCGTCGCTGCTGGCGATGACGGCGACCACCCCGCTCTGGGGCAAGCTCTCCGACCTCTTCTCAAAGAAGCTGCTGGTCCAGATCGCGCTGGTGATCTACGTCCTCGGCTCCGCGGCGGCCGGCCTGTCGCAGAACGCCGGGTTCCTGATCGTCTGCCGTGTGGTGCAGGGCATCGGCGTCGGCGGCCTGTCCGCGCTCGCCCAGATCGTGATGGCCGCGATGATCGCCCCGCGCGAGCGCGGCCGGTACAGCGGCTACCTCGGCGCCACCTTCGCGGTGGCCACCGTCGGCGGCCCGCTGCTGGGCGGCGTCATCACCGACACCGAGTGGCTCGGCTGGCGCTGGTGCTTCTACGTCGGCGTGCCCTTCGCCATCATTGCCCTGGTCGTGCTCCAGAAGACCCTGAAGCTGCCGGTGGTCAAGCGCAAGGTCAAGGTCGACTGGGCCGGCGCCTTCTTCATCAGCGCCGCCGTCTCGCTGCTGCTGGTCTGGGTCACCTTCGCGGGCGACAAGTACGACTGGATCTCCTGGCAGACGTACGCCATGGTCGGCGGTTCGATCGTGCTCGGCGCGCTCTTCCTGCTCGTCGAGTCCAAGGCGAGCGAGCCGATCATCCCGCTGCGGCTGTTCCGCAACCGCACCATCACCCTGGCCTCCATCGCCTCGCTGTTCGTCGGCATCGCGATGTTCGCCGGCACCGTCTTCTTCAGCCAGTACTTCCAGCTCGCCCGGGACAAGTCGCCGACCATGTCCGGCGTCATGACCATCCCGATGATCGGCGGCCTGTTCGTCTCCTCGACGGTCAGCGGTCTGGTCATCACCCGCACCGGTCGCTGGAAGGCCTGGCTGGTCACCGGCGGCGCGCTGGTCACCGCCGGCCTGGGACTGCTGGGCAGCATCCGGTACGACACCCCGTACTGGCATGTGGCGATCTTCATGGCCGTGATGGGCCTGGGCATCGGCATGATGATGCAGAACCTGGTGCTCTGCACCCAGAACCAGGTCGCCCCGCAGGACCTCGGGTCGGCCTCCTCTGTCGTCACCTTCTTCCGGTCGCTCGGCGGCGCGGTGGGCGTCTCGGCGCTCGGCGCGGTGCTGGCCAACCGGGTCACCCACTACGTCCAGGACGGCCTCGCCGACCTCGGGCCCAAGGGCGCCGCGCTCGGCCACGGCGGCACCGGCGGGGGCGGCATCCCCGACCTGGACAAGCTGCCGGCCCCGTTCCGGACGGTGATGGAGACCGCCTACGGGCACGGTGTCGGTGACGTCTTCCTCTACTCGGCGCCGTTCGCCTTCCTCGCCTTCCTGATCACCCTGTTCATCAAGGAGGTCGCCCTGAAGACGCACTCGGCCCCCGCCGACGCGGCCGGCGAGCCCGCGCCCGCCCCGGCCGCCGTGGCCGCCACCACCGGTGACACCCAGGAGATGCCCGCCGCGGCCCCGGCCGCCGCCCAGCCGCTGCCGGCCGACGGCTCGGTCCCGCCGCCCGTACCGCAGGGCACCGGCATCACCCTCCACGGCACCGTCCGCACCGCCGAGGGCGTCTGGGTCCCGCAGGCCGCGGTCACCCTGATCTCGCTGGCCGGCCGGCAGCTCGGCCGCGCGGTGGCGCACACCGACGGCGGCTACGCGCTCGACGCCCCGGGCCCCGGCTCGTACGTCCTGATCGCCTCCGCCGACGGCTTCCAGCCGCAGGCCTCCACCGTGGTCGTCGGCGAGGACACACTCGCGTACGACATCCTGCTCTCCGGCACCAGCGGGCTGGCCGGGACCGTGCGGTCCGCCGACGGCGGGCAGCCGGTCGAGGGCGCCATGGTGATCGTCACCGACGTACGCGGCGACGTGCTGGCCACCGGCCTGTCCACCCCGGACGGCGCGTTCACCTTCGCCGAGCTGGTGCCCGGCACGGTGACCGTCGCGGTCAACGCCGAGGGCTTCCGTCCGCTGGCCCTGCCGGTGGAGATCGGCGGCCAGGGCGTGACCCGGATCGACGCGCTGCTGCAGTCCGGCGCCCGGCTCCAGGGCACCGTCCGGGCCGGCGCCAACGGCACGCCGCTGGCCGACGCCCGGGTGACCCTGGTCGACGCCGCCGGCAACGTGGTCGCCACCGCCACCACCGGGGACGACGGGGCCTACGGCTTCGCCGACCTGGACGCGGGCGACTACACCGTCATCGCCACCGGCTACCCGCCGGCCGCGGGTGCGCTCAGCATCACCGGCCGCGGGGTCGACGGCCACGACATCGAACTGTCCCACCCGGCCGAGTAGTCCGCGCAAGGACGCTGGGCCCGGTGGCGGGCAGCCGACTCCCGGCCGCGCTCCGAGCGGAGGCGCGGCCGGGCCCGGGGCGGCAGGCAGGGGACGGCCTGCCGCCCCCTTTTTCACAGGGAAGAAGAACTCCTTATGGCACTGCACGCACAGGTACGCACCCGCGACGGGTGGGCCGTCCAGCACGCCGTCGTCACCGTCACCGACATGACCGGGGCGCAGGTCCTGCGGGCCGAGGCGGACGGCGACGGGGTCGTCACCGCCGACGCCCCGCTGGCCCCAGGCCCGTACACGGTGATCGTGACCGCTGTCGGCTATGCCCCGGCGGCTTCCACCGCGCTGGTCACCGCGAGCGGCCGGGCCTCCGTCGGCACCGTGGTGCTGGCCCGCTCCGGCGGTACGGAACTGCCGCCGCCCGGCGTGTGGTCGCTGGACCCGGCGCATTCGACGGTCGCCGCGACCGCCCAGCACCTGGGCATCTCCAGCGTGCACGGCCGGTTCACCGAGTTCGGCGGCCGGATCGAGATCGCCCCCGACCTGGGCGCCTCACGGGTGGAGACGGTCATCTCGGCGGCCTCCGTCGACACCGGCAACGGGCTGCGCGACAAGCACCTGAAGTCGCCCGACTTCCTGGACGTGGCCGCGTATCCGGAGATCACCTATCGCAGCCACGGCCTCACCCCGGCCGGCCCGGACCGCTGGACCGTGCACGGGCTGCTCACCCTGCACGGTGTGGCCCGCGAGGTCGACCTCGATCTGTCCTACTCGGGCACCGGCCCCGACCCGTGGGGCGGTCTGCGCGCGGCCTTCCACGCCACGACCGAGCTGCGCCGCGAGGACTTCGCGATGAACTACAACCAGGTGGTGCAGGCCGGCATCTCGGCGATCGGGACCACGCTGAAGGTGGAGCTGGACATCCAGGCGGTCCGCCAGACGGTCCGCGAGGACTGAACCGACGCGGGTCGATGTTTCACGTGAAACATCGACCCTTCTCGGCCTCCGGCGTCCGGACGGCGGGTCATGGCGCTCAGCGCCTGACGGAAGTCCGGGTCGGGGCTCAGGCCCATGCTCCAGGAGCGGTCCCGGTAGTGCCCTCGCCGGCACCGAAGCCACCTCTGTGCCGCAGAGTCCCCCTACCCGTCCCCGGCCCTCAACCGCCGGGCTTGAGCAGGTAGCCGGCGCCGCGTCGGGTGTGGATCATCGGCGGCCGGCCGGCGTCGATCTTCCGGCGCAGGTAGGAGATGTAGAGCTCGACGATGTTCGCCTTGCCGCCGAAGTCGTAGCTCCAGACCCGGTCCAGGATCTGCGCCTTGCTCAGCACCCGGCGCGGATTGCGCATCAGGTACCGCAGCAGCTCGAACTCGGTGGCGGTGAGGTGCACGGTCCGGCCGCCCCGCGCCACCTCCCGGCTGTCCTCGTCGAGCGTCAGGTCCCCCACGGTCAGCACGGAGGCGGGCCGGGCCGCGGCAGCCGCCGGTGAGCGCCGGACGAGCCCGCGCACCCGGGCGACGACGTCCTCGACGGCGAACGGCACCGCGACGGCGTCGTCTCCGGCGGCGGTCAACCCGGACAGCCGGTTCGTCCCGGTCCGCCCCGGCACCAGGAAGAGCACCGGCACGCCCGGCAGTCCGCGCCGCAACGCGGTGAGCGCGCTGTCCGCCCCCGCGCCGAGCGCCCCGCCGTGCAGCACCACCGCGTCCGGGCGGAACCCGGCGATGCCCGCCGGCGCGTCCGCCACGTCCTCGACACCGCGCACCCGCCACCCCTCGTACCGCAGGGCGGCGGCCAGCAGTTCGGTGGCCGAGGCCTCCGGCCCCGCTCCTCCGACGACGAGCACCCGGACGCCTCCCGCCGCCGGGTCTTCCTCGAGGAACTGGTCGGTGGGCGCCTCGGGCGCGTGAGCGGTCATACGGCCACCCTGGAGCCAGCGCCTGAAAGCCCCCTTCGCCCCGTCTGTGAATCCCCTGAGAATTCCCGCCCCCGAGCATGTCTGAGAACCGCCGGGAGTCGCCGACGCCCCCGTCAGCGCGGCGGGAGTCCGAACAGCGCTGCCGCGTTGTCATGGCAGACGGCCCGCAGCCACTCCGCCCCCAACCCCAGCCTCTCCAGCGCCTCCAGTTGGTGGGGGTAGACGTACGGGATGTTGGGGAAGTCGCTGCCCAGCAAGACCCGGTCCCCCAGCTCCCGCAGCTGCGCCCGCTCGCCCGGCGGGAAGGGCGCGAGCTTCTCGGCGAAGTCGGTGAACGCCATGGTGGTGTCGAGCCGCACCTCCGGATACCGCTCGGCGAGCCCGAGGAAGTCGCCGTACTCGGGCATTCCCATGTGCGCGACGACCAGCCGCAGACGCGGGTGCCTGGCCAGCACCCGGGCGATCGGCTCCGGGCCGGTGTGCTTCCCGGGCGCGGGACCCGAACCGCAGTGGATCACGATGGGCACCCCCGCCTCGGCGAGCAGCCCCCACACCGGCTCCAGCAGCGGGTCACCCGGGTCGTACGCCCCTACCTGCACATGCGCCTTGAAGACCACCGCCCCGCTCTCGACCGCCTCCCGCACATACCCGGCCGCGCCCTCCTCCGGGAAGAACGTGGCCGTGTGCAGGCAGTCCGGCACCCGGGCGGCGAAGCCGGCCGCCCACTCGTTCAGCCACCGGGCCATCCCCGCCTTGTGCGGATAGACCATCGACGTGAACCGGAGCACCCCGAACTCCCGCAGCAGCTCGACCCGTCGGTCCTCCTCCTCGCGATAGGTGATGGGCCACTCCAGACCGGTCATCGGGCCGACCGCGTCGAAGTACGCCCACACCTTCCGCAGCACCCGCTCCGGCATGAAGTGCGTGTGCACGTCCACCAGCCCCTGCAGCCCGTACCGCTCCAGAAACCCCCGCGTCCGCCCCCTCTCCCC
>NZ_PVLV01000439.1 GCF_002982015.1 Streptomyces solincola
GCGCTTCGACGCCGCCTTCTTCGGCATCAGCCCCCGCGAGGCGGTGTCCATGGACCCGCAGCAGCGGCTGGTGCTGGAAGCCTCCTGGGAAGCCCTGGAGCGGGCCGGACTGACCGCCGACGTCCGCGACGCCTCCCGGACCGGGGTCTACCTGGGCGCGATGAACTCCGACTACGGCGACGTACGCGGACACGACCTGACCGCGCTGGACGGTTACGTCGGCACCGGCAAGGCCGGCAGCATCCTCTCCGGCCGCGTCTCCTACGCGCTGGGCCTCCAGGGCCCCTCGCTCACCGTCGACACCGCCTGCTCCTCCTCCCTGGTGTCGCTGCACCTGGCGGCGCAGGCGCTGCGCGGCGGCGAGTGCGAGGTGGCCCTCGCCGGCGGCGTCACCGTGATGTCCACCCCGGCGACCTTCGTCGAGTTCTCCCGGTTGAAGGCGATGGCCCCCGACGGGCGGTGCAAGTCGTTCTCGGCCGACGCGGACGGTGCGGGCTGGTCGGAGGGCGTCGGTGTGCTGGTGCTCAAGCGCCTGTCGGACGCCGAGCGGGACGGTGACCGGGTGCTGGCGGTCATCCGGGGTTCGGCGGTGAACCAGGACGGGCGCAGCCAGGGGCTGACCGCCCCCAACGGCCCGTCGCAGGCCCGGGTCATCCGCGACGCGCTAGCCGCCGCCAGACTCAGCGCCGCGGACATCGACGCGATCGAGGCGCACGGCACCGGTACGTCGCTGGGCGACCCGATCGAGGCGGGCGCGCTCGCCGAGGTCTTCGGCCCCGACCGCGACCCCGCCAACCCGGTCCGCCTCGGCTCGTCCAAGTCGAACATCGGGCACGCGCAGGCCGCCGCCGGTGTGGTCGGGGTCATCAAGATGATCCTGGCGCTGGAGCACGAGAAGCTGCCGCGCACCCTGCACGCCGAACAGCCCAGCACGCTGATCGACTGGGACGGCAGCGGACTGGAACTCCTCCAGGAGGCCCGCGACTGGCGGCGGGACGCCGACCGCCCGCGCCGCGCCGGCGTCTCCTCCTTCGGCCTGAGCGGCACCAACGCGCACGTGGTCATCGAAGAAGCACCGGTACGGGACACCGAGCCTTCGGAAGCGCCGGACGGCCCGCTCCCCGTCGTCCTCTCCGCCCACAGCGAGCCGGCCCTGCGCGCGCAGGCCGCTGCCTGGGCCGACTGGCTGGAGCAGCGCCCGGGTGTCCCGCTCGCCGACGTGGCCGCCACCGCCGCCCGGCACCGCACCCACTTCGCACACCGCGCCGGAGTCCTCGCCGGCTCCACCGGGCAGGCCGCCACGCTGCTGCGCGCCCTCGCCGACGGGGCCGCCCACCCGGACCTGGTGCAGGGCACGGCCCAGGAGCGCGGCAAGACCGTCTTCGTCTTCCCCGGGCAGGGCACCGACTGGGAGGGCATGGCCGACGAACTGCTCGCGCAGAGCCCCGAGTTCGCCGCCGCGGCCGCCGAGTGCGACGCCGCCCTGCGGCCGCTGACCGGCTGGTCCACGCTGGCCCGGCTGCGCGGCGAGGACCGCGAGGCGCTGCCCTTCGAGCGCCTGGACGTCGTCCAGCCCGTGCTGTTCACCGTGTACGTGGCCCTCGCCGCCGCCTGGCGGGCGCTGGGCCTGCGGCCCGACGCGGTCGCCGGGCACAGCCAGGGCGAGATCGCCGCCGCCGTGGTCGCCGGCGCGCTCACCGTCGAGGAGGGCGCGCGGATCGTCGCCCTGCGCAGCCAGGCGCTCCAGCGCGACGGCCGGGGCGGCGAGATGGCCGTCGTCGAACTGCCCGTCGACGAGGTGCGCGCGCACCTCGCGCCCTACGGCGACGCGCTGTCCATCGCCGGCGTCAACACCGCCCGCTGGACGGTGATCTCCGGCGACACCGACGCCGTCAACGACGTCCTGATGGACCTCGACGACGACGACGTGGTCTGCGCGAAGCTGCACTCCTCCTGCGCCTCGCACAGCGCCCACATGGACCCGCTGCTGCCCGCGCTGCGCGCCGACCTCGCCGACCTGGCCCCCCGCCCGGCGAGCGTGCCGTTCTACTCCACCGTCACCGGCGGCCCCCTGCCCGGCCCCGAGCTGGACGCCGACTACTGGTGCCGCAACCTGCGCGAACCCGTCCGCCTCGACCTCGCCCAGGCCCGGCTGCTGGCCGACGGCTACGACCTGTTCGTGGAGGTCAGCCCCAACCCGGTGCTGGTCATGCCGCTCACCGACGGCGCGGCCAAGGCCGGCGGGCTGGTCGTGCCGACCCTCCAGCGCGACCAGGGCGGCACCGCCCGGCTGCGGCACGTGCTCACCCTGCTGCACGTCCAGGGGCACGCCACCGACTGGACGCGCGCCCTGCCCGCCGGGCGGGAGCCCGCCGCCCTGCCCACCTACGCCTTCCAGCGCGAGCGCTACTGGCCCGAGGCCGCACCCGCCGGCGGCGACGCCCGCTCCCTGGGCCTGGCCCCGGCCGGCCACCCCTGGCTCGGCGCGGTGACCGCCCTGGCCGGCGGCGAAGGCCACCTGCTGACCGGGCGGCTGTCCCTGGCCGCCCACCCGTGGCTGCGCGACCACGCCGCCTTCGGCGCGGTCCTCGTGCCCGGCGCCGGACTGCTCGAACTCGCCCTCGCCGGCGCCCGCGAGGCCGGCGCCGCCCAGGTCGGCGGCCTCACCCTCGCCGAACCCCTGATCCTCGACGAGGACGGCGGCGCGCAGATCCAGGTCGCCGTCGGCCCGGCCGGCCTCGGCGGCGAACGCACCGTCACCGTGCACAGCCGCCGCGACACCGGCCAGTCCACCTGGACCTGCCACGCCACCGGCACGCTGCTGGACGACAGCGCCGCCGCCGACCAGCAGACCGACGACCACGCCGCCTTCGCGGCACTGCGCGCCTGGCCCCCCGCCCCCGGCGCCGAACCCGTGCCCCTCGACGGCCTCTACGAGCGCCTCGAAGCCACCGGAGTGCACTACGGTCCCGCCTTCCGCGGCCTGACCGAACTGTGGCGCGACGGCGACACCGGATACGGACTGATCCGGCTGCCCGACGGCGTACCCGGCCAGGACCACGGCATCCACCCCGCCCTCCTCGACGCCGCCCTGCACACCCTCCAGGCCGTCCGCGACCAGGACGCCGACGACCGCCGCGTGCTGCTGCCCTTCGAATGGGAGGGCGCCGAACTGCACGCCGTCGGCTCCACCACCCTGCGGGTGCGCGTGGACCTCGACACCGCGACGCTGACCGCCCGGCTGTGGGCCGCCGACGCCCAGGGCGCCCCGGTCGCCACCGCCCGCGCGCTGCGGCTGCGCGAGGCCACCCCCGAGCAGATCCGCGCCGGCCGCCCCGTCGACCACCTCTACGAGGTCCGGCTCAAGCCCGTCGCCCTGCCCGCCCCGGCCGCCACCGAACCCCCGCGCACCTGGGTCCTCGGCGACGACACCACCCTCACCGCCGCCCTCGCCGCGGACGCCGTCGCCGACGCCGACACCCTGCTGCGCCGCCTCGACGACGGCGCCCCGCCCCCGAACCGCATCGTCATCGACGTGCCCCCCGCCGACTGCCGGGACGACCTGGTGGCCGGCGTCCGGGACACCACCGCCCACGCCCTCGCCCAGGCCCAGCGGATCGTCGCCGAACCCCGCCTGGAGCACACCGAACTCCTCTGGCTCACCCACGGCGCCGCCACCGCCGACAGCGCCCCGCCCGCCGACCTCGCCGGCGCCCCCCTGTGGGGCCTGGTCCGCGCCCTGCGCGCCGAGTACGCCGAACGGACCGTGCGCCTGGTCGACGCCGGCCCCGCCGAACCCGCCGACCTCCTCGGCCGCGCCCTGGACCTGTCCGGCGAACCCGAACTCGTCGTCCGCGACGGCAAGGCGCTCGCCCCCCGCCTCACCCGCGCCGCCGCCGCCGAACCGGCCGGCCCCGCCTGGCACCCCGACCACACCCTCCTCATCACCGGCGGCACCGGCGAACTCGGCCGCCAGGTCGCCGGCCACTTCGTCCGCGAACACGGCGTCCGCCACCTCGTCCTCACCTCCCGCCAGGGCCCGGACGCCCCCGGCGCCGCCGACCTCGTCCGCACCCTCACCGACGACGGCGCCGCCACCGTCCACGTCGTCGCCTGCGACGTCGCCGACCGCACCCAGGTGCGCGGCGTCCTCGACGGCATCGACCCCGCCCACCCCTGCGCCGGCGTCGTCCACCTCGCCGGCGTCCTCGACGACGGCCTCACCCTCGGCCAGGACGCCGAACGCCTCTGGCGCGTCATGTCCCCCAAGGTCGCCGGCGCCGCCCTGCTGCACGAACTCACCGGCCACCTCGACCTGAGGCTGTTCGTGCTGTTCTCCTCCGTCGCCAGCGTCTTCGGCAGCGCCGGACAGAGCACCTACGCCGCCGCCAACGCCTTCCTCGACGCCCTCGCCGCCCACCGCCGCGGCCTCGGCCTGCCCGCCACCAGCCTCTCCTGGGGCCTGTGGGAACAGGACGGCACCGGACTCACCGCCACCCTCAGCAAGGTCGACATCGCCCGGATGCGCCGCCAGGGCATCGCCGCCCTCGCCCCGCACCAGGCCCTGCGCCTCATGGACACCGCCATCGCCCGGACCGCCACCGCCCACCACGTCCTGGCCCGGCTCGAACTCGGCGCCCTGCAACGCGCCTGCGACGACGGCGAGGACACCCCCGCCCTGCTGCGCTCCATGCTCCGCACCAAGCCGCGCCGCGCCCAGGACGCCGCCGGCACCCCGGCCGGCCTCCGCGACCGGCTCGCCGCCCTCGGCGACGACGAACAGCGCCGCCTGCTCCTGACCACCGTCCAGCGCGAGGCCGCCGTCGTCCTCGGCCTCGGCGAGAGCGGCGCCGTCGACGCCGACCAGGTCTTCAAGGAAGTCGGCCTCGACTCCCTGATGGCCGTCGAACTGCGCCGCCGCCTCGCCGCCGAGACCGGGCTCTCGCTGCCCGC
>NZ_PVLV01000043.1 GCF_002982015.1 Streptomyces solincola
GGAGGAGCCGGTCCACGCGGGGCGGGCCGGGCGCTTGGTGAGCGGGGCGAAGATCTCGGCGATCTCCTCCTTGCCGAGCGTCTCCTTCTCCAGCAGCGCGAGGACGAGGTTGTCCAGGACGTCGCGGTTCTCGACCAGGATCTCCCAGGCCTCGTTGTGCGCCGTCTCGATGAGCTTCTTGACCTCTTCGTCCACCAGCGCGGCGACCTCTTCCGAGTAGTCGCGCTGGTGCGCCATCTCGCGGCCGAGGAAGGGCTCGGTGTTGTCGCCGCCGAACTTGATCGCGCCGAGCCGCTCGGTCATGCCGTACTGGGTGACCATCGCACGGGCCGTGGCGGTGGCCTTCTCGATGTCGTTGGCCGCGCCGGTGGTCGGGTCGTGGAAGACCAGTTCCTCGGCCGCCCGGCCGCCCAGCATGTAGGCGAGCTGGTCGAGCATCTCGTTGCGGGTGGTGGAGTACTTGTCCTCGTCGGGCAGGACCATGGTGTAGCCGAGGGCCCGGCCGCGGGACAGGATGGTGATCTTGTGGACCGGGTCGGAGTTGGGTGAGGCCGCCGCGACCAGGGCGTGTCCGCCCTCGTGGTACGCGGTGATCTTCTTCTCCTTGTCGGACATGATCCTGGTCCGCTTCTGCGGGCCCGCGACCACCCGGTCGATCGCCTCGTCCAGCATGTGGTTGTCGATGAGCTTCTTGTCGCTGCGCGCGGTGAGCAGCGCGGCTTCGTTGAGCACGTTCGACAGGTCCGCGCCGGTGAAGCCGGGGGTGCGGCGGGCGACGGCCGAGAGGTCGACGTCCGGGGCGACCGGCTTGCCCTTCTGGTGGACCTTGAGGATCTCCAGGCGGCCCTGCATGTCCGGACGGTCGACGGCGATCTGCCGGTCGAAGCGGCCGGGGCGCAGCAGCGCCGGGTCGAGGATGTCGGGCCGGTTGGTGGCGGCGATGAGGATGACGCCGCCCTTGACGTCGAAGCCGTCCATCTCGACGAGGAGCTGGTTGAGGGTCTGCTCGCGCTCGTCGTGGCCGCCGCCGAGGCCGGCGCCGCGGTGGCGTCCGACGGCGTCGATCTCGTCGACGAAGACGATGGCCGGGGCGTTGGCCTTGGCCTGCTCGAAGAGGTCGCGGACCCGGCTGGCGCCGACGCCGACGAACATCTCGACGAAGTCGGAGCCGGAGATCGAGTAGAAGGGGACGCCGGCCTCGCCCGCGACGGCGCGCGCGAGGAGGGTCTTGCCGGTGCCGGGCGGGCCGTAGAGCAGCACGCCCTTGGGGATCTTAGCGCCGACGGCCTGGAACTTGGCGGGCTCCTGGAGGAACTCCTTGATCTCGTGGAGCTCCTCGACGGCCTCGTCGGATCCGGCGACGTCGGAGAAGGTGGTCTTGGGGGTGTCCTTGGTGATGAGCTTGGCCTTGGACTTCCCGAAGTTCATCACTCGGGAGCCGCCGCCCTGCATCTGGTTCATCAGGAACAGGAAGACCACGACGATGAGCACGAACGGCAGCAGCGAGAGCAGCACCGACAGGAACGGGCTCTGCTTGGAGGGCGAGACCGTGTACCCCTTGTCGATGTCACCCGCCTCGTACTTCTGCTGCAGGGTGGCGGCGAGGTCGGATCCCTGGCTGCCGATGTAGCTGGCCTGGATCTTGTCGCTGTCGCCGACCTTCTGGCCGTCCTTGAGGTCGACCTTGATCATCTGCTCGTCGCCGGTGGTCAGCTTGACCTGGTCGACCTGGTTCTTGTCGATCGCCTGGACGACCTGACCGGTGTCCACCGTCTTGTAGCCGCCCGACGAGCCGACGACCTGCATCAACACGACCACGGCGAGGACGGCCAGCACGATCCACATGACCGGCCCACGGAAGTATCGCTTCACGTCCATCCATACGAGGCGGTGACGCCCCGTCCCTCCTGCCCGTAGGTAGCTGCTGCTCGGTTGGTGCTGCTTGGTACTGCGGTCCGCGCCGCCGCTCGCGGCGCGGTGGGAAAAGCTGTTCTTCGGACGGTACCCCAGCATTGTCTCCGGAGACCGCCTTCCCATGCTCCAACGGCGGGAAGGCGGCTCAGGTTCCCGATCACGGCGGCGGGAGCTCAGCCGCCGTAGACGTGCGGGGCGAGCGTGCCGACGAAGGGGAGGTTGCGGTACTTCTCCGCGTAGTCGAGGCCGTAGCCGACGACGAACTCGTTGGGGATGTCGAAGCCGATCCACTTCACGTCGATGGCGACCTTGGCGGCTTCGGGCTTGCGCAGCAGGGTGCACACCTCCAGGGAGGCGGGCTCCCGGGAGCCGAGGTTGGACAGCAGCCAGGACAGGGTCAGGCCGGAGTCGATGATGTCCTCGACGATCAGGACGTGGCGGCCCTTGATGTCGGTGTCGAGGTCCTTGAGGATGCGGACCACGCCGGAGGACTGGGTGCCGGCGCCGTAGGAGGAGACGGCCATCCAGTCCATGGTGACGGCGCTGGACAGCGACCGCGCCAGGTCGGCCATCACCATGACGGCGCCCTTGAGGACGCCCACGATGAGCAGGTCCTTGCCGGCGTACTCCGCGTCGATCTCAGCGGCCAGCTCCGCGAGCTTGGCGTCGATCTCTTCCTTGGTGATGAGCACCGACTTGAGGTCGGTGCCCATGTCTTTCTCGTTCACCCGGGTCACTTTCGTTGCAGCGTCGCGTCAGCCTTGCCGGATGACCAGTCTGCCACCCTGCCGGCGCACCACGACGCGGCCGGGCAGGTTGAGCGCCCCCTGCCCGCGCCAGCCCGTGATGAGCCGGTCCATCTCCTCGACGTGCCGGGCGAACAGGGAGCCGGCGGGCGACCCGGCGGCGACGGCCGCCCGGCGCAGCACCCGTCGGCGCACCGCGGGCGGCAGGGCCCAGAGCTTGGCGCAGTCGAGCCGTCCGGTCTCGTCGCGGACGGTGGCGTCGGCGTCGGCGGCCCAGGTGTCGAGGGCGTCGGCGTCGTCGCGGCAGAGCTGGGCGGTGCGGGCGAGGGCCTCGACGACGCCCTTGCCGAGGGACTTCTCCAGGGCGGGCAGCCCTTCGTGGCGGAGCCGGGAGCGGGTGTAGGCGGGGTCGGCGTTCATCGGGTCGTCCCAGACCGGCAGGGACTGCACCAGGCAGGCCTTGCGGGCGGTCTGGCGGTCGAGCTGGAGGAAGGGCCGCCGGTAGCGGCCGGCGGCCCCCGAGACCGCGGCCATCCCGGACAGGGAGCGGATGCCGGAGCCGCGGGCGAGGCCGAGCAGGACGGTCTCGGCCTGGTCGTCGCGGGTGTGGCCGAGGAGGACGGCGGCCGCGCCGAGGCGCTCGGCGGCGTCGTCGAGGGCGGCGTAGCGGGCGTCGCGGGCGGCGGCCTCGGGTCCGCCGGCGCGGCCGACGGTGACGGAGACGGCTTCGACCGGGTCGAGCCCGAGGGCCCGCAGCCGCTGGGCGACCTCGGCGGCGCGCTGGTCGGAGCCGGGCTGGAGTCCGTGGTCGACGGTGATCGCGCCGGCGCGGACGGCGAGTTTGCGGGCCTCGAAGGCGAGGGCGGAGGCGAGCGCCATGGAGTCGGCGCCGCCGGAGCAGGCGACGAGCACCAGCGGCCGGTGGTCCTC
>NZ_PVLV01000440.1 GCF_002982015.1 Streptomyces solincola
GGCGGGGACGGGCGGTGGTGCGGCGGGATCGGGCGCGGGCACCCCCGGACCGGGCGGTGGTGCGGTGAGGCCCGGCCCGGGTACGACCGGGCAGCGCGGGGGCTCGGCGGGGGCGGACGAGGGCGCGGCGGAACCGGCGGTCATGCTGGGGCGCGGTGTCGGTGGGCCGCCTGGCTCCGGCGGCCTGCTCGCGCGCGAGGCGGGCCTCACCCTCCCGTTCGGCGCCTCCAGCGGGCTGAGGCTGCTGCACGGCGCGGAGTTCACCGCCGACCCCGACCGGCCGGTCCGCTCCGACGACCTCGCCGTCCCGCTGGACGGCCCGCCCGACCGCTGCGTCCTGCTCACGCCCCCGCTGCCGCGCCCGCTCGACCTGGTCGGCCCGGCCCGCGCACGGATCACCGCGGTCGCCGACACGCCCGCCGCGGACTGGGCGGTACGGGTGACCGTGCTCGCCCCCGACGGGCGGGCCCGGCCGCTCGCCTTCGGCATCGTCCGACGCGCCGACCCGCCCGGCCGGCCGGCCGGCGTCACCGTCCCGCTGGGGTTCCTCGGCGACCGGCTGCCCGCGGGCGCCCGGCTGCGCGTGGAGATCGCCGGACACCACTTCCCCGCCCACGCCCGCAATCCGCACACCGGCGAGGACCCGGTGACCGCGACCCGTCTCACCCGCTCCGCCCGCACCGTCCACACCCGGGGCAGCGCCCTGCACCTGCCCGCCACCGCCCGGCGCCGCTACGCCGAGCCCGTACCGGAGACCTGCCGATGACCACCGAGACCCCACCCCTGACGACCCTGCCGATCGAGGCGCTCGTCGACCCCGTCTGCGGCCTGGTCCGAGACGTGCAGCCGGTCGAGCACCCGGTGGGCGCACCGCCCCGCTACACCGCCATGACCGCGCACGTCGCCGACGCCCGGCGGCTCGGCGCCTGGCCCGCCGACCGGGTCTCGCTCGGCACCACCTTCGGCGACCCGGAAGGCGCGCGGATCGCCGCCGTCGCCGAGGCCGTGGAGCGCTACTGCGGCAACCGGGTGCCGCCCGAGGGCCACCCCGACGCGCCCCGCCGCGCCACCGCCGCCGAACTGGCCGCCGAGGGCCGCCGGCTCTACGGGCCCGGCGACCTCCCCTCGTACGCCTCCTGGCAGCACGAGCGCCCCGGCTTCCCCTACGGCCGACTCGGCCCGGACACCGAGGCGTTGTGGACCAGGGGAGTGGAGGACGGCCGGGAGTGCTGGGCGCCGGTCGCGCTCACCCATCTCAACTGGCGTCAGGGCGAGCTGCGTTCCCTGCCGCGCACCCACCACCTCAACTACGCCGGGATAGCCACCGGCCAGGGCCTGGCGGACGCGGTCGAGCGCGGGCTGCTCGAAGTGGTCGAGCGGGACGCGCTGGAGCTGTGGTGGCACCTGGACGGACCCGCCCGCGGCATCGACCCGGCCAGTGTCCCCGGCCTCGCCGACGATCTGGCGGGCTGCGGGCTGGACGTCCACCTCGTGCAGATGCCGTCCGAGTTCGCCCCGTGCGTCGCGGCGCTGGTGTACGACGCGGCGCGCGGCATCCGCGCGGCGGGCTTCGCCTGCCGGTACGACCCGGCCGACGCGGCCCGCAAGGCCGTGCTGGAGGCCGTGCACACCTGGGTGTTCACCCAGGGCGCGGTGGACGCCGACGGCTGGGTCCACCGGGCCGTCGACGCCGGTCTCTTCGCCCGCGGCCTCTACCTCGACCACCGGCCCGACCGGCGCTACCTGGACGCCTGCGGGGAGGACTTCGCCTCGGTGCGCGACCTCGGCGCGCATGTGCAGGTATGGCTGGACGAGCGGATGGCCCCGCTGGCCCGCCGGTTCACCGAGCCCGCACTCGGCACCGTCCCGGTCGGCGCGGTCCCGCGCGGCGACCGGGCCGCGCTGGACGCGGCGCTCGCCGCCGGCGGCCACCGGGTGATCACCTTCGACCTCACCACCGAGGACGTCGCCGAGACGCCGCTGCGGGTCGCCCGCGTCCTGGTCTCCGGGCTGGTGCCCAACGCCCCGGCCGCGTTCGGCTACTTCGGCTGCCCGCGGTTCGGCGAGGCCGCCGTCGCCCGGGGCTGGCGCACCCGCCGCCCGGACCGGCCGGCCGACTTCACCCTCGCCCCGCCCCCGCACATGTGAAGGGCGTCCGACCAGCCATGAGCCACCCGCCCACGCCCTCGCCGGACACGGCCCTGCGGCACGCCCTGGCGTCCGCCCGCTCGACCCGCGTCCCGGCGGCGGCCGCCCCCGCCCCGGCGGCCCCGGTCACCTGGACCGGGCCGCCGTGGGCCCTGCGCCGCCCGTCCGCTGCCCACCGCGCCCGGGTCGACCTCGACCACCTGCTGGCGCTGTCCCTCGCCGCGCCGTCCGGAAGCGCCGGCCGGCTGCGCCCCGTCCCCTCGGCGGGCGCGCTGCACCCGGTCCGACCCCACCTCCTCGTGGCGGAGGGCTGCACCCTGCCGCCCGGCCGGTACGCCTACGACGCGACCGCCCACCGCGCGCACCTCAGGGGCCCGGCCCCGGCCGGCGCGCCCCCGGGGGCCACCGTCGTGCTCACCGTCACCGCCGGGCCCACCGTCGCCCACTACGGCCACCGAGGCTGGCCGCTGCTCCTGCTGGACGCCGGCCACGCCGCCGCCGCGCTCGCCCTGGCAGCCCGCGGCGGGGCGTACCTCGCCCTGGACGCCGACGGCGGGCTGCTCGCGGCCGCGGCCGGACTGCCCAGCACCGGTACACCGCCGGAGCAGCCGCTCGCCGCAGTCCACCTCCCGCCCGGCGGCCGGGCACTGCCAGGCGACCCGCTCTCCGGCTGGGCCGCGCAGCCCGCCCCCGACGGCCCGGTGCCACCGGGGCCGGCGTCGCCGTCCGCGGCGCTCACCGCGGCACGGAAGCTGCTGGTGTCCCTGGCGGCCGGCGGACCGACCCGCGCCACCTGGCACCGCGCACCGACGCTCGGGGCCGTCACCGACCGGGTGCTCCAGGAGCGCCGCAGCGCCGAACCGGCCGAGCTGGCCCGGAGCGTCCCCGGCGACCTGCTGGCCCGCGTCCTCGCCACGGCGGCGAACGGTCCGCCGGGCGGACCGGACTGGTGCGCGGCCGTCGGCGGTTCCCGCCCTGCGATCCTCGCCCCCGCGCAGACGGACCGTGCGGGGTTGCGGGTCCTCGCCACCGGGGACGCCCGCCCGACCCTCGCGCACTGGGCGGCCGGCCAGCGCTGGCTCGCCGACGCGGGCGCGGTGCTGGTCGCCCGCGGCTGCCCCTCCGACGCACCGGGCCCCCGGATCCGGCTCGACCACCTGGCCGCGGGCTGCGCCGCCGGGCTGGCCCACGCGCAGGCCGCCGCCCTCGGGCTGCCGTCCCGCCCGGTCGGCTCCTGGCAGCGGGCCGACCTCGGCGCGGCCCTCGGCGACCCCGACGGCCGCGACTGGATCGTCCACGGCCTGGCCCTCGGCG
>NZ_PVLV01000441.1 GCF_002982015.1 Streptomyces solincola
GGGTGATGCCGGTGGCGGGCTGGGCCAGCCGGGCCAGGACCAGGTCGCGCTGCTCGTGCACCGTGATCTGGACGACCTCGCTGGTGTGGCCGCCGGTGGTGGTGAGGTTGGTGCGGCCGATGGTGGCAGTGGTCTTGAGTGCGGGTCTGCCGGTGGTGGGCGGAGTGGTCCCGGTGGCGAAGCAGCTCGCGGCGGTGGCTATCCAGTCCGCGGCGATCAGGGTGCCGGTGCAGGCGCGTGCGTTATCGCCGGCGCCGATGGAGAGCTTGGCGGTGAAGGCGTAGGTGTTCGCTGCCGCCGGGGTGCCGGAGACGGCGTGGGCGGGCAGCGCGGTCAGTGTGCCGGCGGCGATGACGGCCGCGGCAACGCCGACCGACACAGCTGCCGCAGGGGAGTGGAGTATGGACATCGGATGGTTCCTCGGGTGGTGTCAGCCGGTGACGCGGAGTTCGACCAGGACGGATCGGGAGCCGCCTTCAGTGGCTTCGCCGAAGGTGACGTAGTCGTTGGCCGGGGCATTGATGACGGTCTTTTCCCCCTCGGCGGTGATGGTGGCCTTCACCGGGTAGTCCTCGGTGAAGATGCCGAAGGCATCGGCGAGTTCGAGGGTGAGGTAGCCGGGCTTGGCCTTGACGTCGAAGCAGAACTGCTGAGCACCGGTGCGCGATTTGACCATGATGTCGGTGACGCCGTCACAGGGTACGAGGGTGATGTTGCCGTCGCCCTTCTTCAGCAGGATCTTCTGTTCCTGCTGGATGCGGTTGGCGTCGGGGTAGGTGAAGTCCTCCACCGGAGCCACCATCGCGGCCTCGTCGGGGTTGGGTGCGGTGGGAGGCGTGGCGTTCGCCGCACCGATCGCGGTGACGGCGACCACTGACGCCGCTGCGGCGGCCAATGCGGTCAGAAGTGCCGTACGGGCACGCTTTTGAGCCAAAGTAACCTCTTGAGTCGGCAAGAATCGGACCTCTGTTCGGTCCGTCGAGCCTCGGAAGTAAAACACATGTAAGAATCTTGTGTGTCGACGGTGTGACGTTCGGTCACAGAGCGGCATCGGATGGCTGAAAGGGGCGTAGGCAACGCGCGGCGCGGGCCGAGAAGCACGCCAAGGAGGCTCCGCGCCATCGCATGGAAGGCCGCGGCCGACGGGGTGGCCACCCGCACGGATGCCGGAATCGAGGAACGCCTGCTCCCGCTGTTCGGCTTCATGTCGTCCGCGCAACTCGGCATCCCGCCGTGTCACGGCAGTCATGTCCGCGCCTGACGAACGGTCTGCGCTCGACCGGTGAGATGGTGGATCGATGACTTCCGCCGACGCGTTCGTCGTGTTCGCCCCTGGCTGCCGAGGGTCCTTCGTGGATCGTGTGGTGGACCGCATTGAGGAGGCGGACGCGCTGGAGGTGTGTCTCCGATGGGGGCCCGAGAAGCCGGACACCACGCTTTCCTTTCGGGAGGTCCACTTCTGTTGCTTCGAGCTCCCTCCCGGCCCCCGGGTGTCCTCCGCTGGAGGAGGTGACGGCGTCTCTGGTGGAGCCCGGCGAGGGGCCGTGGTCCGAGGGGCTTGAGCCGGAGCTGGTCCGTTCGCGCGCTGCCGGCCCTGGTGTGGTTCCGGACCGACGGTCCCGCTCGGCTCAGCGTGCCGGCTGCCGTCGCCAGTGCGTCCGTCGAAGTGATCTGAGCGGTTCTCCGTGCGCCCTGCGGCTGCTGCGGGCCCCACCATGTGGTCGGGAGGCGCGAAGCACGGCCTGATGGGGCCGGCTTCCCGGGGAGTGTCGTGGCACGGGACGGGCCGGCTGCTACCCCGCCCGCACCGCGAACCACAGCTCCATCCGGACGTCCGGGTCGTCCAGGTCGGTGTCGAGGAGGGCGGCGCAGCGGGCGATGCGCTGGCGGACGGTGTTGCGGTGGACGCCGAGGGCGGTGGCGGTGCGGTCCCAGCTCCCGTGCAGGGAGAGCCAGGCGCGCAGCGTGGCGGTGAGCGGCTCGCCGCCGAGGGGCCCGAGCAGGGCGGCGGCGTGGGCGGCGGCCTCGGCGGGGTCGACCAGGGCCGCCAGGCCCGAGGCGCGGTGGCGGGCGAGCGGGGCGTGCGCGGCGCGGGCGCGGCGCAGGGCCCGGGCGGCCTGGGCGTCGGCGGCGGGCAGGTCGGCGGGGGTGGAGGG
>NZ_PVLV01000442.1 GCF_002982015.1 Streptomyces solincola
CCAGCTCCAGCACCCGCCGGGCCCAGCGCACGGAGTCGGCCGCGCACGAGGTCGGCACGGTCAGCCCCACCGCCGACGGCGCCGAGGGGAACGCCCGGGTCAGCGCGGCCCGCCGCTCCTCGTCCACCGGTCCTGGGATCAGCAGGTGCGGCTGAGGATCGGACAGGTCGGCCAGGACATCGTTGTCCAGCGGCGCGGCCGGGGCACCGGCCGGCGAGCGCAGCGCCACCAGCGTCACCCGCTCCGGCAGCACCCACCCGGTCTGCTCGCACAGCTCCGCGATCGCCGAGCGCGGCACCGGTGAGCCCGCCAGCACCAGGTGCAGCAGCCGTCTGCGTAACGCCTCGGAACGCCCGTCGGCGCCCGACCGCACCTCCAGATAGCCCTCCCGGGAGACCGCCTCCAGCTCGTCGACGTAGGCGAACAGGGTGTCGGCGAAGCTGAGCATCAGGGTGGGGGAGAGGTTGTAGCGGCGGCCCACCTTCTTCGCGCGGCGCAGCGCGACCCGGGCCCCGAGCCGGTAGGCGCCGCGCAGCCGCTCCAGCCCCCGGCCCTCGTACGCCTCGAACCGGCCGAACCGCCGGCACGCCTCGTCCCGCAGCGGGACCGCCGCGCCGGGCGAGGCGATCCGCTCGGCGAACGCCGCGATGTGCTGCTCCACGCCGTAGCGGATCGCCGCGCTGTGCGGGCCGTTGAGCAGTTGCGCGTACTCCGGGTAGGCGCGGGTGATCTCGATGCCGATCTCCTGGATCAGGCTGGGCAGTTCGGGGCGGACGATGGCGGCGAACTCCTGCGGGAGCGGCCCCAGCGGCTCGCCCGCGTCCGACGGCTGGGTGGTGGTGGGCATGCGGGTGGTCCCCTCGTTCTCCGGCGGCTCTGCGTTCTCCGGCGGCTCTTGCCGGACGTGCGG
Source organism: Streptomyces solincola (assembly GCF_002982015.1). Lineage (GTDB taxonomy): Bacteria > Actinomycetota > Actinomycetes > Streptomycetales > Streptomycetaceae > Streptomyces > Streptomyces solincola. Next base: position 911 of record NZ_PVLV01000442.1, read on the forward strand.
CGGTACGGGGAAAAGCGGTCGGGGAGGAGGAGGCGGGCCGCCGCCGGCAGGGGGCGTGCTCCGACCGGCCCGGGGACGTGCCTCCACCGGCCCGGGGCGGGCGGCAGCGCTGCGTGCCTGCCGAACATAGACCACCGTCCGGTCCCGGCACACCCGTGTGAAGCCGTCCGCGTCCGGCCGCCGCCCGGTTCCGGCCGAACCCGGCCCGTCACGGCCCGGCCGCCCGCCCCGCCGGGCCCCCCAGCGGGCCGTTCTGCTCACTTCCGGACAAGAAAACCGGCTCGGATACTGCGCCGGCGACAAGAAAATACCCACCGGTAAGAGCGGCTGCGAAAACTTACGGTGGCGTATTGCGCGGCCGGTTACCCGCTCGTAGCGTCTTCCGCGCAAGGTGCTCCACCTGGTGGCCTGTCAGTTTTCGGCCCCGCGTTCCGTGAAGTGAGCCGCTTTCGGTATTTCCACCCTCCCGCCCCGGCGGATCCCCCGTTTCCGGGTCCTCGCCGGAAATGACGCCGGCGACGGCGACGGGAATACCGGCAAATCAGGTACGCCCCCATTTCCCCAGGAGGGACCAGCCCGTGCGACGTACGACCAGAATCGCCGCCCTTTCCGCCGCCGTGTTCACCGTCGCGGCCGGCGTCACCGTCACCACCGCCTCCGCCGCGCCCCAGGCGCAGTGGACCGTCAGCAACCCGGCCGCCAACGACACCTTCACCGCCGCCAACCAGAGCGGCGTCAACGCCGTGCTGACCAACGTCACCACCGGCGCCACCGTCACCTGCGCCGTCTACGGCGCGACCGGCACCGCGGTCGACGGCACCTACGCCAGCGGCGCGGGCCTCGCCACCATCGCCACCGCCACCTTCGGCACCAGCGCCAACAAGTGCAACGGCCCGCTCGGCTCCAAGTGGGTCTCCTCCGCCGCCCAGCCCATGAAGCTCAACGGCGTCAGCTACGGCGGCGGCGTCACCAAGGGCACCCTGACCAACGTGAAGGTCAACCTGACCGGCACCAGCATCCTCGGCACCTGCAACGCGGTCATCGAGGGCTCCGCCAACACCGGCACCTACACCAACTCCAGCGGCCTGCTGGCCATCGCGGCCGACGCCACCCCGGCGCTCACCGTGACCAGCGCCTCCGGCGCCTGCGCCGGGCTGATCGCCACCGGCAACAAGGCCAAGTTCAGCGCCACCTACAAGGTCACCCCGATCATCACCGTCACCAGTCCCTGACCGCCCCCACCGGGTCGGACAGCGGTGACAGCGTCGTGCGGCCGGTGCGCGTGCCGGCCGCACGATCCCGCGTACCGGCCCCGCGACGGAACCGGTACCGCAGGGGAGACGGGGTGGAGCAGCCATGAGCAGCAGAGGCAGGAGCAGGGGCCGGGCCGGGGCCGGCGGGTCCGGGGAGCCCGGCGGACGGCGGCGCGCCCTCGCGCGTACGGCGTCGGCGGGCGCCGCCGTGCTGGTCGCCGGGCTGGTGCCGGGCACCGGCGCGGCCGTCGACGAGGACGTCCGCACCGCCGAGGCCGTCTTCGCCTACCGGTGCGCCCTGCCCGGCGGGGAGCACCCGGCGGCGGTACGGGTGTCCGCCGGCCTGCCGCAGCGCGTCCCGGCCGGGCGGGCCATCCGCCCCGCGGACGTCTCGGTCGCCGTGGAACTGCCCGCCGCGGCGGCCGCCGAGCTGACCGCGCGCGGGGTGGCGAGCGCCGAGGGCGCGGTGCGCCTGACCGGCCGGCTCAGCCAGGGCGAGCACTCCGCCGAACTGCCGTGGACCCAGCTCACCACCCCGCAGGCGCCCGTCCCGGCCGAAGGCCCGTACACCGTGCGGGGCGCGGGCCCGGTCCCCGAGGTGACCGCCGGCTCCGCGGGCGTCCTCACCTTCGCCACCGGCCCGGTCACCCTGGACCTGCTCACCCGCACTGCCGACGGCACGGCCACCACCCCGCCGGACCTGTCCGTCACCTGCGCACCCGAGCCCGACCAGGACACCGCGATCGCCGAGGTCCGGATCACGCCCGGGCCCGGCGCCGGCGAGCCGTCCGCGAACCCGACCGCTCCCGCCGAGCCCTCGACCGCGCCCGGTCCCACCGCCGCGCCCACCGGCCCCCGCCCGCCCGGCGGAAAGCCGCCGGAGCGCGATCCGGGCGGCCCGGGAATACGGCCGCCCCAGGCGGAGAACGGCGGAAAGGCGCGGCAGGAGAAGAACGCCGACGACTGCGAGGAACCGCCCGCCACGCCGCTGCCCCCCGTGCCGGCCCACGGATACGTCGCCGGATACGCCAATGTCCTCAAACTCGGCGCGGCCATGTTCGTGAAGGACCCCGGCCTGATGCGCGTCTCCATGGCGAAAGCGCTCCAGATGCACCCCTGCGCCGGCGAGGGCGACCCCGTCTTCACGCTCTACAGCGACGCCACCCTCGACTACCGGGGGAAGCCGCAGTTCCCGCCGGCCCGCTCCACGTTCCTCACCTTCGGCTTCATGCCGACCACCGCGACCGTCGAACTCCTCCTGGAAGGGAAGCTGGAGATCGCCACGGACAGCTACTTCGCCCCCGACTTCTCCCAGCCGCAGGTCACCAAGGCGACCGGAAAGATACGGGTGCGCCTGACCGACGTCGAGGTCAACGGCGCCCCGCTGGACGTCGGCCCGGCCTGCCGCACCGTCCGGCCCATGGAGCTGACGCTGACCGGGCGCGGCGGCCAGGACGTCAATGGCGTGCCCTACGGCTACACCGTGGAGCTGGGCGGCCCGCTGACCGGGACCGCCGACATCCCGCCGTTCACCGACTGCGGCACCGGCGGGGAGGATCTCGACCGGATGCTCACCGGCGCCCTCTCCGGCCCTGGCAACTTCACCAAGATGACCCAGGGCGCGCTCTGCTCCGGCACCCAGGACTTCTGCCCCGACGCACCCCGCCCCCGGCCCGAGCGCCACGCCGGGTCCGCGGGCCCGACCGCCGCCGGGAGGCCGTGATGGGAGCGGAAGTGGTCGTGGAGGGGCTGACCAAGTCCTTCGGCCGGCAGAACGTCTGGCAGGACGTCACCCTCACCCTGCCCGCCGGCGAGGTCAGCGTGATGCTCGGGCCCTCCGGCACGGGCAAGACCGTGTTCCTGAAGTCGCTCATCGGGCTGCTGAAACCCGAACGCGGCCGGGTCCTGGTGGGCGGCTGCGACATGGTGAACAGCCCGGAACGGGACGTCTACGAGGCCCGCAAGCTGTTCGGCGTGATGTTCCAGGACGGGGCCCTCTTCGGCTCCATGTCGCTGTTCGACAACATCGCCTTCCCGCTGCGCGAGCACACCCGCAAGAAGGAGAGCGAGATCCGCCGCGTCGTGATGGAGCGGGTGGAGATGGTCGGCCTGGTCGGCGCCGAACGCAAACTCCCCGGCGAGATATCCGGCGGCATGCGCAAACGGGCCGGGCTCGCCCGCGCCCTGGTCCTGGACCCGCAGATCGTGCTGTGCGACGAGCCCGACTCCGGCCTCGACCCCGTCCGCACCGCCTACCTCTCGCAGTTGCTCATCGACCTCAACGCGCAGATCGACGCCACCATGCTGATCGTCACCCACAACCTCGACATCGCCTCCACCGTGCCCGACAACATGGGCATGCTCTTCCGGCGCAACCTGGTCACCTTCGGCCCCCGCGAGGTGCTGCTGACCAGCGAGGAGCCGGTGGTGGCGCAGTTCCTGGCCGGCCGCCGCGAAGGCCCCATCGGCATGTCCGAGGAGAAGGACGCCGCCACCCTCGCCCGTGAGGGGCGCGCCGCCCCGCCCGACCCCGAGCGGGCCCTGCCGCCGCAGCTCACGCCCTCGCCCGGACTGCCCCCACGGGCCGGCGCCCAGCGCCGCCGCGAACGCGTCCTCAACCTGCTGCCCGAACTGCCCGAGCGGGCCCGGACCGCGATCCTGCGCAGCTACGCCCCGGTCGGCGGGGCCGTCTCATGACCCTGGCCGACCACCCCCGGACCCCGCCGCCGGAGCCCGTGCCCTCCCCGCCGCGCTGGACCGCGCCGCTGCGGGAGACCGGCAAGCTGTTCGCGCTGGCCGGCTCGGTGGTGCGGGAGACCTTCCGCCGCCCCTTCCCCCTGCGGGAGTCCGTCGAGCAGTTCTGGTTCGTCGCCAGCGTGACCATCCTGCCCGCCGCCCTGGTGTCCATCCCGTTCGGCGCGGTCATCGCCCTACAGGTCGGCTCGCTCACCGAGCAGCTCGGCGCGCAGTCCTTCACCGGCGGCGCCAGCGTGCTGGCCGTCATCCAGCAGGCCAGTCCGCTGATCGTGGCCCTGCTGATCTCCGGCGCCGGCGGCTCCGCGATCTGCGCCGACCTCGGCTCGCGCACCATCCGCGAGGAGCTGGACGCCATGGAGGTGATGGGCGTCTCGCCCGTCCAGCGCCTGGTCGTGCCCCGGGTGCTGGCCACCATGCTGGTCGCCGTCCTCCTCAACGGCATGGTCTCGGTCGTCGGCACCCTCGGCGGCTACTTCTTCAACGTGGTCATGCAGGACGGCACCCCCGGCGCGTACCTGGCCGGCTTCTCCGCCCTCGCCCAGCTCCCCGACCTGTGGATCAGCGAGATCAAGGCGCTGGTCTTCGGCTTCCTCGCCGGGGTCGTCGCCGCCTACCGGGGCCTCAACCCGCGCGGCGGACCCAAGGGCGTCGGCGACGCCGTCAACCAGTCCGTCGTCATCACCTTCCTCCTGCTGTTCTTCGTCAACATGGTGCTGACCGCGATCTACCTCCAGATCGTCCCCGCGAAGGGGGCCTGACCATGGCCTCCCCGCTCGCCTGGCTCGACCGCTCCGGCGACCGGCTCCTGTTCTACCTCCGCGCCCTGCTCTGGGTGCCGCGCACCCTGCGCCGCTACCTGCGCGAGGTGCAGCGCCTGCTCGCCGAAGTCGCCTTCGGCAGCGGCGGCCTCGGCGTCGTCGGCGGCACCGTCGGCGTCATGATCGCCATGACCCTGTTCACCGGCACCGTCGTCGGACTCCAGGGCCACGCCGCACTCGACCAGATCGGCACCTCGGCGTTCACCGGCTTCGTCTCCGCCTACTTCAACACCCGGGAGATCGCCCCGCTGGTCGCCGGCCTCGCGCTCTCCGCCACCGTCGGCGCCGGCTTCACCGCCCAGCTCGGCGCGATGCGCATCAACGAGGAGGTCGACGCCCTCGAATCCATGGGCATCCGCTCCCTGCCCTACCTGGTCACCACCCGGGTCATCGCCGGGGTGGTCGCCATCATCCCGCTGTACGCGATCGGGCTGCTCTCCTCCTACCTGGCGTCCCGCATGGTGACCGTGCTCGTCAACGGCCAGTCGGCGGGCACCTACGACCACTACTTCGGACTGTTCCTCTCACCCGACGACGTCCTGCTCTCCGTCCTCAAGGTGTTCGTCTTCAGCGTGATGGTGATCCTCGCCCACTGCTACCACGGCTACCACGCCGAGGGCGGCCCGGCCGGCGTCGGCGTCGCCGTGGGCCGCTCCGTGCGCAACGCCATCGTGCTGATCAGCGTCACCGACTTCTTCCTCTCGCTCGCCCTGTGGGGCGCGACCACGACCGTGAAGGTGGCCGGATGAGCACCGTATGCGAGGCCGCCCGATGAACTTCCCCCGCGAGGCCGCCCGATGACCGCGACCCTCCCGCTCCCCACGGC
>NZ_PVLV01000443.1 GCF_002982015.1 Streptomyces solincola
GAGGTCGGCGCCGCCGAGCGGGGCGACCAGCGGACCGGTCCACAGCTCGGAGTCGCAGGTCAGCGCGGCGAACGCCATGCCGGTCAGCAGGGCGGCGATGCCGGGCGGGTGGAAACCGGCCCGGTAGTGGTAGGCGCCGGTGCCGCGGAGGTGCAGGGCGGCGGCGTCGTAGCGGCAGCGGCGCAGCAGCATGTCGGCGAGGAAGACGCCGCCCCAGGGGGCGAAAACGATGATCAGCAGGGAGAGGAAGCCGAGCAGCGAGCTGGTGAAGTCGGCGTAGAACAGCGCGCCGAGGGAGCCGAGCGCGGTGACCGCGGCGCTGATGCCGATGGCCCGGGCGCGGCTCCAGGGGACGCCGAGCACCTGGAGGTTGAGGCTGGAGGAGTAGAGGGTGAGGATCGAGTTGGTGACCGATCCGAGCAGCACCAGTACCAGGAACACCGGCTGGAACCAGCCCGGCAGCAGCCCTTCGGCGCCGGCGACCGGGTCGGTCATGTCGGTCTGGGTGGCGGCGGCGACGCCGGCCACGCCGAGGGCGACCGAGGAGACGAACCCGCCCAGCGCCCCGTACCAGGTCAGCGAGCGCAGCGGGGTGTCGCGGGGCAGGTAGCGGGTGTAGTCGGCGGGCATCGGCAGGTACGAGAAGGGGCCGGCCAGCATGACGACGAGGGCCAGGCTCCAGCCCGCGGCGCCGGGCGCGGCGGCCGGGTCGGGCGCCCGGTCGGCGCCGGGCAGCAGCAGGACCAGCAGGACGGCGAAGCCGGCGGCCAGCACATAGGCGAGCCAGCGTTCGGCGAGGTGCACGGTGGCGTGGCCCCACATGGCGACGGCGAAGGTCAGGGCGAGGGCGACCAGCAGCGCGAGCGCGCGGGCCGGTTCGCCGTGCCAGCCGGCGTCGGCGAGCAGGGCCTCCAGGGCGAGGGTGCCGACGACCGTGTTGACGATGGTGTAGCCGATGCTGACGACCCAGTTGAGGGCGCCGGCGGGCAGGTTGCCGCGCAGGCCGAAGGCGGCCCGGGAGATCACCAGGGTGGCGGTGCCGGTGCGGCTGCCGCTGAGTCCGGCCGCGCTGATGACGGCGAAGGACAGGCCGCTGGCCACCACGACGGCGGTGGCCTGCCAGAAGGAGAGGCCGAAGGCGACGGCGAGGGCGCCGTTGATCACGTAGGTGAAGGTGAGGTTGGAGCCGAACCAGAGCCAGAACAGGTCCCGGGGGCCGCCGTGGCGCTCCTCGTCGGGTATCGGGTCGATGCCGTGGGTCTCGACCCGGAAGACCTCGTCCCCGGTGACGCCGGTGCGGATGCCTCCCGGGTCGGGCGGATGGGACGCCATGAGGCACCCCCCTTTCTTGAATGCTGTTCAAGAAACTAGAACGGCATTCAAGATGTACGCTCGGATCCGGATACGTCAAGACCCCCCGGCCTACCGGTCCGGAAACGGCGAAGGAGACCATCGGTGGCACGCCGGCGCGACGGACGGGTGACCCAGGAGCGGATGCTGGAGGAGGCGATGACGGTCATCGCCGAGAGCGGCCTGGCCTCGCTCACCATGTCCGCGCTGGCCGACCGCCTGGGCACCAGCGGGGGCCACATCCTGTACTACTTCGGCACCAAGGACCGGCTGCTGCTGGAGGCGCTGCGCTGGAGCGAGGCGGCGCTGACCGGCGAGCGGCGCGCCCTGCTGGGCCGCCGGGTGACCGCAGAGCGCAAGCTCGACCAGTTCCTGGAGCTGTACCTGCCCAACGGCTCGCGCGACCCGCGCTGGACGCTGTGGATCGAGCTGTGGGCCCGCACCCCCGGCAACGAGCCGCTGCGCCGGGCCCAGCAGGAGCTGGACCGCGGCTGGCAGGCGGACCTGGAGGAGCTGCTCGCCCAGGGCGTGCGGCGCGCGCGCTTCGCGGCCGGGCTCGACGTGCCGGGCCGGGCCGGCGAACTCATCGCGCTGCTCGACGGGTTGAGCATCCCGGTGGTGCTCGGCCAGCCCGGCGCCGACCGGACCCGCGCGCTCACCTCGGCCCGCTCGGCGACGCACCGGCTGATCGAGCGGGCCTGAGCGCACCGGGTGGCGGCCCCGCGCGGGTGACGGTCCGGGGCTCGCGTGCGAGGATGCCCGACACCGGCGGCACCGAGGAGGCGGCATGAGCGACCCGAAGGAACCGGACGGGCGGGAACCCAGCGCCGCGGCTGGGGTGTTCGACGCCCTGGGGGCCGCCTACGAGGAGGCGTTCGCGCACTCGGCGGCGCACCGGGCGTCGCTGGAGTGGCTGCTGGGCCGGCTGGAGCCCGGGAGCCGGGTGCTGGACGCCGGCAGCGGCACCGGCCGGCCCACCGCCGCCGCGCTGAGCGCCGCCGGCCACCGGGTCACCGGCGTGGACGTCTCACCGGTCATGGTGGCACTGGCCCGCGAGCGGGTGCCCGAGGCGGAATTCCACTGCGCCGACCTGCGCGAACTGCCGCTCGAGGAAGAGTCGTTCGACGCCCTGTGCGTCTACTTCACGCTGCTGACCATGAGCCGGCGGGACCAGGCGGCGGGCCTGCGGAGGCTGGTGCGGGCGGTGCGGCCGGGCGGCGCCGTCGCGGTGGCCACCGTGGCGGCCGACGTGGAGGACGTGCCGTTCGTCTTCCTGGGGCAGCCGGTCCGGGCCACCAGCTTCCCCGCCGACCGCTTCACCGAAGTGCTCGCCGAGGCGGGCGTACGGGTGCTGGCGCGGCGGGAGGCGCTGTTCACCCCCGACCACCCGGGCGCCCAGCCGGAACCGCAGCTCTTCGTGCACGGCGTACGGGAGGACGAGGCCCGCTAGCCGGCCGGGGCGTCCGCCAGGCGTCCCCGGGCGACGAGTTCGAGCGTGACGGCCACCGCGGCGGACTGCACCGCCAGCAGGGCGACCAGCACGAACAACTGCACCGCGCCCGCCTGGAGCGGGCTCGCCCCGCCGAGCAGCATCCCGACGAACGCCCCGGGCAGCGTGACCAGCCCGACCGTGCGGGTCTGGTCCAGGCCCGGCAGCAGCGCGTCGGACGCCGCCGGACGGGCGATCTCCATCCGGGCCTCGCGCTCCGCCAGCCCGAGCGCGAGACCGGCCTCCACCTCGCCGTGGCGCTGCCCCAGCTCGGCCAGGCCGCGCCGGCCGGCCAGCACGGTGGCGGTCAGCGCGCCGCCGACGAGGATGCCGGCCACCGGGATCAGCGTGATGCCCCGGTAGGGCACCAGGCCGGTCAGCAGCAGGAGCAGCACCACCGGCACGACGCCGGCCGCCAGCGGCAGCGCCGCCCACGGCCAGGCCGGTCCTGCGGTGATCCGGCGGCCGGCGGTGCGCACCGCAACCCCGTACATCAGCAGCAGGAACAGCGGCAGCGCCCAGCCGGAGCGGACCACCCAGCCGATGGCCAGCGACACCGCGGCCAACTGGGCGGCCGCGCGCAGTCCGGCCCGCAGCACCTGGGGGGCGCGGCGGGTGCGGGCGTCCGGGGAGAGCCCGGCCAGCGCCACGATCGCCACGGCGGCCGCGAGGAGGAGGGCGAGGACCCAGCCGAGGGTCGGGGTCACCGGCAGCAGCGCGTCCGAGGCCAGGGGCATGGAGGCCAGCCTAGGGCGCGTCCGCCCCGCGGCTCGGGCCCGCGACCGAACCGGAGCCGGGCGGGGCAGACTGGGGCGCATGAGTACGGACCCACGACGCGTCCTGGTCATCGGCATCGGCGCCGGCGACCCGGACCACCTCACCCTGGCGGCGGTCAAGGCGATGCGCCGCGCCTCGGTCTTCTTCGTCCTCGGCAAGGGCGAGGAGAAGTCCTCGCTGACCGACCTGCGCCGGCGGATGCTCGACGAGCACGCCTCGCCCGGATACCGGCTGGTGGAGGCGGAGGACCCCTGGCGCGACCGGGAGCGCGGCGACCGCGCCGGGTACGCGGCGGCCGTCCACGACTGGCGCAGCCGGCGCGCCGACGTCTGCGAACGGCTGATCCGCGAGGAGCTGCCGCCCGGCGCCACCGGAGCGTTCCTGGTCTGGGGCGATCCGGCGCTGTACGACAGCACGCTCGCCGTCCTGGACGAGATCGCGGGCCGCGGGTCGGTGGCCCTGGAGGTCGAGGTGGTCCCGGGGGTGAGCAGCGTCTCGGCGCTGGCGGCGCGGCACCGCATCACGCTCAACCGGGTGGGCCGCCCGGTCCGCCTCACCCCCGCCCGCCGGCTCGCCGAGGAGGGGCCCGGCGAGGACGCGGACGTGGTGGTGATGCTGGACGCGCGGGAGGGCTTCACCCGGTACGCGGACCGGGACGACGTGCACATCTACTGGGGGGCCTATGTCGGCACCCCGGACGAGATCCTGGTCTCCGGTCCGCTGCGCGAGGTGGCCGGCCGGATCGCTTCGCTGCGCGCCGAGGCGCGGGCTCGGCACGGCTGGATCATGGACACCTATCTGCTGCGGTTCGGCGAGCAGGCCGACTAGGGTCGGCGGAGCCGGGGGAGCGTCGCGAGCCCGGCACGATCCGAACGAGAGCCCCTGGCGGCCGGCCCCCGGCGGCTCACACCTCGTCCGCGCCCGGCACCCCCTCGCGTACCGCCAGGGCGTGCGCCAGGAAGTAGGCGCCCCACACCGACTCCACGGACCGCTCCACGCCCGGCCGGACCGGGTAGCGGGCGCCGGTCAGCGCGCCGTCCGGCGTCAGGTGGCCGGTCACGAGCCGGTGCAGCAGGCGGTCGGCCGCCGCCGCCCGGCCGGGGTGGCCGGCGGCGGCCAGCTTCAGCAGGGCGAGCGCGGTGATCGCGTCGGCGGAGGTGTCCGCCGACGGCAAGGCGGCGGCCTGGTCGGCCATCCGCAGGGCGGCGCGGGCGCAGTCGCCGGCGAGGCGGGCCGTCCGCTCGTCGTCGGCCGGCAGATGGGCGGCGCACTCGGCCAGCCCGAGCAGCGCCCAGGCGAACGGCCGGCCGGCGGTGACCGGCGGCCCCTCCGGCGCCGGGCCGCCGGGCCCGCCCAGGGCGAGCCCGGGGTGGACGGCCGTGCGGCCGCCGGGCGCCCCGGTGAGCGCGCTCTCCAGCGCGGTGCGGGCCAACGCGGCGGCCGCCCGGTGCGCCTCGCGGCGGTGGGCCCCGCCGGGGCGGCAGAGCAGTCGGACCAGCGGCGCCCAGCAGTCCACCTCGGCGCGCCGCCGGCCGCCGGGGCCGGCGCCCCAGGCGGTGCCCACCGGGATCAGCCCGGAGGCCGGCTCCCGGGTGTCCAGCAGCAGCCCGGTGGCCGCGTCGCGCGAGGCGGCGTCCCCCGGCGCGCCGTACCAGAAGGTCATGGCACGGGTGACCGTGTCGTCGTGCAACCGGTCCCGCAGCCGCCGCTCGCTCTCCTCGGCGGCCCGCCGGGGCAGATGGCCGGTCAGGGCGGCCAGGCGCACCAGACCGGACCGGAAGCCCGGCGTCCAGGAGCCGCGCCGGGACCACACCCACCCGGCGCCCTGCCCACCTCTCGGGCCGTCCTCGCCGCCTCCCGGGCCGTCCTCGCGGTAGAGCGGGTAGCGGACCGGGTCGAGCGCGTACAGCTCGGCGGTCCGGCGCAGCAGCGCCGCCAGCGCGGCGCGCCGCTGCCGCGTGCCGAGCACCGGGCCGGCGGTCGGGTCCGGGGCGGGGGCGGTGTCCATGGCGTCTCCGGGGCAGGGG
>NZ_PVLV01000444.1 GCF_002982015.1 Streptomyces solincola
CCCCCGCACAGTCCCCCGCCGAACCCTCCGGGCCCTCCTCCCGGCGGCGCTCCTTTCCCCAGCCGACCCGTACGCCGTCTCCCGCGTCGTCCCGCGCCCCTTCCCGTCCGGCGGTCCGCCGCTCCCCCCGGCGTACGGCGGACCGGCCCGGGAGAGCTGCGGGCGGTGGGACGGGCGGCGGTCCGGAGGCCGGGGTGCGGGTCTCCCCGGTGCTGCGCTCGGCCGCCGCGCACGCCTGGCGGCTGCTGGTGGTGGCGGTCGCGGTGTACGCCGTGTTCGCGGTGCTGGGCCGGTTCCACGAGCTGGGGGTGGCGCTGTTCCTCGGCATGGTGGTGACCGCGCTGCTGCGCCCGCTGGTCGGCCTGCTCGCCCGCCCGCTCCCCCGTGCCCTGGCCGTCGCCGTGGCCCTCGTCGCGAGCATCTTGCTGGTGCTCGGCGTGCTGGCGCTGGTCGGTGACGCGGTGGCGGGTCAGCGCCGTGTGCTGGTGCAGGAGTTCGCGGCCGGCGTGGACCGGATCGAACGCTGGCTGGAGGGCCCGCCGTTCCGGCTGGACCCGCACGCGCTGACCGACCTCCAGTCCCGGATCGGCGGCTTCCTCTCCCGGAACCGCTCGACGCTGCTCTCCACGGCCCTCACCGGGGCGGGCAAGCTGGTGGAGGTGGTGACGGTCTGCGCGCTGGCGCTGTTCTGCTCGGTGTTCTTCCTGCACTCCGGCGGCAGCCAGTGGGCCTGGTTCTGCGCGCAGCTCCCGGCCGGTGCGCGGCCCCGCACCGAACTGGCGGGGCGCACCGCCTGGCGGACCTTCACCGGCTACACCCACGGCATCGTGCTGGTGGCCGCGACCAACGCTGTGCTGGTCGGACTCGCGCTGTTCCTGCTCGGGGTGCCGCTCTCGCTGCCGCTGGCGCTGCTGGAGTTCTTCGCCGCCTTCGTGCCGCTGATCGGCTCGCCGGTCGCCCTGGCGGTGGCCGCCGTGGTCGCCCTGGCGGCCAAGGGACCGGTCACCGCGGCGATCGTGGTCGCGCTGATCGTGGTCATCGGCCAGATCGAGGGGCATGTGCTGCATCCGCTGGTGATGAGCTGGGCGGTGCGGCTGCACCCGGTGGTGGTGGCGCTCTCGGTGATCGGCGGCGCCATCGCGGCCGGCGTGCTCGGCGCGGTGGTGGCGGTCCCGCTCGTCTCGGTCCTCTGGGCGGTGCGCCAGGCCCTGCGGCACCGGGACGGCGACGGGACGCGGGGCGGGGCGGGGCCGCGCCCCCACGGCGACGAGGACGACGGCGACGGCGGGAGAGCCGTGCGACTCCCCGGCGGTGCGGACCGCCGCGTGGCGCACTGACGGGGCAGCACTCTCCGGCCGTGGTCCGTCGTGCGGCAGGGAGCGACGACGGTGGCCACGCGTGTCGCCGGTCGAATCGCCATGGGACGAGGTCGGGTTCCCGCGGTGGGACGGCCGGCCGCGGAGATCTTCTGCGTGGACCGACGATCCCGCGCAGGGGTGGTGCGCTTCCAGGTCCGCACCGACCGGCGGATCGCCGCCGCCCCCTGACGCCGGACGGCGTCCCTCCGCCGGCCTGCCGAGCCCTCCCGTCGTCGTCCTGACGGGCCGGGCCCGGCGCTCTGAGCTGCGCGCGCCCGCGAGCAGGAGGAACATCGGAGGGTATGAGCAACGAACGGGGCAAGGCGGGCGCCGCCGCTGCCGCGGGGGCAGGACCGGAGGCGGACGGGGCGCGGGCCGCGCGCCGGCCGCTGGCCCTCGCGGCGATGCTGTTCGCGGTGTCCATGACCTTCATCGACCAGACCATCGTCAGCATCGCGGCGCCGGACGTCATCGACGAGCTGGGCCTGTCATCGTCCGGCATGCAGTGGGTGGTGAACGCCTACCTGCTGTCGCTGGCGGCGTTCTTCGCACTCGGCGGGCGGCTGGCGGACATCCTGGGGCCGCGCCGGATGGCGGTGACCGGGACGCTGCTCTTCGTCGTCTCCTCGGTGCTGTGCGGCTGTGCGCCCTCCGGGTCCTTCGCCCAGCCGTGGCTGGTGGTCTTCCGGGTGACGCAGGGGCTCGGCGCGGCGCTGATGTTCCCGGCTGCGCTGGCCGTGGTGGTGGCCGTCTTCCCGGTGGCCAGGCGGGGCCGGGCGCTGGCGCTGTTCTTCGGGCTGTCCGGGGCCCTGACGGCGATCGGCCCGCTGCTGGGCGGCTGGCTCACCGACTGGACCTGGCGGGCGATCTTCTGGGTGAACGTGCCGGTGGCGGTGGTCGCGCTGGTGCTGACCGCGCTGGCGAGGATCAAGGACGTACGCCGTCCTGAGCGGCTCGACGTGGTGGGCGCCGGGCTGGTGGTGGTCGGCATGGGGCTGAGCGTGCTGGGCCTCCAGCAGGCGTCGGCGTGGGGCTGGGGCTCGCCGCTGACGTGGCTGTGCGTCGTGGGCGGGCTGGCGGTGCTGGCGCTGTTCTGCCGGTACGAGCTGACCGTGCCCGATCCGCTGATCAGGCTGGCGGTCTTCCGCGACCGGGCGTTCCGCGCGGACAACCTGGTGCTGTTCTTCGCGATGCTGGCGTTCGTCCCGGTGTTCTTCTACGCCTCGGTGTACGCGCAGGTGTCGCTGAGCGCCTCGCCCAACCAGGCGGCGCTGTTCCTGCTGTACTTCTTCGCGGGCTTCGGCATCGCGTCGCAGTGGGGCGGGCGGATCGTGGACCGGCAGGGGCCGCGCCCGGCGCTGAAGATCGGCTGTGCGCTCGGCGCGGCGGGCTTCGCGCTGTGGGCGGGGAAGATGACGGACCTGTCGATGCACGACCAGTGGCCGTACGCGGCGATGGCCGGGGCGGGCATCGGCTTCATCCTGTCGCCGGCGTCGACGGACGCGGTCAACCGGGCCATCGGGGCCTCGTACGGCGAGGTCACCGGCATCACGCAGACGGTGCGCAACTTCGCGGCGGCGGTGGGCATGGCGGTCTTCGGCACGGTGCTTCACCATGTGATGACCGACCGGGTGGAGCAGTCGCTGGAGTCCCATGGCCTGTCGGCGGACACCTCGCGGTCGGTCGCCCAGGACGTGGCGGAGGCGGTCAGCGGCCATCCGGACGGCCGGGTGCCGGCCGGCGACGGCCCGGTGGCCACCGCCATGCGGGACTCCATGGACGCCATCCGGCTGGACTTCGCCGAGGCCAACCAGTGGGTGTTCTACGGCATGGCCATCGCCCTGGGCATCGGGTACCTCTGGGCGCTGACCCACCCCGGCGGCCGCGTCACCGCCCACGGCGAGGGCGACGAGCGCACCGCAGACGCGGTCTCCGACGCCTCCACCGAACCTCCGGCCGGTCCGGCCCGCTGACCCGTGCCGGGACCCGGCCGGTCAGCGGGGGCGGCGGGCGGGGAGAGGGGTTCCGCAGCGGGTGCAGTAGCGGGCGTCCACCTCTATGGCGTGGTGGTGGCACTCCCGGCACACCCGGTGCAGGGTGCAGGTGGAGCTCTCCCCGGCCCCGGCCGGCCGGGCGCGGCCGATGCGCAGGCCGGACCGGCGGCGGTGGGCGGTGATGAACACGATGCCGTCGGCACCCGGCTCCACGGCCCGGCGGGCGCCGCGCGGAAGGTAGACGACCACGCCGCGGGAGACCTCCCGCCGCGCCCCGTCCAGCATCAGCGTGCCGCTGCCGGAGACGACGACGAGCAGCACGTCGACCTGGGCCTCGACATGGTCGCCCACGGGAGAGCCGGGCGGGACGCGGACCACGTTGGCGTCGAGCTGGCGGTTGCGGCGGCCCAGCCGCCACAGTGCGCCGCTGCGGCCGCCGCCGGCGCGCAGCAGCTCGTCGACGTCGGTCTCCTCTGGGCCGGTGCTGCTCACAGCCAGGTGTGCCTCTCCGTTCGGTGCTCCCCCGGCGGTGCGCTGCCGGGGCTGCGCCATCCTCCCAGCTCGCGCGGGTCATTGGGTCCGTGATCGGGTCGACGGGTCCGGACCCGTCGACCCGATCACGGACCCAATGACCCGCG
>NZ_PVLV01000445.1 GCF_002982015.1 Streptomyces solincola
GGGCGGGGGGCTGCCCGCCGGGCGGCAGGAGGGGCTGGCCGGTGCGCGGGTGGCCGGCTACCTGGTGGAGGCGGAGATCGGGCGGGGCGGCATGGCGGTGGTGTACCGGGCCCGCGACCTGCGGCTGGAGCGTACCGTCGCGCTGAAGCTGCTGGCCCCCGAGCTGGCCCGCAACGACACGTTCCGCAAGCGGTTCGCGCACGAGTCCCGGGTGGCCGCGGCCATCGAGCACCCGCACATCGTGCCGGTCTTCGAGGCCGGCGAGACCGAGGGCGTGCTGTACATCGCGATGCGGTTCGTCGCCGGGCAGGACCTGCGGGCGCTGCTGGACCGGCGGGGTCCGCTGGACCCGGCGCAGGGCGGGCGGATCGCCGCCCAGGTGGCGTCCGCGCTGGACGCGGCGCACGCCCACGAGCTGGTGCACCGGGACGTGAAGCCGGGCAACATCCTGATCGCGCCCGGCACGGACAGCGAGCATCCCGAGCACGCCTATCTCACCGACTTCGGGCTGACGAAGAAGTCCCTGTCGCTGACCGGGTTCACCACGGTGGGGCAGTTCGTCGGCACCCTGGACTACGTGGCGCCCGAGCAGATCTCGGGGCGGCCGGTGGACGGGCGGTGCGACGTCTACAGCCTGGGCTGCGTGGTGTACGAGACGCTGACCGGGTTCCCGCCGTTCCGGCGGGACGACGACATGGCGCTGCTCTGGGCCCACCAGTACGACGCGCCGCCGGCCGCGAGCGGGGAGCGGCCGGGGCTGCCGCCGGCGGTGGACGCGGTGTTCGCCCGGGCGCTGGCCAAGTCGCCGGTGGACCGGTACGGCACCTGCCGGCAGTTCGTGGCCGAGCTGCGGGCCGCGCTGTCCGCGGACGGGACGGGCGGCCGGGTGCCGCCCGCGCCGCCGGCCTGGGCGCTGCCGGTGTTCCGGGAGCGTTAGGTCGGCGGGCCGGGCGGTTCAGCGGTCGCCGGTCGTACGGCGGTGGGCGCCGCCGCCTCCGTCCGGTCGGGCCGCCGAGGCGGTCGGGACGGCTCCGTGGTGCCGGGTGCGGGAGGCGAGCAGTCCGCCGAGCAGGCCGGTCACCAGGCCCCACAGCAGGGCGAGGCCGACCGCCTGCCACAGGTGGGGCCGCAGCAGCACCTCGCCGCCGATCTCGTCGATCTCGATGACGCCGAGCACCGACAGGCCGAGCCGGGCGGTGATCCGGGTGAGCGGGACGACGGCGAGCATGGTCAGGGCGAAGGCCGCGCCGAAGCGCACCGCGTGCTGCCACAGCCGGGTGGCGGGCGCGGAGCGGGCGGCCATCACGAAGGCGGCGGCGGTCAGCAGCACGGCGGCGAGCGGGATCAGCCACCAGGCGCGGCCGTCCTGCTGGGCGAGGGAGGCCACGTCCAGGGTGTTGCCGCCCTCGCCGCGCAGCACCGCGTCCAGGGCCTGGGGCATCGGGAGACCGAACGGTCCCTCGACCCTGCCTTCCCAGGAGGCGCCGATGCCGAGCCCGAGGGCGATCCAGACGACGTTGGGCAGGCCGAGCAGCAGCACCGCGAAGGTCTCGGCGGGGTGCCCCTTGACGGCGGCCGTGACGACGCCGGCGACGAGGCCGATCACGACGTACGCGAGGAGGAGCAGCAGCATGGCGGAGGCGGCCGGGCGCACCGCCTCCTGGAAGCGCAGCAGGGCGGCGGGGAGGGCGGCCGCCCGGGACACCAGCAGCGCGATGAGCAGGACGGCGAGCAGCCACAGCAGCCCGTAGAGCAGGGAGAGTCCGGTGTCGGCCCGGAAGCCGACGGTGGGGGTGGCGTCGAGGAGTCCGCCGATGATGTCGACCGGCGAGTCGGGCGGGGCGACGGAGAAGGTGTGCCGGGCCAGGGCGCACAGCACGCCCAGGGCGATCAGCCACAGGACGGCGGTGAGGGCGGCCCGGGCGAGGAGTTCGCCGCCGCCGGCGACGGCGCGGCGGCGCAGCGGGCGCAGGAAGAGGGCGCCGGCGACGAGCGCGCCGACGAGGGTCACGGACAGCGGCAGGGCGGTGAGTTCGGCGTCGGTGCCGGCCAGGTCGCCGGCCTGTCCGGAGACGTCGACCGAGCCGCCGGCGGCGATCAGCACCACGGCGGCGACGACGTGCGGGAAGGCCCCGTCGGGCAGGTCCGACGCGCCGGCGGCCCACAGTCCGAGCGCGGCGAGCACGGCCATGGCGACCAGCGGGGCGACCGCGGTGAGCAGGGCGTCGCCCGCGAGGCGGAGGGCCCGTCGTGCTCCGCTCGGCGCGGTGGCGGCGGTGTTCGGTCCGGCGGCGGGGGGTCCCTGTCGGCTCACGCTTGCCACCGTAAGCGGGGTGCGCCGGAGCCGCGCGCCGACCGGGTCCACCCGGCGGCTGGGTTCGCGGGGACCGTGCACCGGCCGGGTCTGCCCGGCGGCGG
>NZ_PVLV01000446.1 GCF_002982015.1 Streptomyces solincola
CCGCCTCTCTGCTGCTCCGACGCGGCCGCACCCTGGGGAGGGGTGCGGCCGCGGGGGCGTGGGCGCGGGCGACGGCCGCCGGGTCGCGGGCCGCCGTGGGGGTGGCACTCCGCGCCGTACGCCGGAAGGCGGCCCGCGGCGGGGAGGCGTCTGCCGACACCGTCCCGCGCCCCGGGCCGCCGGGTCTCTCAGGCGTTCACGGTCACTTCAGGCCGTTGCTGATCGCGGAGACCAGCTCGCCGTTGGCGGTGTCGCCGCTGAACTCCCAGAAGAACGCGCCGCCCAGGCCCTGGTTCTTGGCCCAGCCCATCTTGGAGGTGACGGTCGCGGGGGTGTCGTAGCTCCACCAGTTGGTGCCGCAGTGCGCGTACGCGGTGCCGGCGACGGTGCCGTTGGCCGGGCAGGAGTTCTTCAGGACCTTGTAGTCCTCGATGCCCTGCTCGTAGGTGCCGGCGGCCGGCCCGGTGGCGGTGCCGCCCGGCTCCTTCTGGGTGACGCCGGTCCAGCCGCGCCCGTAGAAGCCGATGCCGAGCAGCAGCTTGGAGGCGGGGACGCCCTTCGACTTGAACTTGGCGATCGCGTCGGCCGAGGTGAAGCCCTGCTGCGGGATGCCGGGGTACGAGGTCAGCGGCGAGTGCGGGGCCGTCGGACCCTTCGCCGCCCAGGCGCCGAAGAAGTCGTAGGTCATCACGTTGTACCAGTCGAGGTACTGCGCAGCGCCGCCGTAGTCGGCCGCGTCGATCTTGCCGCCGTCGGTGCCGTCGGCCGTGACGGCCGCGGTGACCAGGTTGTTGGCGCCGAACTTGGCGCGCATGGCCTGCATCATGTTCTTGAACGCGGCCGGGCCGCTGGTGTCGCAGGTCAGACCGCAGGCGTTGGGGTACTCCCAGTCCAGGTCGATGCCGTCGAAGACGTCGGCCCAGCGCGGGTCCTCCACCAGGTCGTAGCAGGACTGGGCGAAGGCGGCCGGGTTCTGCACCGCCTGGCCGAAGCCGCCGGACCAGGTCCAGCCGCCGAACGACCACAGCACCTTGATGTGCGGGTACTGCGCCTTCAGCTTGCGGAGCTGGTTGAAGCTGCCGCGCAGGGGCTGGTCCCAGGTGTCGGCCTTGCCGTCGACCGACTGGTCGGCGGTGTACGCCTTCTCGTAGTCGGCGAAGCCGTCACCGATGGTGCACTTGCCGTTCTGCACGTTGCCGAAGGCGTAGTTGATGTGGGTGATCTTCTGGGCCGAGCCGGAGGTGACCAGGTTCTTCACGTGGTAGTTGCGCCCGTAGACGCCCCAGTTGGTGAAGTAGCCCAGGTTGATCTTGGAGCCGGGGTTCGGGCCGGGGCCGGTGTCGCCGCCGGTGGTGCGGACCTTGACGGAGGCGCCGACCGGGCCGGTCTGGTCCTTGGAGTCGCGGGCCTGCACGGCGTACGAGTAGTCGGTGCCGGCGGTCAGGCCGTTGTCGGTGTAAGTCAGGCCGGTGACCGTGGCGACCTTGGCCCCGTCGCGCAGGACGTCGTAGTTCTTGACGCCGTTGTCGTCGGTGGCCGCGCCCCAGGAGAGCTTCACCGAGGTGTCGGTGACGCCCGAGGCGGACAGGGCGCCGGGGGCGCTCGGCGGGTTGTCGCCGGGCACCTGGGGGCCGCCGTCGCAGGAGCCGCCGTTCAGCTTGCAGCCGGTCGGGGAGCCGGGCCCCGAGCCGTTGAAGCCGAAGGAGACGGAGGCGCCGGGGGAGAGCGTGCCGTTCCAGCCGACGTTCTTGGCGGTCCAGTGGTTGCCGCTGTTGGTGACGGTGGCGTCCCAGGCGGAGGTGACCTTGGTGCCGGTGGGGAAGTCCCACTCGACGGTCCAGGACGACAGCGCGGTCGTCCCGGTGTTCTTCACCGTCCAGGAGCCGCCGAAGCCGGAGCCCCAGTCGGACGTCTTGGTGAAGGTCGCGGTGGCCGACGAGGCGGCCTGCGCGGGGGAGGCGAGGCCGACCATGGCGGCCAGTGGAAGCAGCAGTGCGGTGAGACCGGCCGTGGCTCTGGCGCGGAATCTCCCGGTGCGCGGACGTGCTTGAGTGCTCAACGGTGCTCCTCAAGATGCGGACGGACGAGGTGGGGGTCCGTGGTGGAGTGCGCGCCGTGAGCGTAGGAAGGTCTGGGCCAATCGTCAATAGGTCCAGACCAAAGGAAGGGGGTGGTTCGGGTCCATTTGCCGGTCCGCGATCAGACGCCCAACTCCTGCGCGAGCACCGCCGCTTGCACCCGGCTGCGCAGCTCCAGCTTGCCCAGCAGCCGGCTGACGTGCGTTTTCACGGTGGCCTCGGCCATGTCCAGCCGGGCGGCGACCTCCGCGTTCGACAGCCCCTCACCCAGACAGGACAGCACCTCGCGCTCCCGCCGGGTCAATGACTCGAGTGCCTCCGCCACCCGGGGGTCGACGGCCGGCCGCCGGGTGCCGGGGGCGGCGAACTCGGCGATCAGCCGGCGGGTCACCGCCGGGGCGATCAGGCCCTCGCCGCGCGCCACCGTCCGTACCGCCTCGACCAGTTCGCGCGCGTCGGCGTGCTTCAGCAGGAAGCCGGACGCGCCCGCGCGCAGCGCCCCGAAGACGTACTCGTCCAGATCGAAGGTGGTCAGCACCAGCACGTCCGCCAGGCCCTCGGCCACCACCAGCGCGGTCGCCGACACCCCGTCCAGCTTGGGCATCTGCACGTCCATCAGCACCAGGTCCGGGCGCAGCTCGCGGGCCAGCCTGACCGCCTCCTCGCCGTCCGCCGCCTCCCCGGCCACCTCGATGCCGGGCGCGCTGCGCAGGATCAGCACCAGCCCGGCCCGTACCGCGCTCTGGTCCTCGGCGACCAGCACCCGGACCGGCCGCTCCACCCCTGCCACGCCGTTCTCCGTCCTCATGCCGCCGGCTCCCCGTCCTCCTCGGCGACGGGCAGCTCGGCCCGCACCCGCCAGACCTTCGACGCCCCGGCCCCGTCCCCGGCCACCGGTCCCGCCTCGAACACGCCGTCCAGCAGCGCGACCCGCTCCCGCATCCCGATCAGCCCGGCGCCCGAGCCGGGGGCGCGCGGACCGGGCCGCTCACCGCAGGGGCTGTCCACCCGCACCTCCAGCGCCCGGCCGGAGGCGGTCAGCGAGACCGTCACCGCCCCGGGGACGGCGTGCTTGAGCGCGTTGGTCAGCGACTCCTGCACGATCCGGTACGCGGCCAGCTCCACCGGCGCGGGCAGCCGCACGCCGGCGACCGGACCGCCCTCCAGCGCGAACACCAGGCCGCCGGCCGCCCCGTTCACGCCCGCCTGCCGCACCAGCGCCTCCAATCCGGCCAGGGTCGGCACGGCGGACGGCTCCGCCGGTTCGCCGCCGTCCCGCAGCAGCCCGATCAGCCGGCGCATCTCGGCCAGGCCCGCCACGCTGTTCTCCCGGACCACGCCCATCGCCTCGCGGGTGGTCCGCTCGTCGTCCAGCGACAGCGCGGCGGTGGCGTGGATGGCGATCGCCGACAGATGGCCGGCCACCACGTCGTGCAGCTCCCGGGCCATCCGGGCCCGCTCGGCGGCGACCGCCTGCACCCGGTCCATCTCGGCCAGCAGCGCGGTCTGCTCGGCCCGCAGCCGGGCCGCGTCGGCGGCCTCCCGGTGGTTGCGCACCACCGCGCCGCTGATTGCCGGGACGAACGTGACCAGCGCCGTCACCAGACCGGCGAGCAGCGCCGGCGCGTCCCGGTACCAGGCCAGATAGCCGACGGTCAGCGCGATGCTGAGCATGCCCATGAAGACCGGCAGCCGGCGCGCGGTGGCCGGCGGGCCGTACACCACGGCCGCGTACACCAGGTCCGCGTAGAGGATCACCGTGGCCAGATTGCCGCGGGTGAGGGTGTCCAGGACCACCGCGACCGTGCCGGCTGCCAGCGCGAACCGCGGCCGGCTCCGGCGTACCAGCTCCAGCGCCGCCATCACCGCCAGCGGCACCGGCACCAGCCACGGCGCGGACAGCGGCCGCTGGTCCTTCGGGCCGGTGGTGTACAGCCCCAGCGACCACAGCAGCAGGCCCACCGCCAATCCGCCGGCGGCGATCAGCACGTCGTCCCGGTGCGGCCGTGCGCCTCGCAGCGCGGCGGGGAGGGAAGCTCTCACCCCCTCATCCAACACGCTGCCGGCCCCGCCCGGCGTCCGCGCGGACGCCGACCGCCGCTACATCGAACGATGCAGTGCCGGCCGGGCGCTTTCCTCATCCGCGACGACGCCCCGGCCGCGCGGAGCCGGAAGGCTGGAGGCACCGAAAGGAGAACCGCCGTGATCGTCGCGCTCATCGTCATCTGCGAGGTCGGCTTCTGGGTGCTGCTGGCGGCCGGACTCGCGGTCCGCTACCTGCTGAGGATGCCCCGCACCGGGGCCGCGCTGCTGCTGTGCGAGCCGCTGCTGGAGGTGGTCCTGCTGCTCGCCACCGCCGTCGACCTGCGGAGCGGCGCCGAGCCCCACTGGGGGCACGGGCTGGCCGCGCTCTACATCGGCTACACCGTCGGCCACGGCCACCGCACCGTGAAGTGGCTGGACGGCCACGCCGCCCACCGCCTCGGCGGCGGCCCCAAGCCGCCGCCCCCGCCCCGCTACGGCATGGCCCGCGCCGCGCACGAGGGCCGGATCTGGCTCGGCACGCTCGCCGCGGCCGCGGTCGCCACCGGGCCGCTCTGGCTGGCGATCCAGTACGTCGGCGACCCGGCCCGCACCGGCGCGCTGGAGAACTGGATGCACATCGCCTGGCGCGCGGCCGGCATCCACGGCCTGATCGCCCTCAGCTACGCGATCTGGCCCAAGAGGGCCCCGGAGCCGGCGGCCGGCGAACGGGAGGACGCCAAGCTGCCCTGACGGGGCGGGTCAGCGCTCGCCGCCCGGGACCCAGAGGATGTCGCCGCGCTCCTTGTTGGCGGTGCGGGCGAGGATGAAGAGCAGGTCGGAGAGGCGGTTGAGGTAGGTGGCGGTGAGCGGGTTCATCGACTCGCCGTGCTCCTCCAGCGCCGCCCAGGTGGAGCGCTCGGCGCGGCGGACCACGGTGCACGCCTGGTGCAGCAGCGCCGCGCCGGGGGTGCCGCCGGGCAGGATGAAGGAGCGCAGCTTCTCCAGCTGCTCCAGGTAACGGTCGCAGTCCGCCTCCAGCTTGTCGACGTAGCTCTGCTCCACCCGCAGCGGCGGGTACTGCGGGTTCTCCACCACCGGCGTGGACAGGTCCGCGCCCACGTCGAACAGGTCGTTCTGCACCCGCACCAGGACCTTGACCACGTCCTCGGCCAGCCCGCCGAGCGCGATGGCCGTGCCGATGGCCGCGTTGGCCTCGTTGGCGTCGGCGTAGGCGGCGATCCGCCGGTCGGTCTTGGCGGTGCGGCTCATGTCGCCGAGCGCCGTGGTGCCCTTGTCGCCGGTACGGGTGTAGATGCGCGTCAGATTGACCATGGGGCCAAGACTAGTGAGCCGCCCGGGGGACGGCACCCGGGCCGGGCCCCCGGTGGGCGGTGCGGCGGCCGGGAAAGGCCCATGACGTACCGTCACGGTGTGATGTCCGTCAGATGAGACGTGACGCGTGTCTCTTCGCAGCCTCAGGCCCGCCCCCGCCCGATAGCCTCCGCCGGAGAGCGACAAGTAAACGGGTGTTAAGGGGAAGAAACGTGGCCAGGAAGCTCGCCGTCATCGGCGCCGGACTCATGGGCTCCGGAATCGCGCAGGTCTCCGCCCAGGCGGGCTGGGACGTGGTGCTGCGCGACGTCACGGACGCCGCGCTGACCCGCGGCACCGACGGCATCAAGGCGTCCTACGACCGCTTCGTCGCCAAGGGCAAGCTGGACGCCGCCGACGCCGAGGCCGCCCTGGCCCGCATCACCACCACCACCGACCTGGACGCGGCCGCCGACGCCGACCTGGTCGTGGAGGCGGTCTTCGAGAAGCTGGAGGTCAAGCACGAGATCTTCCGCACCCTCGACAAGATCGTCCGCGAGGACACCGTGCTGGCCTCCAACACCTCCGCCATCCCGATCACCAAGATCGCCGCCGTCACCGAGCGCCCGGACCGGGTCGTCGGCACCCACTTCTTCTCCCCGGTGCCGATGATGCAGCTCTGCGAACTCGTCCGCGGCTACAAGACCAGCGACGAAACCCTCGCCACGGCACGGGAGTTCGCCGAGTCCGTCGGCAAGACCTGCATCGTGGTCAACCGCGACGTGGCCGGCTTCGTCACCACCCGGCTGATCGCCGCCCTGGTCGTCGAGGCCGCCAAGCTCTACGAGTCCGGCGTCGCCACCGCCGAGGACATCGACACCGCCTGCAAGCTGGGCTTCGGCCACGCCATGGGGCCGCTCGCCACCGCCGACCTCACCGGCGTCGACATCCTGCTGCACGCCGCCGGCAACATCTACACCGAGTCCCAGGACGAGAAGTTCGCCCCGCCGGAGCTGATGCGCCGGATGGTGGACGCCGGTGACATCGGCCGCAAGAGCGGGCAGGGCTTCTACACGCACTGACCGCACGCGCCCGGCCCCCGCCGGGCCCGCGCGCGACCGGGGCGCCCCGCACGCACGGGGCGCCCGTCCGGACCCGGCCGGCCCGGACGTCACCCCACGGGGTGAATTCGGTATCGGTTCGCTTACAAGGCGCAACGGCTGCGCCTGTCGGACAGTCAGTTGGTGCATAGAAAGACAGGACGACACGGGCCCGCCGGCCGGACGGCGTCCCGCCGGCCCCGCGCCGGCGAGGCGGCGCGGGGCCACCGGACGCCAAGGGACCACGACGGCGCGCGAGGCCGAGGGATGACGGCGAAGACGTGACCACGACGACGGAGCACTCACCGGGAGCGCAGATGCACATCAGGGGCGACCACGCCGAGCTGGTCGTCGGGGGCCGCCTCGACGTACGCAGCGCCGCGGACGCCCGTACGGTCCTGCACTCGGCCGTCGACGACGGAGCCGGCGACCTGGTGCTCGACCTGACCGGACTCGACTCCTGGGACGCCACCGGCCTCGGCGTCATCATGGGCGCCCACCGCCGGGCCGGCCGCTGCGGCCGGCGACTGGTGCTGCGCGGCGTACCGCCGCAGATGCAGCGGCTGCTGGTGGCCACCCGGCTGCACCGCATCCTCGCCATCGAGGGCGGCCTCGCCGCCGACACCCTGCCCCGGGTCTGAAGCCCGGCCCCCAGCGCGGTCTTTCGGGCCGTACCCGGACGGACCGGACGCCTCCGGCGGCGGCGAACTCACAAGACGGTGACGTCTTGGGCACGGCCCCACCCCCGCCCTTCAATCACACCCCGTCAACGTCTAGGGTGCGGCTGAGCCCGTCCGCCGCCACCACGCCGGCGCGGGCACACCGGACCGGAGAGCGGCAGCGGGCGTGCGACATGGCCGGGAAGGCCGACGACGCACCGCGCTACATGGGGGCTTGACCTTGGACCCGATCGACCGGCGACCGGACGACGACTTCCCCGCACCCGACGGTGCCGACATCGATGCCGACACCACCGGAACCGGTCCCGGCGACTCCTTCGACGCGTTCGCCGCCGGCGCCGTCCGCGACACCCGCGAGGACGCCGCCGGCGAGACCGCCGAGCGGCCCGCCCGCCCCGC
>NZ_PVLV01000447.1 GCF_002982015.1 Streptomyces solincola
CTGGGACCCGATGGGCGCGGTGGCCGTGGGCCGCCCGGCCGCCGTCCCCGCCACCCGGCCGCCCCGACCGCCGGAGGCGTTCATCGAGGTGCGGTGACACTCCGCCCCGGGTCGTCGGCGGCCGGGCGGCCCACGGCCACCGCGCCCATCGGGTCCCAGTGCGCCGGCAGGTCCAGCACCTCGCGGACCACGTCCCGGCAGAACATCGTGGACGACACCCAGGCCGAGCCCAGTTGCTCACCGGCCAGCGCCACCAGCAGGTTCTGCACGCCCGCGCCCGCGGCGACCACGAACATCTCCCGCTCGGCCGCGTCCCGCCGCTCGTCGCCGTACGCGTGCGAACCGTCCATGACCAGGCAGGGCACCACCAGGTACGGGGCGCGGCGCAGCACCTCGCCGCGGCGCACCCGGCGGGCGATCGCCTCCTCCGAGCGTCCGTCCCGGCGCAGGTCGGCGACCCAGGCGTCCCGCATCGCGTCCAGCAGCTCCACCCGGGACGCGGCCGACTCCAGCAGCACGAACCGCCAGGGGGTGGTGTGGTGCGGGGCGGGAGCGGTCAGCGCCGCGGCCACCGCCCGCCGCACCGAGCCCGGGTCCACCGGCTCGTCGGTGAACTCCCGCACCGTGCGCCGCAGTCCGAGCGCCTCACGGACCGCCTCGGAGGTGCCGAGCCGGAACATGTCGTCCGCCGCGCCCCGGACCAACTCCCGTGCGCCGCCGTCGCCGTCGCCGGCCTGGACCAGGTGGGGCAGGCCGCGGACGACCGCCACCGGCAGCCCGGCCGCCTTGCCCTTCACCAGGTCCCCGGCGGCGGCCAGTTCGTCGGCGGCAGCCACCACCGTGGCGCTCAGCGGGTTGCCGTGCGCGTCCGCGCCGCCGCGCAGGTCGTCCAGGACCCGCACCCCGGCCGCGCCGATCGCGATGTCGGTCAGCCCGCTGCGCCACGGCCGGCCGGAGGTGTCGGTGACGACGACCCCGACGTCCACGCCCAGGGCGTCCCGCAGACCGGTGCGCAGCGCGCGGGCCGAGGCGTCCGGGTCCTCGGGCAGCAGCAGCACCGTGCCGGCCGGCGTGTTGGACGCGTCCACCCCGGCGGCGGCCATCACCAGGCCCTGCCGGTTCTCCACGATCCGCAGCGCCCCGCGCCGGGCGACCACCCGCACGGTCTCCGCGTCGATCGCGGCCTCCCGGTCGGCGGCCTGGACGATCCGCCCCTCCGCCTTGCTGACGATCTTGGAGGTGACCAGCAGCACGTCGCCGTCCGCCAGGCCCGGCTCGGTGGCGGCGATCAGCTTGGCCAGGTCGTCGCCCGGCCGCACCTCCGGCAGCCCGGGCAGCGCCCACACCCGGTAGGACGGGCCCCCGGCCGCGCTCATCCGCGTACCTCCTCGGCGAGCGCCAGCGCCTCGCGGGCCATCGCGGCGGTCGCGTCCAGGTCGGTCATCATCAACGGCACGGCCCGGCAGCGGATGCCGGCCCCCTCCACTTCGGCTGCCGCCGCCGCGTCCACGGTGTCCACCAGCCAGCCGTCCAGCAGCCCGGAGCCGTAGTGCGCGGCCACCGCGGCCGCCGTGGCCTCCACGCCGACCGCCGCCAGCACCTTGTCGGCCATGCCGCGCACCGGCGCGCCGCCGACGATGGGGGAGAGGCCGACCACCGGCACCCCGGCGTCGGCGATGGCCTCCCGGATGCCGGGCACGGCCAGGATGGTGCCGATGGACACGACCGGGTTGGACGGCGGGAAGAGCACGACGTCCGCCTCGGCGATCGCCTCCAGCACCCCGGGGGCGGGCTTCGCCTGCTCCGCGCCGACCGGCACGATCGCGTGCGCGTCCACCGAGGCCCGCAGCCGCACCCAGTACTCCTGGAAGTGCACCGCCTTGCGCTCGCCGTCCACGTCCACGGCGACGTGGGTCTCCACCCGGTCGTCGGACATCGGCAGCAGCCTCACCCCCGGCTTCCACCGGTCGCACAGCGCCTCGGTCACCGCGCTCAGCGGATAGCCCGCCGCCAGCATCTGGGTGCGCACGATGTGGGTGGCGAAGTCGCGGTCGCCCAGACCGAACCAGCCGGGCCCCACCCCGTACGCCGCCAGCTCCGCCTTGACGTGGAACGTCTCGTCCGCACGCCCCCAGCCCTGCTCCTCGTTGATGCCGCCGCCGAGCGTGTACATCACGGTGTCGAGGTCGGGGCAGACCTTCAGCCCGAACAGATGGATGTCGTCACCGGTGTTGCCGACGACCGTGATCTCCGCGTCGGGCGCGGCCTTCAGCAGGCCGCGCAGGAAACGGGCACCGCCGATGCCGCCGGCCAGAACCACAATGCGCATGGGCGCCAGTCTGTCAGGCGGTCAGGACCTCCCGCCCCTGCGGGGCGGGAGGTGGTCAGGCGGGTACGGCGTCCCGCCCGTGCGGGGCGGTTGGTCAGG
>NZ_PVLV01000448.1 GCF_002982015.1 Streptomyces solincola
GCCATGGTCGGCCCTCCGCGTGCGGCCCGGGCGGGGCACGGGGGCGCCCGGGCGGTGGGGATGGTCGTCCTCTCATTACACCGTGCGGCCCGCGCCCCCGCGCGGTGCGCCGCGGCGGGCGGCCCGGCGCACCGGCCGGCCGGACGCCGGGTCCGGTCCGGTCGGGTGCGCGTCCGATTCGTTCAAGACCGACGCCCGGCCCGGCTCCTAGCGTGGGCTCCATGACCAGTTCACAGGTGACCAGGAACCCCCGTACCGCCGTCCCCGTGCTCGACGCGGTCGGGCTCGTCGTCTCCGACATGGCGGCCTCCCTCGCCTTCTACCGGAGGCTGGGGGTGGACGTCCCCGCGGGCGCGGCGGAGGCGCCGCACGTCGAGGCGGCGCTGCCGGGCGGGCTGCGGGTGCTGTGGGACACCGAGGAGACGGTCCGCTCCTACGACCCGCACTGGCGGCGGCCGGAGGGCGGGGAGCGGATCGGCCTCGCCTTCCGCTGCGCCGACCCGGCGGCGGTGGACGCGGCGTACGCGGACCTCCTCGCGGCCGGGCACCGCGGCCATCTCGCGCCCTGGGACGCGGTGTGGGGCCAGCGCTACGCCGTCGTCCTGGATCCGGACGGCATGGGCGTCTCCCTCTTCGCGGACCGGCCCGCGGACGGCTGAGCGGAACCGGCCGCGGGCCGACCGGCGGCGGACGACTGAGCCCTACCCGCAGGCGGCCGACCGGCGGCGGACGACTGAGCCGCACCCGCAGGCGGCTGCCCGGCGGCGGACGGCTGGGCCCTACCCTCCGCCGGACACCCGCCGGACACCCTCCGGCGGCTGCCCGGCGGAGGCCGCGTACGCGGTCAGCGTCGTCCCGGCCAGTGCGCGCACCTCACGGGCCAGATGGGCCTGGTCGGCGCAGCCGGCGGTGTGGGCGGCCTCGGCGAGGGGGGCGCCGGCCCGGACGAGGGCGAGGGCGCGCTGGAGGCGCAGCACCCGGGCGAGGGTCTTGGGGCCGTAGCCGAAGGCGGCCAGGGAGCGGCGGTGCAGTTGGCGGGCGGACAGGCCGGTGGCGGCGGCCGTGCCGGCGACGGTGCGGCCCCGGGCGAGGTCACGGGCCACGGCGCGGGTCAGCGGGTCGGGGCGGGGGGCGTCGGCGGCGAGCCGGAGGGCGAGCGCCTCCAGGGCGGCGGCCGGGTCGGGGGCGTCGGCGATCCGCTCGGCGAGCCGGCGGACCCGGTCGCCGGGCCAGAGCGCGGCGAGGTCGACGCGCCGGTCGCGCAGCTCGTGGGCGGGCACGCCGAGCAGGGCGGGCGCGTCGCCGGGCGCGAACCGGACGCCGGTCCAGGGGCCGTCGCCGGGGGCGGCGCCGACGGCGTGCGGGCCGGTGTCCGGGCCGGCGACGAGCAGGCGGCCGGCGTGGAAGAGCAGGTCCATGCAGCCGTCGGGGAGCACGGCGGCGGCCGGGCCGGCCGGGGCGTTGCGCCACAGCACGGCCCCGTCCAGGAGGGCGGGCCGCTCCTCGTAACCGGTGTGCCGGAGGGGTGCCACCCGCCCCAGGCTACGGCGTGTCGCCGTGCTCCTCGCGGGGGCCGGGCCCGTCCTCGCCGCCCTCCCGTTCGCGCTGGTAGTGCAGGCGGGCGCGGACGTCCTCGGGCGGCAGGAAGCGGGACCAGCGCTCGGGGAACTCCGAGGGCATGTCGGGGTCGTCCTCGTCCGGGGACCCGCCGGCGGCCTTGGCGCGGGCGACCAGTTCCATGGCGGCCTCGGCGGCGCGCAGCCGCTCGGTCTCGGCGCGGGCGGCGGCGGTGGTGGCGGCCGGCCAGACCCGGTCGATCGCGGCGTTGACGGCCGCGCCGACCAGCACGGCGAAGGCGGAGATCCCTATCCACAGCAGCACGGCGATGGGGGCGGCCAGCGAGCCGTAGATGGTGGGGCCCTCGACCTGGCTGGTGAGGTAGACCCGCAGGCCGGCACTGCCCAGCACCCACATGGCGAGGGCGACCAGCGCGCCGGGCACGTCCTCGATCCAGGGCGAGCGGACCGGGACGGACACGTGGTAGAGCGTGGTGAGGAAGGCGATCGACAGCAGGATGACGACCGGCCAGTACAGGACGGTGACGACCTCCTGGCCGTAGGGCACCCACTCCACCAGCCGGTCGGGCCCGACCACCGCCAGGGGCAGCACCACCGCGCCGATCACCATGGCGACGATGTAGAGGAGGAAGGCCAGCAGCCGGGTGGCGACGATGCCGCGGTGCCCGTCGAGGCCGTACATCACGGTGATGGTGTCGATGAAGACGTTGACCGCCCGCGAGCCGGACCACAGGGCAATGGCGAAGCCGATGGAGATGACGTCGGGCCGGCCGCCCTGGGTGACGTCCTCCAGGAGCGGCCGGGCGATGTCGTCGACGCCCCGGTCGGACAGCACGGTGCCGACCGCCCGCAGGATGTTCTCCTCGATGGAGGCGACGGTGGTGGTGTTCGTCCAGCCGTCGACGTATCCGAGCAGCCCGAGCAGGCCGAGCATCAGCGGCGGCAGCGACAGCAGGGTGAAGAACGCCGCCTCGGCGGCGAGCCCGAGAATCCGGTACTCGATGCAGGAGTTGACGGTGTCCTTGAGGAGAAGCCAGGCGAGGGTCCGTTTCGAGACGTTGCGGTAGAGGGCCCGGGCCCGGTGGAGCCTGCCCGCGGGCTTGTGCGCCCCCGGGGGTGTTTCGTTCGCTGCCTGCACGTCCTTACCGTATCCGCATGGCGACCACCACCCACACAGTGACCAACCAGGCCCCGCCCCTGGTGGGGTACGACGTCTTCTCCGCCGACCGTGCGCTCGCCGAGGCGGTGCAGCGCCACCTCGATCCCGGGCTGCTCGACGAGGCGCTCGGGGAGCTGGCCACGCTCGGCACGAGCGCCGGTTCGGCGCAGGCGCAGGAGTGGGGCGCGCAGGCCGACGCGTACCCGCCGGTGCTCCGTACACACGACCGCTACGGCAACCGGATCGACGAGGTCGACTTCCACCCGGCCTGGCACCGGCTGCTGGGGCACGCGGTGACCAACGGGCTGACCAACGCCTGGGGCCGGCCGGGCGGCCATGTCCGCCGGGCGGCCGGCTTCCTGGTGTGGACGCAGGCCGAACCGGGCCACGGCTGCCCGCTGTCGATGACCCACGCGGCCGTCCCAGCGTTGCGGGCGGATCCGGAGCTGGCCGCCTTCTGGGAGCCGAAGCTGACCTCGCAGGTGTACGAGGGGGAGCGGCTCGCCGCCCCGGCGGACCGGACCGGGGTGCTGTTCGGGATGGGGATGACGGAGAAGCAGGGCGGCAGCGACGTCCGGGCGAACACCACCGCAGCGCTGCCGCTCGCGGCCGCCGGGGAGTACGCGCTGACCGGGCACAAGTGGTTCTGCTCGGCCCCGATGTCGGACGCCTTCCTGGTGCTGGCGCAGGCGCCGAACGGGCTGACCTGCTTCCTGGTGCCCCGGGTGCTGGACGACGGCTCCCGCAACGCCTTCCGCATCCAGCGGCTCAAGGACAAGCTGGGCAACCGCTCCAACGCCTCCAGCGAGGTCGAGTTCGACTCCACCTGGGCCCGCCGGGTGGGCGAGGAGGGCCGGGGGGTGCGCACCATCATCGAGATGGTGGCGGCGACCCGGCTGGACTGCGTGCTGGGCTCGGCGGCGCTGATGCGGCAGGCGGTGGCGCAGGCCGTGCACCACTGCGCGCACCGCTCGGCGTTCGGCGGCCGGCTGGTCGACAAGCCGCTGATGCGCAACGTGCTGGCCGACCTGGCGCTGGAGTCGGAGGCGGCGACCGTGCTGGCGATGCGGCTGGCGGCGGCCTACGACGCGGACACGGACGGGGAGCGGGCGCTGCTGCGGCTCGCGGTGCCGGCGGCGAAGTACTGGGTGACCAAGCGGGCCACCCCGGTGGCCGCGGAGGCGCTGGAGTGCCTGGGCGGCAACGGCTATGTCGAGGACTCCGGGATGCCGCGGCTGCTGCGCGAGGCGCCGCTGAACTCCATCTGGGAGGGCTCGGGCAACGTCCAGGCGCTGGACGCGCTGCGGGCGCTGGGCCGGGAGCCGGCCGCGTTGGACGCCTTCCTGCGCGAGGTGGGCGCGGCGCGCGGCGCGGACCACCGGCTGGACGGGGCGGTGAAGGGCCTGCTGACCGAACTGGCCGATCTGGAGGGCGCGGAGGCGCGGGCGCGCCGGCTGGTGGAGCGGATGGCGCTGGTGCTCCAGGGCTCGCTGCTGGTGCGGTACGCGCCGTCCGCGGTCGCGGACGCGTTCTGCGGCTCCCGGCTGGGCGGCGACTGGGGGACGGCGTTCGGCACCCTGCCGCACACCCTGGACCTGGCCTCGGTGGTGGAGCGGGCCCGGCCGCAGCTCTGAGCAGTAGGGCTGTGGCTGGGTGGTGTGCCGCCGCCGGCCGCACCGGGGCAGCGGGGGCGGGGCGCCGCCTCCGGTCTCCCGCCAGGCGCCGGGGTGCGGGCCGGGGGCGCGGGCCGGCGTCCAGTGACGGCCCGCGCCCCG
>NZ_PVLV01000449.1 GCF_002982015.1 Streptomyces solincola
CTGCCCGCCCGCCCGCAGCCAGCGCCGCAGCACATGGTTGTGCGCCGTCACCACGGCCGAGGCGGCGACCTCCGCCAGCAGCGGGTCGTCGTTGCCGTCGTGGTGGTCGCGCTCGTCGAAATGGCCCAGCAGATAGCGCGTGAACAGCCGCTCGTAGCGGGCCACCGAGGCGATCTCCCGCTCCCGCAGCGTCGGCACCTCACGGGTCAGCCGGTAGCGCTCCACCGAGACCGCGGGGGAGGCCGCGTACATCTTCATGACCTCCTTGATCCCCCGGCACACCGTGTCCAGCGGGTGCTCGTGCGCTGGCGCCGCGTTCAGCACCGCCTCCGCCCGCACCAGCGTGTCGTCGTGGTCCGGGAAGATCGCCTCCTCCTTGGACCGGAAGTGCCGGAAGAACGTGCGCCGTGCCACCCCGGCCGCCGCGGCGATCTCGTCGACCGTCGTCGCCTCGTACCCCTTGGTCGCGAACAGCTCCATCGCCGCGGCCGCCAGCTCCCGCCGCATCTTCAGCCGCTGCGCGGCCGCCCGGCCGCCCGCGGTGCTCTCCGGCGGCTCGGTCCGGGACGCCCGCGAGGGCTGCGGAGACTGCGAGGAGGTGGCACGGGGTGACCTGGCGGGCTGGGACATGCCATGAACGTACTGCATACGGGCGGGAGAGCGCGCCCGAGGTCCACGCCCGGCCGGGGGCTCCCCCTCGCCCGACCCGGACGGGCGCGGGGAGGGCCCGAGCAGCCCTCCCCACTCCCCGTACGGGTCAGCGCCGGGCATGTTCGCGGAAGCCGCGCCCGGTCTTGCGGCCCAGGCAGCCGGCCGCCACCAGGTGCTCCAGCAGCGGCGCCGGGGCCAGACCCGGGTCGCGGAACTCGCGGTGCAGCACCTGCTCGATCGCCAGCGAGACGTCCAGCCCCACTACGTCCAGCAGCTCGAAGGGGCCCATCGGGTACCCGCCGCCCAGCTTCATCGCCGCGTCGATGTCGTCGAGCGTGGCGTAGTGCTGCTCCACCATCTTGATCGCGTTGTTCAGGTACGGGAAGAGCAGCGCGTTCACGATGAACCCGGCCCGGTCCCCGCAGTCCACCGGGTGCTTGCGGATCCTCGCCGTCACCGCGCGGACCGTGGCGTGCGTGTCGTCCGCGGTCAGCACCGTCCGCACCACCTCCACCAGCTTCATCGCCGGCGCCGGGTTGAAGAAGTGCATCCCGATGACGTCCTGCGGCCGGGAGGTCGCGCGGGCGCAGGCCACCACCGGCAGCGAGGAGGTGGTGGTGGCCAGCACCGCACCCGCCCGGCACACCTTGTCCAGCGCCGCGAACAGCTCCTGCTTCACGGCCAGGTCCTCGGCGACCGCCTCCACCGCCAGGTCCACCTCGGCGAACGCCTCCAGCGAACCGGCCGGCGAGATCCGCGCCAGCACCGCCTCCGCGTCCTGCGCCGACAGCCGCCCCTTGGCCACCGACCGCGTCAGCGACCCGGCGATCCGCCCCTTGGCCGCCTCCGCCTTCTCCTGCGACCGGGCCGCCAGCACCACCTCGTACCCGGCCTTGGCGAACACCTCGGCGATACCGCTCGCCATCGTCCCCGACCCGGCGACGCCCACCGAGCGCACCTCCCGCGCCGGGGCCGTCCCGGCGCCCTCCTCCTGCGGGGTCAGCGCGTCCCGCACCACCACCGGGCTGCCCGGGGCCTCGTACGTGTAGAAGCCGCGTCCGGACTTGCGCCCGGTCAGCCCGGCGTCGGCCAACTGGCGCAGGATCGGCGCCGGCGCGTGCAGCTTGTCCCGGGACTCGGCGTACATGGCGTCCAGCACGGTGCGCGCGGTGTCCACGCCGATCAGGTCCAGCAGCGCCAGCGGCCCCATCGGCAGCCCGCAGCCCAGCCGCATCGCGGCGTCGACGTCCTCCCGGGACGCGTACTTCGCCTCGTACATCGCGGCGGCCTGGTTGAGGTAGCCGAACAGCAGTCCGTCGGCGACGAACCCGGGCCGGTCGCCGACCGCCACCGGCTCCTTGCCCAGCGCGTGCGCCAGCTCGGTGACGGTCGCCACCGCCGCCGGAGAGGTCAGCACCGACGACACCACCTCGACCAGCTTCATCGCCGGCGCCGGGTTGAAGAAGTGCAGGCCCAGCACGCGCTCCGGCCGCGCCGACTCCGCGGCCAGCCGCGTCACCGACAGCGCGTTGGTCCCGGTGGCCAGGATGGTGTCCGGCCGGACGACGGCGTCCAGCGCCCGGAACACCTCCTGCTTGATCTCGTAGGTCTCCGGCACCACCTCGATGACCAGGTCGGCGTCGGAGGCCGCCCGCAGATCGGTGAAGGTGCGGAAGCGGGCGAGCACCTCGCGCCGCTCCTCCTCGGTGAGCCGCTCACGGGCCACCGAGCGGGCCGTGGAGGCGGCGAGCGCGTCCGCGGCCCGGCGGGCGGCGGCCTCGCTGACGTCGATGCCGACGACCTCGCGGCCGGCGCGGGCCAGGACCTCGGCGATGCCGGCGCCCATGGTGCCGAGACCGACGACGGCGATGGTGGAGAGAGGGGTGTCCATCAGGGGACTCCAGGGTGAGTGACGACTGATGAGGGACGCGCGCCCGGCGGTGCGAGGGTGCGGGACGGACGCGCGGGACGCGCGGGACGCCGGTGAGGGCCGGCGGCCGCGTGGCCGGTGAGGGCTGCGGCCCGCGGACGGAACGCGAGATGCCGGGAGCCGAGGTGCCGGATGCGGGGAACAGGGCGTGGGCGTGCGCGCCGGAGCGGAACCGTCCGGCCGTCCCGGCGCCGGTCGGCGACTCGTCCGCCGGATCGCGACGCGCACGCCGTCCGCACGCCCGGTGGCCCGCGGTCGGGGCATGCCCGGGAGCGGTGGTCGAACAGGGTGCGCCCGGGCAGGCGGCGGGTGGAGCCGCGGCGCGCACGGGAGGGTCCGGGCGGCGGGCGCAAGGCCCGCCGCGCGGCCGCACGCGGTCGCGGGAGGAGAATGCGGCGGGCCCTGTCCCGGGGCCGCACCGCGCATGCCGAACCGACTGGCGCTCGCGGCGGCTGCGTCACCAGGCCGCCACGAGAAACGCGGGTGTCGCCCGCTCACTTGAGCTTAACCAGCGGGTAACGAGCGCGCCAGCCCCGGGAAGTGTCCGAATCCTGTGACCTGCGTCGCCCGACCCCTGAATACTGACCGCCATGAACCCCACCCGGCCC
>NZ_PVLV01000044.1 GCF_002982015.1 Streptomyces solincola
CACCGCCACCGCCGCCGCCCCCACGCCGCCGACGCGGGCGACCATCGCGGCGGCGGTGGTCGCCCGCGTCGGCGGCGTGGGGGCGGCGGCGGTGGCGGTGGCGGTGGCGGTGGCGGCCAGAGTGGCGGCCGCGGCGGTGAGGAGCAGGGCGGTGGAGCGCATGGTGGACCCCCGTGGGATGTCGTCGGATGGTGCCGGAAGGCGTCGGATGTCGTCGGATGTCGTGTCGAGTGTCTGGCGACGGCGTACGCGAGGGGCACTGCCCGACTGCTCGCGTAGCGACATCCCGATGGTGACACTGAGTGACGGTGCCGGGAAGGGGTCGACCGGCTTGTCCACCCATAAGGATGACGGAGAGTGACTGTGCTGACGGGGCGCCGCTTCCACCGAGCTGCGCCGGGGTGCGCGAAGGCCCCGCGACAGGCGTGTCGCGGGGCCTTGTGACGGCCGGCCAGGACCGGCGGGCGGGGGCGTCAGATGTGCGCCGCGCCCGCGGCCGCGTCGGCGTTGGCGCCGCGCTTGGTCAGCACGGCCACCACGGCGGCGACCACGGCCACCACGCCGGCGACCGTGAACGCCATGGCCATGCCCGACATGAAGGTGTCCTGGATGACGTCGCCGATCTTGGCAGTCAGCTCCGGGGTCATGCCGGGGGCCTTGGCCAGTTCCTCGGGGACCCTGCCGAACTCCGCCGCCTCCTCCAGACGCGGGTCCGGCGGGACCGGGATCCCGGCGCTCTTCCAGTTCTGCGCGAAGTCGGCGCTCACCTTGGAGGCCATGACCGAGCTGAGCACCGCGGTGCCGAGCGCGCCGCCGACCTGCATGGCGGACTGCTGGAGACCGCCGGCCACGCCGGAGAGCTCCAGCGGGGCGTTGCCCACGATCACCTCGGTGGCGCCCACCATGACCGGCGCCAGGCCCAGGCCCAGCAGGGCGAACCAGAGCGACAGGGCGAGCGTGCCGGTGGCGGGGGTCAGGGTGATCATGCCGAACATGGCGGTCGCGGTGCAGACCATGCCGCCCACCAGCGGCACCCGCGGCCCGAACTTGGTGATCATCGCTCCGGCCAGGGGCGAGGAGACGATCATCATCGCGGTCAGCGGCAGCAGGTGCAGACCGCTGTCGATGGGGCTCATCCCCTTGACGCCCTGGAGGTAGAACGACACGAAGAAGAGGCCGCCCATGAAGGCGAACGCCATGAGCACCATCAGCACCACGCCCGCCGACAGCGGAACGGAGCGGAACATCGCCAGCGGGATGAGCGGCTCCTTGGTCTTGGTCTCCCAGACGGCGAACAGCACGAACAGGGCGAGCGAGCCGAGCACGCACAGCCAGGTGCTGGCACTGCCCCAGCCCCAGCTCTCCCCGGCCTTGATCAGACCCCACACCAGCGAGGCCATCGCGGCGGAGAGCAGCAGGATGCCGGGGATGTCGAAGGAGCGGGGGGCGTTGGCGGCGCGGTGGTCCTTGAGGATCACCAGGCCCATCACCAGCGCCAGGACGCCGACCGGCACGTTGATGAAGAACACCGACTGCCAACTGACCCGTTCGACCAGCACGCCGCCGAGGATCGGGCCGCCGGCGGTCGAGGCGCCGATGACCATGCCCCAGATGCCGATCGCCATGTTCAGCTTCTCGGCCGGGAAGGTGGCCCGCAGCAGACCGAGCGCGGCGGGCATGAGCAGCGCGCCGAAGAGGCCCTGGAGCACACGGAACCCGACGACCAGCCCGATGCTGCTGGAGAACCCGATGGCGGCGGAGGCGGCGGCGAAGCCGGTGATGCCGATCAGGAAGGTCTGGCGGTGTCCGAAGCGGTCACCGAGCTTGCCCGCCGTGATCAGGGCGACGGCCAGCGCGAGCAGATACCCGTTGGTGATCCACTGGACGTCGGAGAGGCCGGCGCCGAGATCGGCCTGGATGGCGGGGTTGGCGATGGCGACGATGGTGCCGTCGAGCGCGACCATCATCACACCCACGGCCACGGCGAACAGCGTCAGCCAGGGGTGGCCGCGCAGCCCTGAGGGCCCGGGCGCCGGGGGCTCCTGCCCCTGGGACTGCTTGTCGATGGTGGTCTGACTAGTCATACCGAAAGGCTAGTGTCAGTGACTGACAATTGACAAAGCGTTTCAGTCGCCGGTAACTGTCACCTACCTCACAGGCAGTCCGCCACGGAGGCATCAGCGGATGTCGGGGGACGGCCTCCGGCGAGACGTCGGCGCGCGACCTCCGGTGGGCCGCCTCGGACCGGGGGCATCGGCGGGGGCATCGGCGGGGGTATCGA
Source organism: Streptomyces solincola (assembly GCF_002982015.1). Taxonomy (GTDB): domain Bacteria; phylum Actinomycetota; class Actinomycetes; order Streptomycetales; family Streptomycetaceae; genus Streptomyces; species Streptomyces solincola. Next base: position 2,282 of record NZ_PVLV01000044.1, read on the forward strand.
CGGGGACATCGAGTGGAAGAGGACGCAGTGGTGACAGTCGGGCAGTCCGGACTGCGGGAACGCAAGAAGCAGCGCACCCGGGACGCCCTGATGCGCACCGCCCTCGAGCTCTTCACCACCCGCGGGTACGAGGAGACCACCGTCGACGAGATCGCCGGCGCGGTGGACGTCTCCCAGCGCACCTTCTTCCGCTACTTCGCCAGCAAGGAGGACGTCGCCTTCGGCGTACAGGAGATGGTCGAGGCGCACTTCCTGGCGGCGCTGCGGGACCGCCCCGCACCGGAGCCCCCGTTCGAGGCGATGCGCAACGCGGTGCTGTGCGCCTGGGACACGATCGGCGAGGCCATCATGGAGGTGGTGCCGGTCGAGCTGTATCTGCGCACCTTCCAGGTCATCGAGTCCACACCCGCGCTGCTCGCGGTCCACCTGCGCCGCGCGATGGAGACGGACGAGGCGATCGTCCGGCTGATCGCCGAGCGGGAGGGGCTGGACGTGGACGCCGATCCGCGCCCCCGGGTGGCGGTCGCGGCGTTCGGCGGCATCATGCGGATCACCGGACAGATGTGGGTGCGCGGGGAGGACCGGTCCATGGAGGCGATCCGCGCCATCACCGTCGCCTACCTCGACCAGCTCGGTCCGGCCCTCGCGGGAGACTGGCGACGCACCGCGGGCAGCGACGCGGACGCCGCGGACGCCGCCCGTAGGACCTGACCGAGAGCGACGGGCGCGCCCCGTCGGCCGGTTTCCTTACACCCTCCGTGCACGGCCGGGCACGGCCTTCCCCCGAATCCCCCTCCTACGCGTGAGGTCGGTCACGCTTCGCGTGCTCGGCTTCGTCGTCCGGGGCGGGGGCGCCTCCTAGGGTGTCCCGCAGTGACTTCCTCCGACACCGCTCCGCTTCCGCACGCCCTGTGGCGCGTCTTGCTCGCGCTGGTCGTGGTCGTCGTGCTCGTCATGACCACCGGCTGGACGGCCGTCGGCCGGGGCGACGGCCCGCAGGAGCCGCGGGAGGCCGCGATGGCCGCCTGGCGGCACGACCGCATCGCGTACCGGACGCTGCCGGACCCCGACGAGCGGCCGGCCGCGATCTCGGCGTTCTTCGGCGCCCTCACCCAGCGCCAGCAGGACCGGCTCGCGCTGCGGCACCCCTACGTGGTGGGGAACCTGGACGGCGCCCCGCTCCCCGTGCGCTACCGGGCCAACCGGATCGCGCTGCGCGCCGCGCTGGACGACGAGCGGGACCGGGCCGGGGACCGGCGGCTGTCGGACGACGGCCACCGGCAGGCGGTACGCCGGATGCACCGGTTCGCCGCGCTGCTCCGGCCGGACCGGCAGATCCTGGCGTTCGACCCGGCCGGGCGCGGGCGGGTGGCCGAGGTCTTCGGCGACCTGGGACGGGCCGAGCGGGTGTCGGTGGTGGTGCCCGGGGTCGACACCAATCTCCTCACCTTCCAGAAGAGCGCCCTGAAGTACACGGCCCCGGTGGGCATGGCGACCTCGCTGTACCAGGCCGAGCGGGAGACCTCCCCCTCCACCCGTACCGCCGTGATCGCCTGGGCGGACTACGCCTCGCCGGCCGGCGTGGGGATGGACGCGGCCACCGGGCGGCTCGCCGCGACCGGCGCGGACCGGCTGGTCGACCTCACCGAGGGGCTGCCCGGCTCCTCCGAGGTCGCCCTGTTCTGCCACAGCTACGGCTCGGTGGTCTGCGGGGTGGCGGCGCACAAGCTGCCGAAGCGGGTCACCGACGTGGCGGTGGCCGGGAGCCCCGGCATGCGGGCGGACAACGTCGCCGGGCTCGGCACCGGGGCCCGGGTGTGGGCGGCGCGGGACGCCGACGACTGGATCGCCGACGTGCCGTACCTGGAGGTCGGCGGCCTCGGCCACGGGGCCGACCCGGTGGCGCCGGAGTTCGGGGCGCGGCTGGTGTCCTCGCACGGCGCGGCCGGGCACGCGGGCTACTTCGTCCCGGGAACGGACAGTCTGCGCAACTTCGCCGGGATAGGCGTCGGGGCGTACGGGTCGGTGCGCTGCGCCGCCGGGCAGGACGGCTGCCGCGACGGTCTTCCCCTCGACGAGCCGGTCAGCGGGGAAATCTCCGGCACGGCGAAGGTCTGACGCGCGTAGATCGCCGCGGCGTGTGCGGAAGGTCGGGTACGCGCGGGTAGCGACGCGCGGGCGCACGCCGCATACGATGGGGCGCATGGGTGATGTGCTGGCCGGAATTCATGCCACCTGGGAGTTCGAACCCGACGCCGTGCTCATCCGCTTCGAACGGGGAATCCGCGCACCGAGGCTGTACCAGGTGCTGCGCGAACGACGCGTCCCGTACGAGGCGTTGGCGTCCGTGGCGGTCTCCCCTGGCAGACGCGGCACCGTGGTGCTGCACGCGGTGCCGAGACCGGGCGCCGATCCGCTGATGGACGCGGCGGCCGGGCAGCTGCCCGAAGGCGTCGACCCCTACCGGCTGGTGCTGCCGCAGGAGCAGGAGAAGTTCGCCGACTACTACGCCGACGAGTTGCGCGGCCGGATCGAGGACGCCCGGATATCCGGGCCGGGCGCGGACGTCGAGGGTGACTGCGGCCGCGCGGAGCGCTTCCTGATCACCGCCCCCACGCCCCCGTTGCAGTTCAAGGCGTACGACGGGAAGGCCGTGTTCGACGGCGAGCAGGTGGCGTTCCGCTGGTCGCGTACGGGCGCGTCCTCGGCCAAGTGGAAGGCCGGTGACCAGTTCTTTCCGGTCAGCGAGCTGGCCGGCGTCGAGTGGCGTTCGCCCGAGCTGATCGACGGGCATCTGCGGCTGGTGCGGCGCGGGGCGGGGCCGCAGGACGGCGAGCAGGCGGAGAAGGACCCGGCGGCGGTGGTGTTCGGGGCGGGTTACGGCCCGGTGCACGAGTCGCTGCCCTTCGCGGCGGCGGTGCTCGCGGCGGTACGGAAGGCCGCGCCCGTCGCGGTCCCGGCCGGGGTGCCCTCGGGGGTGGCGGTCGCGGGCCGGGACCCGGCGGCGGTCGCCGAGCGCATCCGCCACCTCGGCGAGCTGTACCAGGCGGGCCTGGTGACGGACGAGGAGTTCGCCGCGAAGAAGGCGCAGTTGCTGGACGAGTTGTAAGGCCGGCGGGCCCGCCGGGGGCGTGCGGAGGCCGGAGGGTCCGGCTCGCGCCACGACGACCACCTGGGGCGGCCGGCTCGCCCGGCTCCTGTGCACCGGCTGATACCGGGGTATGACCCGGGGACCGGGACGGGGGTATGAGGGGTGCGGCACGGGCGGGACCGGGGGCCGACGCCGGGGCGGCGGTCTGCTGCCTACGCTGACCGGACCATGAGCACTCCCTCCCGCGATCCCGGCCCGCGCGCCGAGGAGCAGCGCACCGAAGACCGGCAGGGCCGATACCGGCCGTCGTCCCCTCTGGCACCGGGCGTGGTCGCCGGGTCGCTGCGCGGGCTGGGCACCCCCACGCGGCCCGGGGCGCCGTTGATGGGGCGGGCGGCCCGGCCGTGGCTGCGCTGGCTGCCGTACGCCTTGGCGCTGGCTGCCGTCGGCACCCTGCTGCCGGTCACCGTCACCGTCCTGATCCACGACTACGGGATGAACGGCGCGCTGGCCGGGGCGCTGGCCACCGCGCAGACCGCGCCGCTGGTGTCGGCCGTCACCAGGCCCCTGCAATCCTGGTGGATCATCGGCGCCGCCGATGTGCTCGGCGCGGTCGCGGCGCTGCTGACGGGTCTTCACGACGGGCTGAGCTGGCCGTGGACGCCGATGGGCGTGGTGGGCTACCTGCTGCTGATGGTCGCCCTCGGCCTGCGGGAGCCGCCCCGGACGCTGGTCGCCGTGTGGCTGCTGACCGGGGCGGCGGGGCTGGCCTTCGAACCGGTCAGCCGGGGACGCGGCAGCGGGGTGGCCGTGCTGCTGTTCGTGCTGACCGGGGTGGTGCTGGTGGTGACGGCGTCGCTCCGGGAGGGCGGCGAGGCGCGGCGGAAGCTGGTGGAGCAGGAGTCGATCAGTGAGGCGGAGCGCTCCCGGCGCACCCTGCTGGAGGAACGCGCCCGCATCGCCCGGGAGTTGCACGACGTGGTGGCGCACCACATGTCGGTGATCACCGTGCAGGCCGAGTCGGCCCCGTACCGGATCACCGGCCTTCCGGACGCGGCCCGTGAGGAGTTCACCGCCATCGCCGGCTCGGCCCGCGAGTCCCTCACCGAGATGCGGCGGCTGCTGTCGGTGCTGCGCAGCGAGGGCGCGGAGGGCGAGCGGGCGCCCCAGCCGGGCCTGGACCGGGTGCAGCAGCTCGTGGAGGCGACGGTGCGGGCGGGGGTGCCGGCCGAGTTGTCGCTGCCGGCCGACCCGGGGGCGGTGCCGCAGGCGGTGGACGTGTCGGCGTACCGGATCGTGCAGGAGGCGCTGGCGAACGTGGTGCGGCATGCTCCGGGCGCGCCGACCAGGGTGTCGGTGACGGTGTCCGCGAGCGGCCGCTGGCTGACCGTGCTGGTGGTCAACGGCCCGGCCGACAGGGTGGCTTCGCCGCTGGAGAGCACGGGGACGGGGCACGGTCTGGTCGGCATGCGGGAGCGCGTACGGTTGACCGGCGGCACCCTGGACACCGGTCCGCTGCCGGACGGCGGCTTCCGGGTCGCGGCCCGGATGCCGCTGCGCGACGAGGCGGCCCCGCCGTCGGTGGCAGAACCCGGCGCCGCCGGGGAGGCCGCGGCGCCCGAGGAACCAGAGGGGACCGAGTGACCATCCGTGTGATCATCGTCGACGACCAGGCCATGGTGCGCGCGGGATTCGCCGCGCTGTTGTCCGCGCAGGCGGACATCGACGTGGTCGGCGAGGCCGCCGACGGGCGGGCCGGGGTGGCGGTGGCCCGCTCCACCCGTCCGGACGTGGTGCTGATGGACGTGCGGATGCCGGAGATGGACGGGCTGGCCGCGGCCCGCGAGGTGCTGTCGCCGCCGCCCGGGGTCGTCCACCGGCCGCGGGTGCTCATGCTCACCACCTTCGACGTGGACGACTACGTGTACGAGGCGCTGCGCGCGGGCGCGTCCGGGTTCCTGCTGAAGGACGCCCCGCCCGCCGACCTGATCGCCGCGGTGCGGATCGTGGCGGCGGGCGAGGCGCTGCTGGCCCCATCGGTGACCCGGCGGCTGATCGCGGACTTCGCCGCCTCCCGCCCCGCCCCGCGCCGGGACCGCTCGCTGCGGCTGAACGGGCTGACGCCCCGTGAGACGGAGGTGCTGGAGCTGATCGCCCGGGGCCTGTCCAACCAGGAGATCGCGGGCCGCCTGGTGCTCGCCGAGCAGACCGTGAAGACCCACATCGGGCGGGTGCTGGCCAAGCTGGACCTGCGCGACCGGGCCCAGGCGGTCGTCTTCGCGTACGAGTCGGGGCTGGTCACCCCCGGCGAGGTCTGACCCGCGGCCGGACCGGGAGCCCGCTCCGAGGGCCCCCACCCCCTACCCCGGTAGCACCGCCGGTCGGCACCCGGGGGTGACGCGGTACCGCCCGTCGTCTTCCTACCTTCCTCCCGCCGCCGCTCAGCGCGGTGAAGGCCGGACACGGGAGACGAGGGGGGCGACGGCATGGGCCGTTCCAGGGGTGCGAGGACCGCGGCGAAGGGCGGGTTCCGGTTCCGCCGGCTGCGCAGGACGCTGGTCGCGGCGGCGGTGACGGCGGCGGTGGCCGCGGGCACCGCCGGATGGGCCGCCGGGGACGCGCAGCCGGCCGTCACCGGTCCGCCGCCGGGCAGCGCGGCCTGGCGGGCTGACCTCTCGCTGGGCCGCCCGCTGCCGGACCCGGCCACCGCGTCGCCGGCCGAGGTCGCCGCGTTCTTCGCGGGTCTCGACGACGCCCGGCGCCTCCGCCTGGCGGGGCGGCACCCGTCGGTGGTGGGCAACCTGGACGGCGTCCCGGTCTCCCTGCGCTACCGGGCGAACGGGCTGGCGCTGCGGCACGACGGCCGGTTCGGGCGGCTCGCCGGGCGGCGGATCCTCGCCTTCGACCCGCGCGGGCGGGGACAGGTCGCCGAGGTCTTCGGGGATCTGGAGACGAGCGACCACGTCGCCGTGATCACCCCCGGCTCGGACATCGACGCCTCCAGCTACGACCGGGCCTCCGACCCGTACGGCACCCCGGCCGGGATGGCGCGGGCGCTGCGGGGGCGGACCGGCGGCCGGACCGCCGTCATCGCCTGGGCCGGCTACACCACGCCGGTCGGCGTGGGGGTGGACGCGGCCACCGGGCGGCTCGCCGAGGCGGGCGCCGAGCGGCTGGTGCGGTTCACCGAGGGGCTGGCGGCGGTCGGGCTGCCCGCGCCGGCGGTGTTCTGCCACAGCTACGGCTCGGTGGTGTGCGGTCTGGCCGCGCCCCGGCTGAACGCCCGCGACCTGGTGGTCCTCGGGTCGCCCGGGATGCGCGCGGACAGCGCCGCCGCCCTGCGCACCCGGGCCCGGGTGTGGGCGGCCAAGGACGGGGACGACTGGATCGACTCCGTACCGCATGTGGAGCTGCTGGGGCTGGGGCACGGCGCGGATCCGGCGTCGCCGTCCTTCGGCGCCCGTCCGGTGCCGGTCACCGGGGCCCGCGGCCACACCGGCTACTTCGCGCCCGGCACCGCCTCGCTCGCCGCCTTCGCCGCCATCGCGGAAGGGGAAGCCCGATGAGAGCCCTGATCGAGACGGTCAAGACAAGCAAGACGGTGACGGCGGTCAAGGCGGTCGAGGTGATCGAGGCAATCGAGGCGCGGACGCCCGCGCACCGGGACCGGGCGGTCGACGGCCTGCGGGCGCTGGCGCTGCTCGCCGTGCCGCTGGGGCACTGGATGCTCGGCGGCTTCACCGTCGACGCGGACGACGGCGGCCTGCACAACGCCAGCCCGCTCAGCGCGTTCGGAGTCTTCGCCCCGGTGAGCTGGGTGCTCCAGATGCTGGGGGTCTTCTTCCTCGTCGGCGGCTACGCCTCGGCGCTGTCCTACCGGCGGCGCACCGGGTCGACCGCCGACTGGCTGCGCGGCCGGGCAGCCCGGCTGGGGCGGCCGGTGCTCGGTGTGACGGCGGTGTGGGCGGCGGCGCTGCCCGTGCTGCGGCACGGCCTCGGGGTGCCGCAGGACACCCTGCGCACGGCGACCACGCTGGTCGTCCAGCCGCTGTGGTTCGTGGGCGTGTACACGGTCGTCACGGCGCTCACCCCGTACTGCCTGCGGGCGGCGCGGCGGCTGGGGGTGTGGGCGGCGGCGCCGCTGCTGGGCACGGTGGCGGTGGTGGACGCGCTGCGCTACGGCCCGTACGCGGAGGCCGTGCCGTCCTGGCTGGGCGCGGTGAACATCCTGCCCGGCTGGCTGTTCGCCTACCAGCTCGGCGCGGTCTGGGCGGTGGGCCGGCTGGGGCGGCGGCAGGCGTGGTGGCTGCTGGCCGGCGGCGCGGCCCTGTTCGCCGCGCTGCTGCTGGTCTGCGGCTATCCGGCGTCGATGGTGGGGGTGCCGGGCGAGGCGCGCACCAACTCCCATCCGCCGTCGCTGCTGGTGGTGGCCCTGGCCGCGGCGCAGAGCGGGGCGGCGATCCTGCTGCACGGGAGGCTGGACGGGCTGCTGCGGCGGCGGCCCGCGCTGTGGGCGCCGGTGGTGGTGGTCAACCTGTCCGCGATGACGATCCTGTGCTGGCACCAGACGGCGATGCTGGCCGCGGCGGTGCCGGCCGCCGGATGGTCGGGCGCGGTGCCGGGGCTGACCACCGCTCCGGACACCCTGGCGTGGATCGCTGCCCGGGTGGCCTGGCTGCCGCTGTTCGCGGTGCTGCTGGCGGTGATCGGCCGGTACGCGCGGCGGTGGGAGGCCCCGTGGACCGGGGCCGGTCCGGTCCGCCGCGCGGCGGCCGCGCTGCTGGCGGCGGGCTTCGCCGTCTGGGCCTTCGGCTGACGCCTTCCGGGGGCCGCCGGGGCCCGCCGGAGGGCGACAGGGGCCTTGAAGGCCGCCAGGGGGCTCAGCCCTCGCGGGCGGCGGAGGTGGAGGACATGTCGGGGTAGCGGTCGCCGGCGACCCGGCCGGCGATCGGCTCCAGCGCGGCCAGCTCCTCGGCGGTGAGGGTGATCCGGGTGGCGGCGGCGTTCTCCAGCAGCCGGCTGCGCTTGCGGGTGCCGGGGATCGGCACCACCGTCAGCCCGTGCACGTCCGCCCGCTGCTGCACCCAGGCCAGCGCGATCTGCGCGGGCGTCGCCCCGTGGGCGTCGGCGATGGCGCGCAGCGGCTCCAGCAGGGCGGCGTTGGCCTTGGCGTTGTCGCCGGTGAAGCGCGGCTGGAAGCGCCGGAAGTCGTCCTTGGCCAGGTCCTGCTCGGCGTTGGCGAACGCCCCGGTCAGGAAGCCGCGGCCGAGCGGGGAGTACGGCACGAAGGCGACGCCCAGTTCGGCGGCGGCGCCGACGGCGCTGCGTTCGACGTCCCGGGAGAAGACCGACCACTCCGACTGAAGGGCGGTGATCGGGTGCACGGCGTGCGCCTCGCGCAGCTCGGACCCGGTCACCTCGCTCAGGCCCAGGTAGCGGACCTTGCCCTGCTGGACCAGTTCGGCCATGGCCCCGACCGACTCGGACAGCGGCACGTGCGGGTCGCGGCGGTGCATGTAGTAGAGGTCGATGTGGTCGGCGCCCAGGCGGCGCAGGCTGGCCTCGACGGCGTCGCGGATGTAGGCGGGGTCGTTGCGGATGACCCGCTCGTCGGCGGAGTCGCGCTGGATGGCGAACTTGCTGGCGAGGGTGATCTCGTCGCGGTGGGCGGCGACGAACGGGGCGAGGAACTCCTCGTTGGCCCCGCGGCCGTAGATGTCGGCGGTGTCGATGAGGGTGACGCCGGCCTCCAGGGCCGCGTCCAGGGTGTCCCGGGCGGCGGCCTGGTCGGTGTCGCCGTAGAACTCGCTGATGCCCATGGCGCCGAAGCCCTGGACGCCCGTACGGGGGCCGTCCGTGCCCAGTTGCACGGTGCGGATCTTCTCGAATGCGTCGGTCATGTCGTACGCGTTCCTCTCGGGTGGTGCGTGCGGTCCGCTGCGGTCAGGGGGCGAGGTCCGGCGCGGGCTGCCGGGCGCCGTAGACGCCGATCTTGTGGTCGAGGACGGCGAGGGTGTCGGTCAGCTCGTCGATGCGGGCCAGGACGTCCCGCCGGGTGGTCTCCAGCAGTTCGCGGCGCTCGTCGACGGTGGACGCGCCGGCCCGCACCAGCTCCGCGTACCGGACCATCGCCGCCACCGGCATCCCGGTCAGCCGGAGCTTGCCGACGAACACCAGCCAGTCCAGGTCGCGGTTGGTGAAGCGGCGCTGCCCGGTGTGCGAGCGGTCCACGTGCGGCATCAGCCCGATCCGCTCGTACCAGCGCAGGGTGTGCGCGGTGAGCCCGGTCCAGGCGGCGACCTCGCTGATGGTGTAGCGGTCCCGCCCGTCGGGGCGGGGATGCGCGGGCGGCGCGGCGGCGCAGACCCCGTCCGCCGGGGCTCCCTCGCTCCGGGCGGCCGGGTGGGGCCGGCGGACCGGTACCGGTGTGCTCTCGATCACCGTCATGCCCTCCACGCTAGAACCTTGGAGTGCACTCGAAGCAAGCGCGGACCGGCCGCACGGGCATCCGGACGCCGGGGATACGCTCGGACGCATGCAGAGCCTGGCGATGATCGACAACTGGCCGGTACCGAACGCGGCGGCCGCCGTGGTGCGCGCGGACGGGACGGTGGCGGGCGCGCACGGCCCGACCGGCCGGCCGTTCCCGCTGGCCTCGGTGACCAAGCCGTTGGCGGCGTACGCGGTGCTGGTGGCGTACGAGGAGGGGGCCGTCGAGCTGGACGAGCCGGCCGGCCCCGAGGGGTCGACCGTCCGGCACCTGCTGGCGCACACCTCCGGTCTGGCCTTCGACGAGCACCGGCGGCAGGCCGAGCCGGGGACGCGCCGCGTCTACTCCAACGCCGGGTTCGAGGTGCTGGCCGACCATGTGGCCAAGGCGACGGACATCCCGTTCCCCGAGTACCTGCGCCAGGCGGTGCTGGAGCCGCTCGGCATGCGGGCGACGGCGCTGGACGGCTCGGCGGCCAAGGACGCCGTGTCCACCGTCGACGACCTGGTCCGCTTCGCGGCCGAGGTGCAGGCCCCCAGGCTGCTGGACGCGCGCACGGTGCTGGCCGCGATGAGCGTCGTCCACCCCGGGCTGACCGGCATCCTGCCCGGCTACGGCCACCAGCGGCCCAACGACTGGGGCCTCGGCTTCGAGATCCGGGACGGCAAGTCCCCGCACTGGACCGGGTCCGCCTCCTCGCCCCGGACCTTCGGCCACTTCGGCCAGTCCGGCACCTTCCTGTGGATCGACCCGGACGCCGGCGCGGCCGCTGTCGCCCTCACCGACCGGGACTTCGGGCCGTGGGCGGTCGAGGCGTGGCCCGCCTTCACCGACGCGGTCCTGGCGGAGCTGGGCGGCGCGGCGGCCTGACGCCGTCGGGTCCCGGCCGCGCTCAGCGCTGGCGCAGGTGGTCGCGGAGGGTGCGGGCGGCGTGGGCCATCAGGGCCTCCGCGCCGGGCTGGGCACTGGCCGGCACGGACGACTCGGTGAGCGCGGCGACGGCGAAGACCTGGCCGTCGGCGTGCTCCACGACGCCGACCTCGTGGCGCAGGTTCAGCAGGGTGCCGGTCTTGGAGGACCAGGTGGTGGCGTCGGAGCTGAAGTCCGGGGCGAGCCGCTGGCGTACCAGGTTGTGCCGCATCAGCTCCCGTACGGTGGTGGCGACGTCGGCCGGGATGGCGGAGGGCAGCCAGAGCGCCTGGAGCAGGTCGGCCCAGGCGCGGGCGGTGCCGGTGCTGGCGCGGGTGGTGTCGAGCTGCGGCAGGCGGTGTCCGCGGCCGCCGATCTCGGCGGAGGCGCCCGCGTTGATCGCCAGCGCGTGCGCCAGGTGGACCTGTCCGGTCTCGAAGCGCTCCGCCGGTGTGTCGGTCAGCTCGCCGACCCGGTGCCGGACGGTGATGCCGCTCAGGCCCCACGCCTTCAACTGGACCGTCACCCGGTCCGGCGGGGTCAGGTCGAACAGGGCGTCGGCGGCGGTGCTGTCGCTGAGGCAGACGCTCAGATAGAGCAGGTCGTCCACGGCCACCCGGGCCGGGTGCCGGAACCGGCTCAGCCCGGTGGGGCCGGGGGTGGTGATCCGGCCCGGGGCGACGTCGACCGGCTGCCCGCCGTCCAGGTCGCCGCGCCGGACCCGCTCGGCGGTGGCCAGCGCCAGCGGCACCTTGACCAGGGACGCGGACGGCAGCGGGACGTCCGCGTCGATGCCCACCTCCGCGCCGGTGTGCAGATCCCGTACGAGCAGGCAGCCGCGCAGGCCCCCGTCCCGCAGTTCCCGCCGCAGCGACCGCAGCAGCGCTTCCGTGCTCGTCATCCGCCGTCCCTCTCGTCGGCCGGGTCCCCTGGCGTGGACGCTCCCACACAGGCGCCGATCTCCTCGCCGAGCCGGGACAGCGGGGGTTCGGGCCCGCTGTCCGCCGCCAGGCCCAGCAGATAGCCGCGGACGGGGGTGTACTCGCCCAACGGCCGCCAGTGCAGCCCGAGGTGGCAGGCCTGCGCCGCCGAGCACAGCAGCAGGTCGGGCGCGGCGAGTATCTCGGCGACCGCGGTGGTGGTGTCGGGGGCGAGGGCGAGCTGGGCGGGGCGCAGCCCGACCGCGTCGCGCAGTTGGGCGAGCGGGTCGCGGACGTGCGGGACGTCGTCCTCCGGCTGGAGCCAGACCCGTCGGGCCGGGCCGCGGGCGGTGCGCCCGAGCCGCAGCGTCTCCAGGTGGACGCGGCGTACGCCCGGGTCGCGGGCGGCGGCGAGCCCGAGCGGCACCGGCCAGGCGGCCTCCTGCTCCGGGACGGCGAGCAGGGCGGCGCGCACCCGCCGGGCGAGCAGGAGTTCGCCGCGGCGGGCCGGGCGGGCGGGGCGCGGGTCCAGCAGCATGCCGAGGCCGCGGGCCCGGGCGACGAGCCGGGCGAGCCCGCCGGTGGTGCAGGTCTCGGGCACGGCCAGCTTCCAGGGCCGGCGGCGGGCGGCCGCGGCCTCGTGCAGCAGCCCGTCGGCGTCCTCGACGAGCCGGCGGGCGTGCGGCAGCATCTCGCGGCCGAAGGGGGTGAGGACGGCCCGGCGCACCGAGCGTTCGAACAGCGGCTCGCCGAGGCGTTCCTCCAGGGCGGCGACCCGGCGGCTGGCCACCGGCTGCGACACCCCGGCGGCGGCCGCGCCGTCGGTGAAGCCGCCGTGGTCGCTGACGGCGACGAAGGCGCGGCATGCTCCCACCAGATCCACCCGGCCACTGTATGCGTTTCCCGCATGAGGGCGGGCGGGCCGGTATTGGTGCCGGAGGCGCTCGCGCGGCGAGGGTGTCCGACGAGGCGGCAGCGCCGCCTCGGCCGCCGGACGCCTCCACGGGGTCCGCGCCGC
>NZ_PVLV01000450.1 GCF_002982015.1 Streptomyces solincola
CGTCCCCACCGCGCGCCTCCCCGCCCCTCCCGGGCGTGCGCCGCGCCGTCGCGGGCAAGCGACAGTCGGCGGCGGAGCGCGGCAGACGGCGGGGCGGGGAGGCGCGCGGTGGGGACGGTGGTGCATGTCCCGCAGACCCGGGACATGATCGGCGAGGAGCTGTCCGGCGACGAGGCGTACACCGCGCTGCGCCGCTACGGCGGCTGGCGGCTGCTGCTCGACGCCTTCTCCCGCTTCCGGTACGCCGACGGCTTCTCCTTCGCGCGCTCGCTGGCGTACCAGGTGGTGCTGGGCGTCGTCCCGTTCACCATCGCGCTGGTCGGGGTCGCCAGCAGCCTGCACACCGGCAGCGCGGGGCGGGTGGTGGAGCTGGTGCTGGACGGCATCGTCCCGGGCGCCAGCGCCGACGTCGTCCGGGAGGCACTGGAGGGCACCCGGCAGGCCGGCGCGGACGTCGCCGCCGCCGTCGCCATGTGGCTCGGCCTCGGCTTCGCGCTGCTCAACCTCGCCGCCGCGATGGCCCAGATCGAACGCGGCTGCAACCGCATCTACGGCATCGAGCGCGACCGCCCCTTCGTCCGCAAGTACCTGCGCGCACTCGCCCTGGCCGTGGCCGCCGGGCTGCCGCTGGGCGGCGGCTTCCTGGTGCTGGTCGCCGGCCGCGAGGTGGGCGAGGCGGTGGTGCGGGCGCTGCACTGGCCGCCGGGCCTGCTCGACTGGTGGGGGCCGCTGCACGTGCCCGCCGGACTGCTGCTCGCCGCGATGGCCTCCGCGGTGATCTTCCGCTGGGCCCCGCGCCGCGACCAACCGGGCTACACCTGGCTGGTGTTCGGCTCGGCGGTGCACCTGCTGCTGTGGACGGCCGCGACCTGGCTGCTGGGGCTGTACGTCAATCTCAGCGGCTCCTTCGGCGCGGTCTACGGGCCGCTCACCGCCTTCGTCGCCCTGCTGCTGTGGGCCAACGTCACCGGCGTCGCCCTCTTCCTCGGCATCGCCTTCGCCGCCCAGTTGGAGGCCGCCCGCGCCGGCGTCACCGAGACCGTCCACCCCGACCCGGGCCCGGGCCCCTGACGGCCCGGGAACGCGAGAGGCCCCCACCCGTCGGGAAGCCGGCAGGTGGGGGGCCTCTTTCGGGCTCCGGGCTACTTCTTGCCCTGGTTCTTGACCGCCTCGATGGCCGCCTTGGCGGCGTCCGGGTCGAGGTAGGCGCCGCCCTTGACGACGGGCTTGAAGTCGGCGTCCAGCTCGTAGGCGAGCGGGATGCCGGTGGGGATGTTCAGGCCGGCGATGTCCTCGTCGGAGATGCCGTCCAGGTGCTTGACCAGGGCGCGCAGGCTGTTGCCGTGGGCGGCGACCAGGACGGTGCGGCCCGTGAGCAGGTCCGGGACGATGCCGTCGTACCAGTACGGCAGCATGCGGACGACGACGTCCTTCAGGCACTCGGTGTCCGGGCGCAGCTCCGGCGGGATGGTCTTGTACCGCGCGTCGTGGGCCTGGGAGAACTCGGCATCGGCGGCGAGGGCCGGCGGCGGGGTGTCGTACGAGCGGCGCCACAGCATGAACTGCTCCTCGCCGAACTCGGCGAGGGTCTGCGCCTTGTCCTTGCCCTGGAGCGCGCCGTAGTGCCGCTCGTTCAGCCGCCAGGAGCGGTGGACCGGGATCCAGTGGCGGTCGGCGGCCTCCAGCGCGAGCTGGGCGGTGCGGATGGCCCGCTTCTGAAGGGAGGTGTGGACGACGTCGGGGAGCAGGCCGGCGTCCTTCAGCAGCTCACCGCCGCGCACCGCCTCCTTCTCGCCCTTGTCGGTGAGGTTGACGTCCACCCAGCCGGTGAACAGGTTCTTCGCGTTCCACTCGCTCTCGCCGTGGCGGAGCAGGATCAGCTTGTACGGTGCGTCGGCCATGCGTACGAGATTAGTGGACGCCTCCGACACTTGACGGGCCGCGTCAATCCGATGGCCTCCCCGGCCCGCCCCCTCGTAACGTGCGTGTGGCGGATCGGGCGCTTACAGGGGGCTGGGCATGGCAGTCGGGACGCTCACACGGGCGGCGAGGGAAAGCGTGTCGGGTCTGCCCCGCGCGTTCTGGTGGCTGTGGACGGCCACGCTGATCAACCGGCTGGGCGCCTTCGTCGCCACCTTCATGGCGCTGTATCTGACGCTGGAGCGCGGCTACTCCGCCTCGTACGCCGGTCTGGTCGCCGCCCTGCACGGGCTGGGCGGGGTGGTGTCGTCGCTGGCCGGGGGCGTGCTCGCGGACCGGCTCGGGCGACGGCCGACGCTGCTGGCGTCCCAGGTGGCGACCGCGCTGTCGGTGGCGCTGCTGGGCTTCATGGAGCACCCCTTCGCGATCGCCGCGGCCGGCTTCCTGGTGGGCGCGGCCTCTAACGCCTCCCGGCCCGCGGTGCAGGCGATGATGGCCGACATCGTGCCGGCCGAGGACCGGGTGCGGGCCTTCTCCCTCAACTACTGGGCGATCAACCTGGGCTTCGCGGTCTCCTCGGCCGCCGCGGGCTTCATCGCCGAGTACAGCTATCTGGCCGGCTTCCTCGGCGAGGCGGCGCTCACCCTGGTCTGCGCGGTGCTGGTCTTCGTCAAGCTGCCCGAGTCGCGGCCGGAGCCGTCGGGACCGGGGGCGGCGGCACCGGGGGCGGCGGTCGTCGGG
>NZ_PVLV01000451.1 GCF_002982015.1 Streptomyces solincola
CTCCCGCTCCCGGCCGTCGGCCCCCTCTACGGCACCCCGTCGAAGACCCCGAAAGCCACGAGCGCGCCCGCCACCGGGAAGGGAGCCGCCCGATGACCCCGCAGCCAGGCGAAGCCGCACCCCGCCGCCGTACCACCACCGCGCTCGCCCTGCTCCTGGCCGCCGCACTCGCCGGCTGCTCCGCCCCCGACGTCGAACTCACCGGCATCGAGCAGCTCCCGCTGCCCGGCGGCGCCGATCTCGGCGACCACCCCTACCAGGTCACCGCCGAGTTCGCCGACGTCCTCAGCCTCGTCCCGCAGTCCGCGGTCAAGGTCAACGACGTCGCCGTCGGCCGGGTCACCCGCATCACCCTGGACCCCGGCGACTGGTCGGCCACCGTCACCATGAAGGTCGACGGCGACGTACGCCTGCCGGCCAACGCCCACGCCCGGCTGGAGCAGTCCAGCCTGCTCGGCGAGAAGTACGTGCAGCTCACCGCTCCCGCCGAGCCCCGCGGCACGCTCGCCGACGGCGCCCGCATCCCCGCCGACCGCACCGACCGCAATCCGGAGGTCGAAGAGGTCTTCGGCGCCCTGTCGATGGTCCTCAACGGCGGCGGCATCCAGCAACTGCGCACCATCGCCGGTGAGCTGGGCACCGCGCTCGGCGGCAACGAGACCGAGATCCGCTCGCTCCTCACCCGGATCAACACCCTGGTCGCCGGACTCGACGGCAACAAGCAGGACATCACCGCCGCCCTGGACGGGGTCAACCGGCTCAGCGCCACCCTCGCCACCCGCCGCCAGGACGTGGGCGCCGCGCTCACCGGACTCAGCCCCGGCCTGAAGGTCCTCGAAGAGCAGCGCGGCCGACTGCTCACCATGCTCCGCGCCCTGGACACCCTCTCCACCGTGGCGGTGGACACCGTCGACCGCGCCAAGGACGACATGGTCGCCGACCTCAAGGCCCTCGGCCCCACCCTCACCGCGCTCGCCGACGCCGGGAAGGCGCTGCCCGACTCGCTCCAGGTGCTGCTGACCTACCCCTTCACCGACGAGGTGCTGCGCGGCGTCAAGGGCGACTACCTCAACGTCTACCTGGACCTCACGGCCGTCCCCGGCACCCGGATCGTCCCCGCCCTCACCCCGGACGACGAAGCCGACGGCGGGGCGGACGGCGCAGCCCCGCCGCCCGGCGCGCCGCCCGCCGAAGACTCCCCGGCCCGCACGACACCCGGCGGCTCCGGCCCCGGGGACGCCGCCCGGCCCGGTTCGGGCGCACTGCCTCCCCTCCCGCTGCCCTCCGCCCCGCGAGCCGTCCCCACCGGAGGCGCGACCCGATGATCACCCCCGCCATCCGGCTCAAGAACCTCGCCTTCCTGCTCATCGCCGTCCTGGTCATGGGGTACGTCGGAGTCCGCTACGCCGGACTCGGCCACCTCGTCGGCCTCCGCGACCACTACACCGTGCGGGTCCGACTCGACGCCACCGGCGGGCTGTTCAGCCACTCGGACGTCACCTACCGCGGCGTGTCCGTCGGCCGGGTCGGGCCCGTCCGGCTCACCGCGGACGGCGTCGAGGCCGAACTCCGCATCCGGGACGACGCCCCCGCCATCCCCGCCGACCTGGAGGCCGTCGTCGCCAACCTCTCCGCCGTCGGCGAGCAGTACATCGACCTGCGCCCCACCCGCGACGGCGGCCCCTACCTCGCCGACGGCTCGGTCATCGCCCGCGCCGACACCCGGCTGCCCGAGCCCGTCACCACCGTCCTCGGCAGCGTCACCGACCTCGCCGCCTCCGTGGACACCACCTCCCTGCGCACCGTCGTCGACGAACTCGGCACCGCGCTGGCCGGCCGCGGCGACGACCTCCAGGTCCTGCTCGACAACGGCGACTACTTCGTCCGCGCCGCCGACGAGGCGCTGCCCGCCACCACCCGGCTGATCGGCGACGCCGAGACGGTGCTGCGCACCCAGGCCGAGGAGGGCAGGGCGCTCACCGACTTCGCCTCCGGCGCCCGGGAGCTGGCCGCCGCCCTCAAGGACTCCGACGCCGATCTGCGCGCCCTGATCGCCGCCGCCCCCGCGGCCGCCGGACAGGTCAGCGGACTGCTGAAGGATCTCGACCCGGCCCTCGGCGCCGTCCTCGCCAACCTGCTCACCACCTCCGAGGTGGCGGTGACCCGGCAGCGCGGCATCGAGGAACTCCTCGTCACCGTGCCCGCGCTGGCCTCGGCCGGGGCCACCGCCATCACCCCCGCCGGAGCCAACCTCGGCATGTCCGTCGCCTTCTTCGCCCCGCTGCCCTGCACCGACGGCTACGGCGCCACCCGCTACCGCAACGGCCTGGACCTCTCCGACCCGCCGCCGCTCAACACCCGCGCCCGCTGCACCGCCGACCCCTCCACCGGAACCAACGTCCGAGGATCGGCGAACGCCCCCGGCCCGGACCGCGGCGTTCCCGCGAAGGGGAAGACCCGGTGACCCGCCGCTGGTGGGCGGCGCTCGCCCTGGCCGCCCTGCTCTGCGCCGCCGCCGGCGGGGCGTACCTGCGCACGGCCGGCGACGGCGACCGGTCGTACGCGCACACCCGGGACACCGCCCTCGACACCGGCCGCCGCCACGTCGAGAAGCTCAGCAGCGTCGACCCGGAGCGGGCCGCCGAGTCCCGGACCGGCTGGCTGACCGCCGCCACCGGCGCACTCCGCGACCAACTGGCGCGGGCGAAGCCGCCGGCGGCCGACGCCCCGGCGGCCCGCGCCACCGTCACCGCCGCCGCCCTCACCGCGCTGGACGAGCGGGCCGGCACCGCCGTGCTCATCGCCACCGCCGAGGTGGAGACCACCCCGCCCGGCGGCCGCGCCACCACCGACCGCAGACGACTGGAGGCCGACCTCACCCGTACCGCCGACGGCTGGAAGGTCAGCGCGCTCACCGCCGTCCCGGTGGCCGGCTCATGACCGCCGACACGGCCGCCGCCGATACCGAGGCCCCGGCGCCGCCCGCGCCCCGGACCCGCCGGCGCCGGGCGTCCGCCCTGCCGGTCGTGGTGCTGCTCGCCGCCGCCGCAGTCCTGCTGGCGCTCACCGTCCGCCTCTCCGACGACCCCGCCGTCCGCAACCAGGCACTCGCCGACCCCGAGGCCACCTCCCACGTCGCCGGCGAGGTCGGCGGCGCGCTCACCGAGGTCTTCTCCTACGGCCCCGGCGACACCGCCCGCGCCCGCGCGTCCGCCCGCCGGCTGCTCGCCGGCCAGGCGGCACGGCAGTACGAGGAGCTGATCGGCCAGGTCGAGCGACCGGCCGCCGACCAGCGGCTCACCCTCACCACCCATGTCGTCCGCACCGGCGTCGTCCGGCTCACCGCCGACCGCGCCGAACTCCTGGTCTTCCTCGACCAGGTGGCCGAGCGCGCCGGGAAACCGCCCGCCACGGCCGCCGCCCAGCTCGCCGTCACCGCCGAGAAGAGCGGCGGCCGCTGGCGGATCACCACCCTCCAGGCCCGATGACCGACCGACCACCCACAGGGGGCGCTCCCGCCATGGCCCGAACGACGACACGCAACCCGCTGCTCCTCGCCGCGGCCGGGCTCGCCCTGCTCGCCGCGGGCGGCGCGGGCTGGGGCGGCTGGTCCTGGTACGCCGCGGCGCACGACGAGTCCGCCGCCTACGCCGCCACCCGCGACGAGGTGCTCTCCGCCGGCGAGCAGGCCGTGCAGAACCTCAACACCCTCGACCACCGCGACCTCCGGCGCGGCCTGGACACCTGGCGCGACTCCGCCACCGGAGACCTGCTGACCCAGTTGACCGCCGGGCGGCCCGAGTTCGAGCGCCAGATCCAGCAGGCGAAGACGGTGACCACCGCCAAGGTGCTGTCCGGCGCGGTGACCGAGCTGGACACCCGCACCGGCCGGGCGAGCGTCATGGTCGCCCTGCGGGTGACGGTCACCCCGCCGAAGGGCGCCCCCAACGCGAAGGAGAGCCGGATGCTCGGCGAACTCACCCGCACCCCCCAGGGCTGGAAACTCAGCGCCCTGGGCCAGGCCCCGGTCGGCAGCGCCGCCACCGGCTGAGAGGAGGTCCCGCCCATGTCGACCACCCGCCACCTGGTCAACCGCCGCCGCCGGCTGTCCGCCGCGCCGCCCGCGCCCCGGGCGCGCACGGCCCCGGCCGCCGTCCCGGTCCCGGTCCCGGCCTCCGAGGCCCCCGCCGAGCCGGCGGACGCCGAGGCCGCGCCGCCCGCGCCCCGGTCCCGCCTCCGGGGCCGCCGGGCGCCCCTCGTCCTCGCCGCCGCCACCGTCCTGCTCGGCGCGTTCGCCGCCTGGTCCGCCGGCCAGGCCGCCGCCCTGCGCGACGAGCCCGCCCTGCACAACGCCGCCCTCACCGACGTCGGCCGGACCAGTGAGGTCAAGGGCCAGCTCGCCACGGCGGTGGCCGCGCTCTTCTCCTACGACCACACCGCCCCGGCCGCCGCCGACCGGGCGGTCCGCGCCCACCTCACCGGAAAGGCCGTCGAGCAGCACCGCGCCATGCTCGCCCCGGTCCGCGCCCAGGGGCCGAGGCAGAAGCTGGTGCTCACCACCACCGTCACCCACAGCGGCGTCGAACTCCTCGACGGGGACCGGGCCCGGGTCCTCGTCTACGCCGACCAGCGCAACACCCGCACCGCCGCCGCCAAGGACGCGGCGGGCCAGGGCGCCGCGGCGAAGGCGGCCGGCGACACCGCCTACGGCGCGGCGATGTTCGCGGTCGAGGCGGTCCGCACCGGTGGCGCCTGGCGGATCAGCGCCATCGACACCCTGGGGGCCGGCTCGTGAGCGGCTCCCGGAGCACGCCTACGGGGGCCGGCGGCCGCCGCCGCGTCCGGCGCGGGCTGACCGGGACCGCCGCCGCGGTCACCGCGATGGCCGCGCTCACCGCCTCCCAGGCCCCCGGCCTGCCGGCCTTCGCCGCCGCACCCGCCCCCGCGCAGACGGCGGCGGCCGTGGGCGGGGGGCCGCTGAGGACGGCGGGCAGGACCGCCGCCGGCCTGCCCGCAGCCGGGCCGCCCGCCCACCGGCGCGCCCCCGTCCCCCCGGCCCCCCCCGCCCCCCCGCGCGCGCGCCCCCGGCCCACGCT
>NZ_PVLV01000452.1 GCF_002982015.1 Streptomyces solincola
CATCCGCCCTGCCCACCCCGTCAGTCCCGTCCGCCCCGACCTCTCTGTCCTCGCCGTCGTCGCCGTCCTTCCTGGCCGGCGTCCTGCGCGGCCCCACCGGACTGGGCACCTCGGGTCTCTTCCCGAGCCGGCGTGAGGACCCCGCGCCGGATCCGGGACGCGCACCGGTGACAGAACCGGCTGCGGGGAGGGCGGTGCCGGGGCTCTACCACCACCCGATCGCCGAGCCCGACCCGGCGCGGGTGGCGGAGGTCAGCCGCCGGATCAAGGACTGGGCGGTGGACGAGGTCGACCTGTTCCCCGACGAGTGGGAGGGCCACTTCGACGGCTTCTCGGTCGGGCGGTACATGGTCGCCTGCCATCCGGACGCCCCGACCGTCGACCACCTGATGGTCGCCACCCGGCTGATGGTCGCCGAGAACGCGGTCGACGACTGCTACTGCGAGGACCTCGGCGGCTCGCCCAAGGGGCTCGGCGGCCGGCTGCTCCTCGCGCACACCGCGCTCGACCCGCTGTACACGACGCCGGAGTACGAGGACGGGTGGGCGGACTCGCTGCACGCGGACGCGCCGCGGCGGGCCTACCGCTCGGCGATGGAGCACTTCACCGCCATGTCCACCGCCTCCCAGGCCGACCGGTACCGGCACGACATGGCCCGGCTGCATCTCGGCTACCTCGCCGAGGCCGCCTGGTCCGAGACGGACCACGTGCCCGAGGTGTGGGAGTACCTGGCGATGCGGCAGTTCAACAACTTCCGCCCCTGCCCCACCATCACCGACACCGTCGGCGGCTACGAACTACCGGCGGACCTGCACGCGCAGCCCGCCATGCAGCGGGTCATCGCGCTGGCCGGCAACGCGACCACCATCGTCAACGACCTCTACTCCTACACCAAGGAGCTGGACAGCCCCGGCCGGCACCTGAACCTGCCGGTGGTGATCGCCGAGCGCGAGGGGCTGTCCGAGCGAGACGCCTACCTGAAGGCGGTGGAGGTCCACAACGACCTCATGCGCGCCTTCGAGGCCGCGGCGGCCGAGCTGGCCGCCGCCTGTCCGGTCGTCACCGTCAGCCGCTTCCTGCGCGGCGTGGCCGCCTGGGTCGACGGCAACCACGACTGGCACCGCACCAACACCTACCGCTACAGCCTGCCCGACTTCTGGTAACCACCTCCGGCAAGAACGGACTGATCGTGACCCACACCGAGATTCCCACCGCCACCGGCGCCGCCTCCGCGTTCATCCCCGCGCCCGCGACGCCCTACCAGGGGGACATCGCCCGCTACTGGAACGCCGAGGCCAGGCCGGTGAACCTGCGCCTCGGCGATGTCGACGGCCTCTACCACCACCACTACGGCATCGGCGACGTCGACCACGCCGCCCTCGGGGACACCGAGGACGACGGGTACGAGAAGCGGCTGATCGCCGAACTGCACCGGCTGGAGTCGGCGCAGGCCGACGTCCTGCTGGACCACCTGGGCGCCGTCGGGCGGGACGACACGCTCGTGGACGCGGGCTGCGGGCGGGGCGGTTCGATGGTGATGGCCCACCAGCGCTTCGGGTGCAGGGTCGAGGGCGTCACCCTCTCGGCCAAGCAGGCCGACTTCGCCAACCGGCGCGCCGCAGAACTGGGCATCGCCGACCATGTCCGCGCCCAGGTGCGCAACATGCTGGCCATGCCCTTCGAGACGGGGCAGGCGGCGGCCTCGTGGAACAACGAGTCGAGCATGTACGTCGACTTGCAGGACCTGTTCGCCGAGCACTCCCGGGTGCTGCGGGTCGGCGGGCGCTATGTGACCGTCACCGGCTGCTGGAACCCGCGCTACGGCCAGCCCTCGAAGTGGGTCTCGCAGATCAACGCGCACTTCGAGTGCAACATCCACTCCCGCCGGGAGTACCTGCGCGCCATGGCCGACAACCGCCTGGTGCCGCAGGCGGTCGTGGACCTGACGGCCGAGACGCTGCCCTACTGGGAGCTGCGGGCCACCTCGTCCCTGGTCACCGGGATCGAGGAGGCGTTCATCAACTCGTACCGGGACGGCTCCTTCCAGTACCTGCTGATCGCGGCCGACCGGGTCTGACGCGCGGTCGGTGGCGGGGGCCGCGCGGCCCCCGCCACACCCCTAGCCCGCGGGGGTGAAGCGCACCGGGAGGGCCGCCGGCCCGCGGGTGAAGACGCCCTGCTCGGCCGGTACGAAGCCGTCGGCCAGCCTCAGGTCGGGCATGGCGTCCAGGAGCTGGTTCACGCCGATCTCGACCTCGGCCTTGGCGAGCAGCGCGCCGACGCAGAAGTGCCGGCCGAGCGCGAAGGCGAGGTGGTCGGCGGCGGCCGAGAACGCGGTCGTGGTGGTGAGGTCGTCGCGGAAGACGTCGAAGCGGTCCGGCTCGCGGTAGCGCTCGGGGTCGCGGTTGGCGGAGCCGATCAGGCATGTGACGGTGGAGCCGGCGGGGATGGCGCCGCCGCCGAGCTCCACGTCCGTCGCGGACTGCCGCATGATCATGTGCACCGGCGGGGTGTGGCGCAGGGTCTCCGCGAAGGCCCGCGGGATGAGGGAGCGGTCCGCGCGGACGGCGGCCAACTGCTCGGGGTGGGTGAGCAGGTTGGCGAAGATGCCGGCGATCGCCTTGTCGGTGGTCTCGCCGCCGGCCGCGAGCAGCAGGCTGCAGAACGCCTTGATGTCCTCGTCGCTCATCCGCACGCCGTCGATCTCGGCGGCGCAGAGGGTGGAGAGCAGGTCGTCGCCGAGGTGGTCGCGCCGCTCGCGGATGATCGGCAGCATGTACTCGGCGAACTCGACCCGGGTGCGGTCGCCCGCCGCGGCGACCTCCGGGTCGCCCGAGAGGTTGCCGAGGAAGGCGATCACGGTGGTGTACCAGTGGTGGAAGCGGGGGTGGTCGGTCTTGTCGAGGCCGAGCATGTCGGCGATGACGTTGACCGGGAAGCGGGTCGCGTAGTCGGCGACGAGGTCGGCGGAGCCGGTGTGCCGGAAGGCGTCGATCAGTTCGCGCGAGTTGCGCTCGATGACCGGCAGGAACTTCTCCTGGAGGTCGGCGCCGCGGAAGGCGGGGGCGACCAGGGCGCGGCGCACGGCGTGCTCCCGGCCGCTGAGCTGGAGGATCGTCTTGCCGTGGACGGGCTCGATCTGCCAGTCGTAGTTGTCGGTGGTGAACTCGCCGTTCCTGTCCTTGAAGACGTACTCCACGTCCTCGTACCGCGAGACGACGTAGCTCCGGGTGGGCTCGTGCCAGAAGACCGGCGCGCTCTCGCGCATCGCCCGGTACGCCGGGTAGGGGTCCGCGGCGAACTCGGGTGACAGGATGTCGGGCACCTGCGGCGCGCTGGACATAAGGCTCCCATCGGATCAACAACCGGCTGTATCGGTACAGCTTTTGATCATTTCATGGGCGGGATGGCGCTGACGATAGTCCGGTTGTCCGATGAGCGGTGGTTGGCTGAAATTGATCGACACCATGTCACCGAGGCCGCGCGGCGCGGCGGGCGGGATCAGAACCCCAGTGGGGAGGCGAGGACGCGGCCGGGGTCGTAGGTCCGCTTGATCTGCGCCAGCCTGTCGGCGTTGACGCCGTAGTACGCCTGCCGCCAGTCCTTCAGCGCCGGGTCGGCGTAGTTCTGGTAGGCGCGGCCGCTGGCCCAGGGCCGCATCGCGCCATGGGTGGCATCCAGCCACGCCCGGTGCGCGGAGACGGTCGCCGCGGAGGCGGCGTCCGGCCAGGAGACGAGGTACTGGGCGAGGAAGCGGGCGTCGCGGTGGACGAACGCGGTGGACCGGGCGCCGATCCGGTTGACCGCGCCGCCCAGCGCGTCCAGGGCGACGCTGCCCGCGCCGCCGCCGCGCAGCGCGGCCAGGGCCTCGACCCGGGCGATCAGGGCCTTGACCCCGCGCTCGGGGATGTCGCGGGTGTAGAAGTCGGAGCGGGCGGCGTACGACTCGCGGGCGACGACGCCCTGGCGGGTGCGCCCGGGCAGGGTGCCGCGCTGGTGCGCCTGGGCGACGGTGCGCCCCGAGACCCCGCCCATGATCATCATGGCGTCCATGAAGGTGTGCGGCTTCACGGAGAGGCCGGCGGCCGGAGCGCCGATCCGGTCGGCGAGGCGGTCCAGCTGGTTCATCAGGGTGGAGCGGGGCTCCAGGCTCAGCCCGCCGACCCGCACCGAGCCGGGGCGGCCGCCGACCGGGGCGGCGAGGTGCAGATTGGCCCAGATGCCGTCGGGGGCGGTGGGCGCCCAGCGCTGCCACTCGCGCACCACGGCGGCCGCCCGGGACCACGGCCAGGACAGGAAGAAGGTGGTGCAGGAGGGCAGCGCGTGGGTGCGCAGGTCGAGGGAGGTGACCACGCCGAAGTTGCCGTTGCCCGCGCCGCGCAGCGCCCAGAAGAGGTCGGGGTCGTGGGTGGCGTCCACCGTGCGCAGCCTGCCGTCGGGGGTGACGATCCGGGCGGCGGTGATGTGGTCCGAGGTCAGGCCCCAGGCCCGGGCCACCACGCCGATCCCGCCGCCCAGCGCCAGCCCCGACACGCCCACGGTGGGACAGGACCCGGCCGGCAGGGCGCGCTTGCGGGCGGCCAACCGGTCGTACACGTCGATGAGTTTGGCCCCGGCGCCGACGGTGGCGGTGGTGCCGGACAGGGTGACCTGGGCCATCCGCTGCACGTCGACGACGAGGCGGTCCCGGCCGGTGGACGCGCCGGCGTAGGAGTGGCCGCCGCTGCGGATCGCGACCGGGACGCCGTGCTTGCGGGCGAAGGCGAAGGCGGTGCGCACGTCGTCCGGGCCGGCGCAGTAGGCCACACCGGCCGGGCGTATCGCGTCGAAGCGCGGGTTGAACAGGGTGCGGGCCGCGTCGAAGTCCTGGTCGCCGGGGCGGACCAGCGACCCGGCCAGCTCCCGGCCGAACGCGGTCCACGCCCCCTGGGACGCGCGGCCGGTGGCCGCGGTCGCGGTCCGAGCGCCGCCGGGCGCGGGCCGGGCGCCGCGGGCCGCGCCGCCGTCGGCCGCGTGCGCGATCGCGCCGCCGGGCGCGACCGCGGCGGTCGCCGCCAGCCCGGCGAGCAGCACCCCGCGCCGGCTCGGCCGCCGCCGGACCGCCTCCCCCGTCCGCGCGTCCTCCGACTTCTGCACCGGCCCCTGCCCCTGCCCCTGCGTCATGCCGCGCCCGCCCCTTCATCGCTCTGGTCCATCCGGCTGGTCCGTCCGGCTGGTTCATCCGTCCGCCCGTAC
>NZ_PVLV01000453.1 GCF_002982015.1 Streptomyces solincola
GTCTTGTCTGTATGCGTGACGTCGGCGGCGCTGTTATGTTTTCAGATGAAAGAGCGCGTCCTATGTGTCTGCATGTCTCGTGCGCCCGAATATGTTTTTTGCAAGCAGAAGGCGGCCTACGCGATTCCGCGGCCTCCCACGGGCTGGGAGTTGTGTATAAGGGAAGGGGCCAGCGCAAGGCCCCCCCCGCCCCCGCCCCCGTCTTCGGGCCGTCCGTCAAGCTCGACATCGAAGCCGAGGTCGGCTTCCTGGTCGGCGCCCCCTCCGCCCTGGGCACGCCGGTGGAGCTGGCCGACTTCCGCGACCACGTCTTCGGCCTCTTCCTCCTCAACGACTGGTCGGCGCGCGACCTCCAGGCGTGGGAGTACGTGCCGCTGGGGCCGTTCCTCGGCAAGTCCTTCGCCACCTCGGTCTCCGCCTGGGTGACCCCGCTGGAGGCCCTGGACGCCGCCCGCACCGCCCCGCCCACCCGCGACTTCCCCCTGCTCCCCTACCTCGACGACTCGACCGAGGAGGAGCCCGGCGGGTTCGACCTGCACATCACCGTCGCCGTCAACGGCGAGACGGTCGCCGAGCCGCCCTTCTCCACCATGTACTGGACGGCCGCCCAGCAACTGGCCCACATGACCGTCAACGGCGCCTCGCTGCGCACCGGCGACGTCTTCGGCTCCGGCACCGTCAGCGGCCCCGAGCCGCACCAGCGCGGCTCCCTGCTGGAACTCACCTGGAACGGCCAGGAGCCGGTCGAACTGACCACCGGCAAGCGCGCCTTCCTCGAAGACGGCGACGAGGTCACCCTCACCGCCTGGGCCCCCGGCCCCGACGGCGTCCGCGTCGCCCTCGGCGAGGTCACCGGCCTTATCGCGCCCACCGGCTGACGAGCTGCCGGGGGCGCCCGCTCCGGGCGCCCCCGGCCCCGTCAGACCGCCCGCCAGAGCGCCGGGGTGGTCGGCGGCTCCCACCCCCGTATCGCGGTGTGGCTGATCAGGCAGGTGTACGTCCGCCCGCCGTAGCCCACCCGGTCACCGGTGCGGTACGCCGTGCCCGCCGCCCACGCCTGGCCGGGCGGCGTCGGGGTCGGCGTCGGGTCCGGGCCGGGCCCCGGCGTCTGCGGCACGTCCAGCACGAAGTCGAACGACGCCTCCTTGGCCCCGCCGGCGTCCCGCACCGTCATCAGCAGCCGGGCGTCGAAGATCGGGTCGGTGTTGTTGCGCGGCTCGCCCGGGAAGTAGAGCTGCGTCGTCAGCACCGGCCGCCCCGGGGCCTGCACCTTCACATGGATGTGCCGGGTGCGCCCCGGGTACAGCCCCGGCACGATCGTGGTGAGGGCGAACTTCCCGGTCGCGTCGGTGAACTGGTGCCCGCGGAACCGGAAGCCGGTGTTGTCGTACGCGCCGTTGTGGTCGGCCTGCCAGAAGTCCAGCAGCACACCGCCCACCGGCAGGCAGGCCCGCCCGAACACGTACCCGCCGACCGTCAGGCGGGTGCCCACCGTGCCGGGCTCCACCAGCGAGGTCCGACGCGGGGAGTTCGGCTTGAAGTACGGCCCCTCCATCTGCGGCGGCGTCGGGTCGTCCCCGTCGTCGCACTCCGGCGTCAGCTCCGGCGCCGGGCCGCCGTCCCGCGCGGTGCGCGCCAGCGCCGGCACGCCCATCAGCAGCGCGGGCGCCGCCACCGAGGCGGCGACCGCCGCCCTCAGGACCGCCTTGCGGCTGGGGTGCGCGCCGTTCGCCGGGGTGCCCGTCTCGTCATCCATGCCTGCTCCTCGTCCGGGGCCGTCGGGATCGGTGACGAACCTAGGCGCGCCCCGGGGAAGCGGGCGATGGACTCGTCCCGGCGGTCATGGTGATTACCGCGGCTCACACCGGGACGCCCCGCCGGAACTCCCCCGGGCTGATCCCGGTCTCCCGCCGGAAGAACCGGCAGAAGTACGCCGGATCGCCGACCCCGGTGCGGGCCGCCACCTGCCGCACGGTGAGGTCCGTGCACGCCAGCAGCCGCTTCGCCTCCCCCACCCGGGCCTCCCGGATGAGCTGCCCCGGCGTCCGTCCGGTCGCCGCCTTCACCGCCTCGGCCAGGTATCCGGCGCTCACCCCCAGCGCGTCCGCGCAGGCCCGCACTGACCAGCGCGCCGGGTCGCCGCCGGCGAGCAGCCGCACGAACTCCGCCGCGACCCCCGCCGGCCGGGCCCCCGGGCCGGCCTCGCGCGCCGGCGGGCCCTCTTCCCGCGCCGGCGGACCCGCCGACCGGGCCGCCCGCACCACCAGGATGTGCAGCAGCGCCCGCAGCACCGTCGCGAACCCCTCCGCGCCCCGCCGGAACTCCTCCTGCAACTCCCCCACCAGGGCGGCGGCCCACTCCTGCGCCGCCCCCTCCAGTCGCAGCCACGGCCGCTCGGCCAACCGCCTCAGCAGCTCCCGGTCGGCCAGGTGGTCGAGGAGGAAGTGCTCCGTGAACAGGATGACCGTCCCCTCAAGCCCGCTCACCCCCTCCCAGTGGTGCACCTGCCCCGGCGCGACCACCCCCAGGTGCGGCGGGGCCAGCGGATGCCGCTCCCGCTCCACCACATGCGTTCCGCTGCCGGCCGTGACGTGCACGATCTCGTAGAACGTGTGCCGGTGCGGGAAGTCCGCGTAGGCCTCCGGTCCGTACACCTGGAAGGCGCCGATCTTGAACGGCAGCACGTTGGGCCTCGGCACCTCCAGCCGGTGCACGGGCATCGCCCCCTCGGCCGGTGACGGCGTCACGGTCCCCGGCGGCACCGTCGCTCCCCTCATCCCGCACACCCCTTCCCGTCCGCTTGACAGGTCCAGACCAGGATGGCGCATCGGCGTCCCCGCCGTCCCGGTGGTCGCGGGACCGACGCGACGGCGGGGCGCCCCCCTGCCGAGGGAGGCGCCCCGCCGTCGGTGCCGTGCCGGAGTCAGCGCACGAAGACGCCCGCGGAGCCGGCCAGGTCCAGGAAGTACTGGGGGGCCAGGCCCAGGGCCAGGGTGACGGCGACGCCGACGCCGATGGCGGTGATGGTGAGCGGGGAGGGGACGGCGACCGTGGGGCCCTCGGGCTTCGGCTCGCTGAAGAACATCAGCACGATGACCCGGATGTAGAAGAAGGCCGCGATCGCGGAGGCGATGACGCCGACGACGACGAGTGCGCCCGCGCCGCCTTCCGCCGCCGCCTTGAAGACGGCGAACTTGCCGGAGAAGCCCGAGGTGAGCGGGATGCCGGCGAACGCCAGCAGGAAGACCGCGAAGACGGCGGCGACCAGGGGGGAACGGCGGCCCAGACCGGCCCACTTGGAGAGGTGGGTGGCCTCGCCGCCCGCGTCGCGCACCAGGGTGACCACGGCGAAGGCGCCGATGGTCACGAAGGAGTAGGCGGCCAGGTAGAAGAGGACCGAGGACACGCCCTCGGGGGTGGCCGCGATGACACCGGCGAGGATGAAGCCGGCGTGCGCGATGGAGGAGTAGGCGAGCAGCCGCTTGACGTCGGTCTGGGTGATCGCGACGATCGCGCCGCCCAGCATGGTGACGATCGCGACGGCCCACATGACGGGCCGCCAGTCCCAGGACAGGCCGGGCAGGACCACGTACAGCAGCCGGAGCATCGCGCCGAAGGCGGCGACCTTGGTGGCGGCGGCCATGAAGCCGGTGACCGGGGTGGGCGCGCCCTGGTAGACGTCCGGGGTCCACATGTGGAAGGGGACCGCGCCGACCTTGAAGAGCAGGCCCATCAGGACGAGGGCGAAGCCGATGAGGAGCAGGACGTCGTTGCCCATGGTGGCGGCCAGCGCCGGGTTCACGTCGGCGACGGAGCCGTCCACCACGTCGGCGATCCGGGCGTAGGAGACCGAGCCCGCGTACCCGTAGAGCAGGGCGATGCCGAAGAGGAGGAAGGCGGAGGAGAAGGCGCCGAGGAGGAAGTACTTGACGGCGGCTTCCTGGGACATCAGGCGCTTGCGGCGGGCGACCGCGCAGAGGAGGTAGAGGGGGAGGGAGAAGACCTCCAGGGCGATGAAGAGGGTGAGGAGGTCGTTGGCAGCGGGGAAGACCAGCATGCCGGCGACCGCGAACAGGGCGAGCGGGAAGACCTCGGTGGTGGTGAAGCCGGCCTTGACGGCCGCCTTCTCCTGCTCGCTGCCGGGGACGGCGGCCGCCTCGGCGGCGAAGGAGTCGATCCGGTGCCCGTGGTGGGCCGGGTCGAGCCGCCGTTCGGCGAAGGTGAAGACGGCGACGATCGCGGTCAGCAGGATCGTGCCCTGGAGGAAGAGGGCGGGGCCGTCCACCGCGATGGCGCCCATGGCCGCAATCCGCGCCTCGGTGGAGGCGTGGCCGGAGGCGGCCAGCCCCACGGTGGCGGCGAACGCCGCCGCGAGGCCGACCACGGACAGGAAGAGCTGGGAGTGGTAGCGGGCCCGGCGCGGGACGAACGCCTCCATCAGGATGCCCAGCACGGCCGCGCCGACCACGATCAGCACGGGCGCGAGCTGCGCGTACTCGATGGTGGGGGCGGGGATCTTGTCGACCGGTTCGGCGGCCGTCGTCCACAGGCTGTGGACGGCGGGGGCGCTCAGGACGGCTGCGGTGCTCACTTGGCCGCCTCCACTTCGGGCCGGGGGTCCTTCTGCTGGACGTCGGACATGGTGTGCCGCACGGCCGGATCGACGATCTCGGTCAGCGGCTTGGGGAAGACGCCCAGGAAGAGCAGCAGGGCGATCAGGGGCGTGATGACGACCAGTTCGCGGGCCTTGAGGTCGGGCATGGCCCGGACCTCGGGCTTCACCGGGCCGGTCATCGTGCGCTGGTAGAGGACCAGGACGTAGAGCGCGGCGAGCACGATGCCCACGGTGGCGACGATGCCGGCCGCGGGATAGCGGGCGAAGGTGCCGACCAGCACCAGGAACTCGGAGACGAACGGGGCCAGTCCGGGAAGGGAGAGGGTGGCCAGACCGCCGATCAGGAAGGTGCCGGCCAGGACCGGGGCCACCTTCTGGACGCCGCCGTAGTCGGCGATCAGGCGCGAGCCGCGGCGGGTGATCAGGAAGCCGGCGACCAGCATCAGCGCGGCGGTGGAGATGCCGTGGTTGACCATGTAGAGGGTCGCGCCGCTCTGGCCCTGGCTGGTCATCGCGAAGATGCCCAGGATGATGAAGCCGAAGTGCGAGATCGAGGCGTAGGCGACCAGGCGCTTGATGTCGCGCTGGCCGACCGCCAGCAGGGCGCCGTAGACGATGCTGACCAGGGCCAGCACCACGATCACCGGAGTGGCCCACTTTGACGCCTCGGGGAAGAGCTGGAGGCAGAAGCGGAGCATCGCGAACGTGCCGACCTTGTCGACGACCGCGGTGATCAGGACGGCGACGGGGGCGGTGGACTCGCCCATGGCGTTGGGCAGCCAGGTGTGCAGCGGCCACAGCGGGGCCTTGACCGCGAAGGCGAAGAAGAAGCCGAGGAACAGCCAGCGTTCGGTGTTCGTCGCCATGGTCAGCTCGCCGCTCGCCCGCGCCTCGGCGATCTCGGTGAGGGAGAAGTTCCCCGCCACCACGTAGAGGCCGATGACGGCGGCGAGCATGATCAGGCCGCCGACCAGGTTGTAGAGGAGGAACTTCACCGCCGCGTAGGAGCGCTGGGCGGCGGCGTTCTCGTCGCTGCCGGAGTGCGCGCGGTCGCCGAAGCCGCCGATGAGGAAGTACATCGGGATGAGCATGGCTTCGAACAGGATGTAGAAGAGGAAGACGTCGGTGGCCTCGAAGGAGAGGATCACCATCGCCTCGACGGCCAGGATCAGGGCGAAGAATCCCTGGGTGGGCCGCCAGCGGCGGTTCGACGTCTCGTCCGGGTCGGCGTCGTGCCAGCCGGCCAGGATGATGAACGGCATCAGCAGCGCGGTGAGCGCGATCAGCGCCACCCCGATGCCGTCCACGCCCAGTTCGTAGCGGACGCCGAAGTCGGCGATCCAGGCGTGCGACTCGGTGAGCTGGTAGCGGGCGCCGCCCGGGTCGAAGCGGACCGCGACGAGCGCGGCCAGCACCAGGGTGGCGAGCGAGACCAGCAGCGCCAGCCATTTGGCGGCGGTGTGCCGGGCGGCGGGGACGGCGGCGGTGAGCACCGCGCCGAGCGCCGGCACGGCGGCGGTCACCGTCAGCAGGGGGAAGGACATCGGGTCACACTCCCCTCATCAGCAGGGTCGCGGCGATGAGCACCGCCGTACCTCCGAACATCGAGAGCGCGTAGGAGCGGGCGAAGCCGTTCTGCAGCCTGCGCAGCCGGCCGGACAGTCCGCCGACGGAGGCGGCGGTGCCGTTGACCACCCCGTCGACCAGGGAGTGGTCGAGGTAGACCAGCGAGCGGGTCAGGTGCTCGCCGCCGCGGACCAGGACCACGTGGTTGAAGTCGTCCTGGAGCAGGTCGCGGCGGGCGGCCCGGGTGAGCAGCGAGCCGCGCGGCGCGGTGACCGGCACCGGCTTGCGGCCGTACTGGGCGTAGGCGATCCCCACGCCGATCAGCAGCACCACGATGGTGGCGGTGGTGATGACGGCGGCGCCGACCGGCGGGTGGCCGTGCTCGAACTTCGTGACCGGCTCCAGCCAGTGCACGAAGGCGCTGTTGAGGGAGAACAGGCCGCCGGCGAAGACCGAGCCGAAGGCGAGGACGATCATCGGGAGCGTCATCGACGTGGGCGACTCGTGCGGGTGCGGCAGCTCGCCGGGGCGGTGGTCGGCGGAGGGCTCGACGTCGGTGGCGGCGTCGGCGGCCGGGGCCGGCTGCCAGCGCTTCTCGCCGAAGAAGGTCATGAGCATCACGCGGGTCATGTAGTACGCGGTGATGCCCGCGCCCAGCAGGGTGACCGCGCCGAGGATCCAGCCCTCCGCGCCGCCCTTGGCGAACGCCGCCTCGATGATCTTGTCCTTGGACCAGAAGCCGGACAGGCCCGGGAAGCCGATGATCGCGAGGTACCCGAGGCCGAAGGTGACGAAGGTGACCGGCATGTACTTCCGCAGGCCGCCGTACTTGCGCATGTCGACCTCGTCGTTCATGGCGTGCATGACCGAGCCCGCGCCCAGGAACAGCCCGGCCTTGAAGAAGCCGTGGGTGACCAGGTGCATGATGGCGAAGACGTACCCGATGGGGCCGAGTCCGGCGGCGAGGACCATGTAGCCGATCTGCGACATGGTCGAGCCGGCCAGCGCCTTCTTGATGTCGTCCTTGGCGCAACCGACGATCGCACCGAACAGGAGCGTCACCGCGCCGACCACCACGACCGCGAGCTGCGCGTCCGGGGCGGCGTCGAAGATCGCGCCGGAGCGGGTGATCAGGTAGACGCCGGCGGTCACCATGGTGGCCGCGTGGATCAGGGCCGAGACCGGGGTCGGGCCCTCCATCGCGTCGCCCAGCCAGGACTGAAGCGGCACCTGCGCGGACTTGCCGCAGGCGGCCAGCAGCAGCATCAGGCCGATGGCGGTCAGGGTGCCCTGGCCCGCCTGCCCGGTCTGCTCGAACACCGGCCCGAAGGTGAAGGTGCCGAAGGTGGTGAACATCAGCATGATCGCGATGGACAGGCCGATGTCGCCGACCCGGTTGACCAGGAACGCCTTCTTGGCGGCGGTCGCCGCGGACGGCTTGTGCTGCCAGAAGCCGATCAGCAGGTACGAGGCGAGGCCCACGCCCTCCCAGCCGAAGTACAGCAGCAGGTAGTTGTCGGCCAGCACCAGCAGCAGCATGGCCGCGAGGAAGAGGTTGAGATAGCCGAAGAAGCGGCGGCGGCGCTCGTCGTGCTCCATGTAGCCGATGGAATAGACGTGGATGAGGGTGCCGACACCGGTGATCAGCAGGACGAAGGTCATCGACAGCTGGTCGAGCTGGAAGGCGATGTTCGCCTGGAAGCCCTCCACCGGCACCCAGGCGAACAGCGTCTGGTGCAGGGCGCGTTCCTCCGCGCCGCGGCCCAGCATGTCGAAGAAGAGCACCGCCCCGACGACGAAGGAGGCGGCGGCCAGCGCGGTGCCGAGCAGATGCCCGAACCGGTCCAGCCGGCGGCCGCCGCACAGCAGGACGGCCGCTCCGAGCAGGGGCGCCGCGACGAGCAGCGCGATCAGGTTCTCCACGTTTCAGCCCCTCACAGCTTCATCAGGCTGGCGTCGTCGACCGAGGCCGAGTGGCGGGATCGGAACAGCGACACGATGATCGCCAGCCCGACGACGACCTCCGCGGCGGCGACGACCATCGTGAAGAAGGCGATGATCTGGCCGTCGAGGTTGCCGTGCATCCGGGAGAAGGCGACGAACGCGAGGTTGCAGGCGTTGAGCATCAGCTCCACGCACATGAACACCACGATGGCGTTCCGCCGGATCAGCACCCCGGTCGCGCCGATGGTGAACAGCAGCGCGGCCAGGTACAGGTAGTTGACGGGGTTCACCGGTCGTTCTCCTCCTCGTGCTCCGCGCCCCCGCGGGCGGTGCGCGCCGGAGCCGGGCGGCGACCGAGCCGCTCCTCGGACCGCTGCTCCAGGGCCTTCAGGTCGTTCAGCGCCTCGGTGGACACGTCGCGGACCTGGCCGCGGGCGCGCAGGGTCTGGCTGACGGTCAGCTCCGAGGGGGTGCCGTCGGGCAGCAGCCCCGCGATGTCCACCGCGTTGTGCCGGGCGTAGACGCCGGGGGCGGGCAGCGGCGGCAGGTGCTTGCCCTCGCGGACCCGGCGCTCGGCCAGCTCCCGCTGGGTGGCGGCCTTCTCGGTGCGCTCCCGGTGGGTGAGGACCATCGCGCCGACGGCGGCGGTGATCAGCAGGGCGCCGGTGATCTCGAAGGCGAAGACGTACTTGGTGAAGATCAGCGCGGCCAGGCCCTCGACGTTCCCGCCGGCGTTGGCGGCGGCCAGGCCGTTGGAGGCGCCGAGCGAGGCGCGGCTGATGCCGGCGATCAGCAGGGCGCCGAAGCCGAGCGCGCACAGCGCGGCCAGCCAGCGCTGGCCCTTGATGCTCTCCTTCAGCGAGTCGGCGGCGGTGACGCCGACCAGCATGACCACGAAGAGGAACAGCATCATGATCGCGCCGGTGTAGACGACGACCTGCACGATGCCCAGGAAGTAGGCGCCGTTGGCGAGGTAGAACACCGCCAGGATGATCATGGTGCCGGCGAGGCAGAGGGCGCTGTGCACGGCCCTCCTCATCAGGATGGTGCTCAGCGCGCCGATGACGGCGACGGTGCCGAGGATCCAGAACTGCACGGCCTCGCCGGTGGAGGTGGTCGACGCGGCGAGCGCCGCGAGGGAGGGTGCGGCGCTCATGCCTCGATCACCTTCCTCGACGCCGGCTCGTCCTCGCCGAAGTCGGCCGCGGCCTCCTGCGGCTGGGCGTCGACGTCCTTGGAGACGGCCTGCTGCGGGACGGTGCCGGGGGCGGCCTCGGTGACCAGGCCCCGGTAGTAGTCCTGCTCGTCCATGCCGGGGAAGATCGCGTGCGGGGAGTCGACCATGCCCTCCTCCAGACCGGCGAGGAGCTGCTCCTTGGTGTAGATGAGGTTCTGCCGGGAGCTGTCGGCCAGTTCGAACTCGTTGGTCATGGTCAGCGCGCGGGTGGGGCACGCCTCGATGCACAGTCCGCACAGGATGCAGCGGGCGTAGTTGATCTGGTAGACGCGGCCGTACCGCTCGCCCGGCGAGTAGCGCTCCTCGTCGGTGTTGTCCGCGCCCTCGACGTAGATCGCGTCGGCCGGGCAGGCCCAGGCGCACAGCTCGCAGCCGACGCACTTCTCCAGCCCGTCCGGGTGCCGGTTGAGCTGGTGCCGCCCGTGGAAGCGCGGCGCCGTCGTCTTCTCCTGCTCCGGGTACTGCTCGGTCAGCCGCTTCTTGAACATGGCCTTGAAGGTCACGCCGAAGCCGGCGACCGGGTTCTGGAACTTGTCCTCAGACACCGTCAGCCTCCTTTCCGTCACTCTGCATACGGCTATCGGGGCCGCCACCGACCAGCAGCTCGCGGTCTCCCCGCGGACGCCTGCGCGGTACCGGTGGCAGGGTCTGCCCGGGCAGCGGCGGTACGGGGTAGCCGCCGGCCATCGGGTCGAAGGCGGCCGGTTCGGCGTCCGCCGGTTCGCCCTTGCCGCCCTTGCCGCGGTCGCGGAAGGCGTCGGCCACGAAGGAGAGCAGCAGCACGACGATGACCGCGCCGCCGACGTACAGCACGATCTCGGTGAAGTCGTAGTTCTCGTTGCGCAGCGCGCGGACGGTGGCGACCAGCATCAGCCAGACCACCGAGACCGGGATCAGCACCTTCCAGCCGAGCTTCATCAACTGGTCGTAGCGGACCCGGGGCAGGGTGCCGCGCAACCAGATGAAGAAGAACAGCAGGAGCTGCACCTTCACGGTGAACCAGAGCAGCGGCCACCAGCCGTGGTTGGCGCCCTCCCAGAAGCCGGAGACCGGCCAGGGGGCGCGCCAGCCGCCGAGGAAGAGGGTCACCGACACCGCGGAGACCGTCACCATGTTCACGTACTCGGCGAGCATGAACATCGCGAACTTGATGGAGCTGTACTCGGTGTTGAAGCCGCCGACCAGGTCGCCCTCGGACTCCGGCATGTCGAACGGGGCCCGGTTGGTCTCGCCGACCATGGTGATCACGTAGATGACGAAGGACACCGGCAGCAGCACGATGAACCAGCGGTCGGCCTGCGCCTCCACGATGGTGGAGGTCGACATCGAGCCGGAGTAGAGGAACACCGAGGCGAACGCGGCGCCCATGGCGATCTCGTAGCTGATCATCTGGGCGCAGGAGCGCAGTCCGCCGAGCAGCGGGTAGGTGGAGCCGGAGGACCAGCCGGCCAGCACGATGCCGTAGATGCCGACCGAGGCGACCGCGAGGATGTAGAGCATCGCGATCGGCAGGTCGGTGAGCTGCATCGTGGTGCGGGTGCCGAAGATCGACACCTCGTTGCCGGCCGGGCCGAAGGGGATGACCGCGATCGCCATGAACGCCGGGATGGCGGCCACGATCGGGGCGAGGACGTAGACCGCCTTGTCCGCGCGGCGGACGATCACGTCCTCCTTCAGCATCAGTTTGACGCCGTCGGCGAGCGACTGGAGCAGGCCCCAGGGGCCGTGCCGGTTGGGCCCGATGCGAAGCTGCATCCAGGCGACCACCTTGCGCTCCCACACGATGGAGAACAGCACGGTGACCATGAGGAAGGCGAAGCAGAAGACCGCCTTGACGACCACGAGCCACCAGGGGTCGCGGCCGAACAGGGACAGGTCCTCCGCGGCCAGGATGTACGGGCTCAGGGACACCGGCAGCAGCACGATGAACCAGCGGTCGGCCTGCGCCT
>NZ_PVLV01000454.1 GCF_002982015.1 Streptomyces solincola
TGATGCCGTACGCCCGGATGTCGGCCCGCTCCCCCAGCGCGGCGAGGTCCGCGGCCTCGGAGAGGCGGCCGGCACGTGCGGCATCGATGGCGGCCTGGTGCTGGCTGTCCATGGTGGGCACGGGCGCGGTCGCCGGTTCGGAGTGATGCGGGCGGGCGGTGTCGGGGTCGTCGGGCTCCTGGTCGTACGCCAGCAGGGCGTCCAGGCCGGTACGGCCCGACGGGCCTGAGGCCGGGCCCTCCTCGTCGTCCCGGTCCTGGGGTCGGTGCCGGTCGTCGTCTTGGCCGCCGTCGTCCTCCTGGCCGTGGTCGTCCTGGCCGTGGTCGTCGTCATCGGCGTCCGGTGTCCGCTGCGCAGCGCGGCGGCGGGTCGAAGTGTCGGTGAGGGCCGCCTCCTCCTCGTTGAGCACGGTGTGCACGATGTCCACGTAGGAGGGACCCACCTTCCACACGGCTTGACCTGGCAGCAGGGTGGAGATCCGCGAGGTGGCCCAGGCAGGCAGGCCAAGGAGCGCGCCGACCGCTTCGGCCTCCTCGGGGCCCAGGCGGCCCACGTAGGCGACTTCGCAGAGCCGGGCCAGGTCTCGGGCCTGACCGCTGCCGAGGTCGGACAGCGTGTGCATCACGCAGTCCAGGGACAGGCCGGCCTTGCGGGAGTTCTTCAGTAGCCGTTGCATCAGGCCGGCGGTCGCGGGCGACAGCAAGATCTCCCACGCCTCTTCCAGGACCAGGTGCCGGTGGGGGGCGGTGGACTGCGGCAGCCAGACGTGTTCGGCCCAGCACGCGACGGCCGCCATCAGTGAGGGGATGGCCGGTGAACTGCGGTCCAGGGCGGTGAAATCCAGGGACAAGATCGGTAGGTCTGCGGGGGGCAGGCCGGCGTCGGGTCCGTCGAACAGGCCCCGCATGGAGCCTTCGGTGTACCGGCTGAGCGCTATGGCCGCGTGCTCGCCCCACGCCGTCAGCCGCTCCGCGCTCCACCGGCCGTCTTCCGGGCTGATCAGCGCATCCACCAGCCCCGTCAGCGTGGTGGCCTTGGGGTGGGTCAAGGCGTGTTGAAGGGCGTGGGTGGAGTGGGGGGTGAGCGCGGCCGGCTCCACCGACAGGATCAGCGAGCGGACGAGCTGCTCGCGTACCTGGGGCGGCAGCAGCTCGGAGAGCGGATTCAGGGTGAAGTCACCGGCCCTGATGATCTGGCCGCCGAGGGAGCGCACCAGGGGCGCCCATTCCCCGCCCGTGGCGGCGTCCTCCCCGAAGCTGTCGACGACGACGGCCTGGTGGCCGCGCTCCAGGATCTCCCGCCTGATCCGCGCTTTGGCGGTGGCCGACTTGCCGGAGCCGAGGCCGCCGAACGCCAGGCTGCTGGTGGAGGGCAGGAGTTCGACGGGGACCTGGACGGGCGAGAGGTGGAACGGTCTGCCGTCTACCTCGCTGCGGCCGATGCGGATGCCGGGGAACGCTGCGGCCGATGCCGGGAGCGGGGCGGTGACGGCAGCGGCGGTGGTGGTCAGGCGGATCACAGGACGGCCCCCTTGCGGGTGCAGGCGGCGTGCGGGGTGGTCATCAGGTAGGCGCGGTGCTGCTGGCCGGGCAGCCAGTCCAGGCGGATGCGGTGCCGGTCGGCGGCCAGGTGGGCGCGCCACCGGGCCTCCGCGATCTCTTCCGGGGTGTCGGCCCACACGGTCAGGTAGGCGTCCAGGTCCACCAGCGCCGCGCCGGCCGCCAGTGCGCCCTGGGTGCCGCTGCTCGCCAGGCTCTGTGTCGCCGCTTTGATCGTGTCGGTGGTGAAGGCTTCGCCGGCGGCGCTCTGCCACTTCGCGGAGCGGCGGGACTGGCCGGCCGGGAGCGGCCGGTAGAGCACGCCCAGGCTCCAGTCCGCGGCTGCGCCCAGGAGCAGACGCGGCATCAGGTCGCCGTCGGTCTCCTGCGGCCACGCGGTGATCCGGGCCGTCACCGCGTAGCGGCCGGTATCGAGACCGACCCAGCCGGGTCCGCGCTCGCTTACCTGGGGGGCCGGTTCGGGCTCCAGCGGCGCCAGCGCGCCCAGGCCCGCGAACTCCCCGGCGATGGTCTCCAGGAGCCGGTCAGGCTGGCCGACCAGTCCGCGCGGCACGTGGATGGAGAGAGTCTGGGCGTGGTGGGTGTCCTCGGTGGTGGTGCGCTGGTAGGCGCCGTGGACCTGGACGCCGGCCGTGCGGGCCTGGCCGCCGGCGAACGCCAGTGCCCGGCCGAGTGCCTCGTGCCAGAGGGTGCGCCGGTAGGGGTCTTGCATGGTGCCGTGGTCCGGGTAGAGCGTCCAGGTGGACGTCGCGCTGCCCCGAGCGGGACGGGTCATGGCGGCCGGCGCGGTCCGCTCGACCAGCCGCCGACCGCCGACCGCCGCCCACCGGCCCAGCGACCGGGGGCCCGGCGACCAGTTGACCAGCGCGGCCGCCGCGCCCACCGCGCCGAGCGTCCAAAACGGCGGCGGGGTGATCATGGCCGACGCCATCAACCCGCCGCCGACGAGCCCGACTCCCTTCGTCAGTCCGCGCTCCAGCGGGGACAGACCCCGTTGCAGCGCGGGGACGCGGTAGCCGGGTGACAGCGAGTACACGGGGGAACCTCCGGGTGCGGGTCGTGCAGGGGACGGGCCGGAGCCGAGTGGCACCGGCCCGGGAGGCGGGCGCCGCTGCGGCTACGGCCGGAACGGCGGACCGGCGGGCGGCGGACCGGCGGGCGGCTGCGGGCCGGCTCCTGGCGACGTCGCCGGCGGACCGGCCGGGCGCGGGGCGGGCGACGCCGGCCGGGCCTGCGGGACCGTCCGCCCCGTCCCGGCCGGCGCACCGCCGCCGGCCGCCTGGACGGCAGCGCGGGACTGGAGCCGGGCCCGGCGCATCCGCTCGTAGCGCTCCGCGCTCTCGTGCGTCTGGGCGATGGCCGAGTCCGTGGTGAGCCGACCGGGCCGGGCTGGCTGCCGGATGCCGTAGGCGGCCAACAGCCGGTCGCCGTCCTGGGCGACCGCGCGGCCCGGGGTCGGCACCGTCCTGATCCGCGGGGAGTTCTCCTGCTCGTAGAACGTGGGCACGCCGGCCCGGACCACGTCCCTCACCAGGCGGTTGGTGGTGTGACGCTCCACCACCGTGCGCACCTTTCCGGCGATCCGCGGCCCGAAGTAGGGCACCCCGTGGAAGATCATGCGCAGCATCACCACGTCGGCGGCGACCAGCAGCACCCCGTCCATGACCAGGTTGCCCTTGGCCAGCGCCACGAACGGGGCGACGATCAGCAGGGCGAACGGCGCGAACATCAACCCCAGCAGCCTGCCGGCCCAGGCCCGGACGGCGGAGGTGTCCCCGCCGCGCGCCAGAGACGCCAGCACCAGCGGGGCGAGACAGACGAACACCAGGATGCCGAGCTGGCGACACAGGAAGACCAGGCCGGCGAGCGCCAGGGCGACCACCAGCGCGGCGACGATCAGCAGCAGCGGCAGTGGGTCCAGGGTCCGGGCGGCTGCGTTCATGTCGGTGCCGATGGTCGCGAACAACGTGCTCTCGTTGGAGTTGAAAGCGGCGGTGAATGCCGAGCTGACGGCCTTGGCCAGCAAGTCGACCGCGCCGGGGATCGCGCCCATGGCGATGATCGCCACCAGGGCGGAGCCGACCGACGTCCCCATCTGCCGCAGGTGCGGCGCCCCCCGCCAGGCGGTGAGCGCGCACACCACGACGACCACCGTGGCGATCACCACCGCCAAGTGCTGCCCCAGCCACTGGAACGGTTCGTAGATCACCGAATCCGGCCGGTCGGGGGCCCACACCTCCTCAGGGACCAGCAAGTCGTGAAGCTGCGTGATCAGCTTGTCGGCCATCTTCCTGACGGAGTCGGCGGCCCCGTCGGCCATGCCTCCCCCACCGCCGCCGGAGCCGGTGGCCCCGTCCGGGCCGGCCTCCTCGTTCGCCATGCAGATGTCGTAGGCCGGGCCCTTCAGCAGCTCGCAGCCAGGCTTATCGGGCATGGTCGTCCTAGTTGTTCTGGGAGCTGCTGGCGGTCGGCTTCTCGGCGTCCGTCACGGTGGAGAAAAGGGTGTCCCCGTACAGGGCGAGGATGACGGCGACGAAAAGCGTGCCGATCGCCATTCCGCCCTTGCGCAGCGCCGCTTTGGCGTCCTGCGGGAGCTGGAGCAGCATGCGGACGGCGATGACCGCGATCACGGCGGCGATTCCCTTCGTCACCAGCCCCTCGCCGGTCAGGCCGATGGTGTCGAAAAAGTCCACGAATCCCTTGGACATGTCGATGGGAGCAGCGAGAAGGCCGAATTCGCTCATTATCAGATCTCCTTGCTTGATGCGTGTACGGGGCGGGCGACGGCGTAAAGGTCGTCCATTGAGTCGATTCGGGAGTAGCGGACCTGAGTGCCGGGGCGGGGTGCGTCGATCATGTACGGTCCGCCGACGTAGATTCCGACGTGGTGTATTCCGGCGGCGGCACTGGAGCCGTAGAAGATCAGGTCTCCGGGGCGGGCCTGCTTGAAATCAATCCTGCGGGAGGCGGCGTATTGTGCGGCGGCCGTTCGGGGAAGGGTGATCCCCGCTTTCGCGTAGGCATAGAGCGTGAGTCCCGAGCAGTCGAATCCGGTGATACTCGCGCCGGATTTTCCGCTCGGAGAGCAGCAGATGCCCGTGGAAGGCCCGGCGGCGTTTCCGCCGCCCCAGGAGTAGGGCTTTCCGATCATTTTCTCGGCGGCGGAGATCGCGGTTTTCGCCTGCCCGCCGCTCACTATGCGGCCGGAGCCGGACGGCTGCTTGGAGGCGTCGGTGATGGCGCGGACGTAGGTCTGGGTCTCCTTGTACGGCGGTATCCCGCCGTACTTCTTCACCGCGCCGCTTCCGGCGTTGTAGGCGGCCAGCATGTTTTGCTGCTTGTCCCCGGGCACGTCCGAGACTTCCTCAGCGACGGTGCACAGGTATCGAGCGGAGGACGGGATAGCGTCTTCGGGGTCCCAGACGTCCCGCTTTCCGTCGCTGTTTCCGTCGATTCCGTGGGATTCCCAGGTGGAGGGCATGAATTGCGCGATGCCTTGCGCTCCGGCCGGGCTCTGTGCTTCAGGGTCGAATCTCGATTCCTGTGACAGGAGGGCGGCGAGAAGATCCGGCGTGACTTCCGGGCAGGTGCGGCCGGCCTCCTCGACGAGGTCCTGGTACTCGCTGGGGACGGCCAGGCTCAGGGCCGCGCCCACGGGGTCCTCGCCGGCCGCCTGGAGCAGGGCGGCTCCCGCGACGGCGGCAGTGGCGCCTACCGCGAGAATCGCGGCCGTAGGGGCTCTCACGGCGAAACTCCTCCATCCCGTCATTTGCTGGTTTTCGCTGGTCAGGTCCGTCATTGGACTCCGTCATCGTTCCGTCAGTCCTGACGGAGCGTCCGTCAGGACTGACGGAGCCCTGACGGTGGTCTGACGGAGCCTTTGACGGTGCTCTGACGGTGCTCGGTGACGCTTACGAGCCGTCGTCCGCGGCGGCCGCCAGGTCCGTCAGGAGGTAGCCCCGTGCGCCCGAGCTGGTCCTGTGCGCCTGCACTCCGAGGAGTTTGCTGAGGCGCTTTCCGCGTGCGATCGGGTCGGTCTCTTCGATTCCGAGCAGCGGTGCCAGCTCTGCTGTGGGCATGAAATCGACCTCCCTTTCTTGCAGCACGGCGATAGCTTGATCCACCGGCGACGCCGGGGCGGTTTCCGGTGCCGCCGCCCCCTTCGGGCTTTTTTGGAGCCGCGCGGCCGCTTCGTCTACGACGTGCCACATGAAGGATTCCGGGAAGTCGAATCCACGGATGAGGGTGGAAGTCCCCCGCGCGAAAAGGACGGCCTGCCCCTTGATTCCCGGGTCAAGGCTTTTCGGGTGGATCGGCG
Organism: Streptomyces solincola; assembly: GCF_002982015.1. Classification (GTDB taxonomy): domain Bacteria; phylum Actinomycetota; class Actinomycetes; order Streptomycetales; family Streptomycetaceae; genus Streptomyces; species Streptomyces solincola. The sequence goes on from NZ_PVLV01000454.1 coordinate 5,878, forward strand.
CTACGCTATCAAAGTAGTTGTCCCCCAGCGCCACCTTTGCCGTGCCGCTGGAATCCACATACAAGCACAGCCGGTATTGGAGCTGACTACGCACTTTCACCGGAATGGCCTCCCGGTCGGGACGCTGCGTCATCAACACAACGGAAACCCCGGCCTCCAGGCCCTTGGCGGTCAGCTTGCGCGCCTTTTCGGTGATACGGGCCGCCCGGTCCCGACCCTTCTGCGTGCCATCGTCGGCGAAGAAGTCAGCCACTTCGTCCACGATGAGGATGACGGGTTTGAACCGCGGGGCCGGCTGACGATTCTGCTTGGCCTCCTGCATCCTCGTATAGCGCTTTTCCACGCGCCCGTTCAGCTCATCCAGCACGCTTTCGAAGACGGCCGGATCGTCCGACGCCTCAAAGCGCGCGCACGCGCTGGAGAAGTGCGCGAATCCAGCGAGTTTTCCGTCCACGAGGTAGAGATCAAAGCTCTCGTAGGCGATGAGCAGACAGGTCACCATTCCGTTGACCAGAGTCGTTTTACCGGTCTGACTCATACCGGCCACCAGCATGGACGCCTTATCCAGGGTCTCAACGCCGAAAACCTGACCGGTGATTTCATGTCCCAGCGGGACACCGCCGTGCGCCTTGATCTCCTGACGGGTTGGCGCAGGAAAGGGCCGGGTGAAAGGCGGGTCATCCAACACCAGGAGCTTCACGCGCCGCTCCTCGCGGCGGCTGCGCTCGACCTTCAAGTGCAGGCGGGTGGCGCGGAACATTCCTGCCACGGCCGCCAGACGGTTTTCCACGTCCTCGAATTTGCCGCCCTCAGGCAGTAGGAACTCGTAAATCCTGCCGGTGGAAACCTGCGTGACGGTGACCTCGTCGGCGTCGATGACCTGGTCGACCTTGATGACGCCGGCCTTGGTGAACGCGGTGGTCAGGAGCGGGTGCGGGCGGACCGGCGGGCCGGCCTCCTCGACCGCCTGGTCCGCCGGGCCGGCGGCGGGTTCGGGGACGGAGCGCCAGCGGGCGAGCAGCCAGGTGCGCGTCCTCCAGGCCGCGTAGCCGAGCGCGACCAGCACGCCGGCCACCAGGAGCACCGTCGCACCCCAGGACAAGCCGAGCTTGTCCCTGATAGCGACCAGGATGCCGGTCACGATGACCAGCGCCCCGATCGCCCCGGCCGCCTGCCCCCACAACTCGTCCTCGGCATCACTGCTGGTCCGCTTCTTCGCCACCGACTCCCCCGTTCATCCGTGGTAGTGATCAAGAAATCACAGTCCGTACAGGTATTCGACCGCTTTGGCTTTCTGACGGACGATCACCTGTGCTCACAGTGGGAACGGCGTCGCTGCTACTGGGTCACTGGCGATATCGGACGGTCCTGTGAGCCTGCGAATGGCCGGTATTGGAGGATGAGCGCATGCCGCGCCCCCTGCTGAATCAGCGAGAGGCTGCCGCCGCCTGCGGCGTCAGCCGCAGCACCATCCGCCGCCGCCGCGAGAGCGGCGAGTTCCCCGGCGCGTACGAGGACCCGACTCGCGGGTGGATGGTCCCCGTTGAGGATCTGCTGGCCGCCGGATTCACGCTGGACGCGCCCGCTCCCCCGGACCTGGTACCGAGCGCGCCGACGGTGCCGGGCGGGGTGTCCGCCGCCGGGCACGGTCAGGTGCTCGACGACGCGGCGGCGCTGCGGGCGGCACTGGAGCGGGAGCGGGAGCGGGAGCGGGAGCGGGAGCGGGCGGAGCGGGAGCGCGCGGAACACCGGCTGGAGCTGGCGGAGGAGCGGGCGCGCAGCCTGACGGTGCAGGTGGAGGCGCAGCGGGAGCACATCGACTCGCTGCGGGCGCTGCTGCCGGGGGTTGGAGCGGGCGGCGGTGGAGGGG
>NZ_PVLV01000455.1 GCF_002982015.1 Streptomyces solincola
CCCCCCGCCCCACCACCTCTTCGCCGAACGCCTGCTCGCCGTCCTCAGCGGCGAACGCCCGGTGCACTGGATGCTGGGCCAGACCGTCGGCGAGGCGTACGAGCAGTTGGTCCGGCTCGCCCCGGGCACCCCGCTGCGCGGCCGCGGGACCCGCCCGACGGTCCGCCGCTGCGGCGGCCACAAGCTGGGCGACAGCGTGGTCGAGGCGTACGCCAGCGTCGCCGCGGGCGAACAGGTCCGCGCCATGGCCTTCCGCCTGGAGCTGGGAACCGACCGGCGCTGGCGCTGCGCCGCGGTCGAACTCGGCACCACGCACGGATGAGCCCCTTACGGGGAAGACGTCCCCAGGTCACACCATCCCAGGAAGGAACCACCGTCATTCCCACCAAGACCTTGTACGTCCCGACCCCGGACGGCCGCGCCGACGCCTTCGCCGCCTTCCCCGACGACGGCCACCGCCACCCGGCGGTACTCCTCCACACGGACGTCTTCGGGGTGCGGCCGACGCTGGAGAAGATGGCGAGCGAGCTGGCCGGGCACGGCTACTACGTGCTCGTCCCCAACCTGTTCTACCGGCACGGTCCGGCTCCGGTGACCGACCTCCCCGCGCACATCACCGAGGAGGCCCGGCCCGGGGTCTTCGCCCGGCTGATGCCGCTGTACGAGGCGCACACCGCCGAGCGCGCCCTGCGGGACGCCGACGCCTACCTCCGCTTCCTCGCCGAGCAGCCCGAGGTCGGCGCCGGGCCGGTCGCCGCGGTCGGCTACTGCCTGGGCGCCGTGCTGGCGGTGCGCACGGCGGCCGCGCACCCCGACCGGGTGGCCGCCGTCGCCGGCTTCCACCCCGGCGCCCTGGTCACCGACGCCCCCGACAGCCCGCACCGGGTGGTCGCCGACCTGACCGCCGAGGTCTACCTGGGCCTCGCCGAAGGCGACCTGCCCACGGCCCGGCGGGAAGAGCTGGAGCAGGCCTTGGACGCCGCCGGCGTCGACTACACCACCGAGGTCCACCCCGGCACCGTCCACGGCTTCACCATGGCCGACACCGACGCCCACGACCCCGAGGCGCTCAGTCGCCACTGGGACCGCCTGCTCCCCCTCCTCAGCCGCACCCTCACCGACGACTGACCCGGCGGGCCCCGCGGACGCCCGCGGGGCCGGGTACGGGGCAGCACGACCCCCCGCCCGGCCCCGCGGGCCCGCGCGTCGCGACTCACCTGGTCCGGCGGGCAGGTCGCGCCCATACTCCTGGCATGGACCTGGAGGCGCGGCGTCTTCGGTGCCTGGAGGCGGTGGCCGCGGCCGGCAGCCTCGACAAGGCGGCGCACCTGATGGGTCTCTCCCAGCCGGCGCTGAGCGCGCAGTTGCGCCGTATCGAGGCCGTGGCGGGCGGGGCGGTCTTCGAGCGGAGCCCCCTGGGGGGCGTCACACCTCTGGGTGAGGTCCTGCCGCCGTACGCCCGGGAGGTGCTGCACGGCCTGGCCGAGCTGGACCGTGCGATCGAGAAGCACCGGGCCCAACCCCCTAGGCAACGACAACGGCCCTCGGGGCCGGGTACAGGCCCTCGGCCTCGTACCCGGCCCCGAGGGCCGTCCGCCGGTCCGGGTCCGGGATCACTTCTTGCGGCGACGCCCGCCCTTCTGGGCCTTGCGGCGCTCGGCGCGGGTCAGGCCGTCGGAGCCGGCGGTGGCCCCGGAGGGGTCGTTGTCGAAGTCGCCCTCGACCACGCCGCCCTCGCCGTCCACCGTCGGGGCGGAGAAGTGCAGCCGGTCCGGGCGCTGCGGCGCGTCCAGGCCCTTGGCGCGGATCTCCGGCCGCCCGGCGCCCGCCGGCACGGCGTCCTCCTTGGTCAGCGAGGGGCGGGCCGCGGCCTCGTCCACCGGGACCTCCTCGACCTGCTGCTCGACCTGGACCTCCAGGTTGAACAGGTAGCCGACGGACTCCTCCTTGATGCCCTCCATCATGGCGGTGAACATGTCGAAGCCCTCGCGCTGGTACTCCACCAGCGGGTCCTTCTGCGCCATGGCGCGCAGGCCGATGCCCTCCTGGAGGTAGTCCATCTCGTAGAGGTGCTCGCGCCACTTGCGGTCCAGCACGGAGAGCACCACGCGCCGCTCCAGCTCGCGCATGATCTCCGAGCCGAGCTGCTTCTCGCGCGCCTCGTACTGCTCGCGGACGTCGTCCTTGATGGACTCGGCGATGAAGTCGGAGGTGATCCCGGCGCGGTCGCCGGCCGCCTCCTCGAGCTCCTCGACGGTCACCTTCACCGGGTAGAGCTGCCGGAAGGCGCCCCACAGCCGGTCCAGGTCCCAGTCCTCGGCGAAGCCCTCGACCGTCTCGGCCTGGATGTAGGCGTCGATGGTGTCGTTCATGAAGTGCTGCACCTGCTCGTGCAGGTCCTCGCCCTCCAGGACGCGGCGGCGCTCGCCGTAGATGACCTCGCGCTGCCGGTTGAGCACCTCGTCGTACTTCAGGACGTTCTTACGGGTCTCGAAGTTCTGCTGCTCGACCTGCGACTGCGCGGAGGCGATGGCCCGGGTGACCATCTTGTTCTCGATCGGCACGTCGTCCGGCACGTTGGCCATGGCCATGACGCGCTCGACCATCTGCGCCTTGAACAGGCGCATCAGGTCGTCGCCGAGCGACAGGTAGAAGCGCGACTCGCCCGGGTCGCCCTGACGGCCGGAGCGGCCGCGGAGCTGGTTGTCGATCCGGCGCGACTCGTGGCGCTCGGTGCCCAGCACGTACAGCCCGCCGAGGTCGCGGACCTCGTCGGACTCGGCCTTGACCGCCAGCTCCGCCTTCTCCAGCGCGGCCGGCAGGGCGGCGACCCACTCCTCCTGGTGCTCGACCGGGTCCAGGCCACGCTGGCGCAGCTCCGCCTCGGCGAGGTCGTCGGGGTTGCCGCCGAGCTTGATGTCGGTGCCTCGGCCGGCCATGTTGGTGGCGACGGTCACCGCGCCGCGCCGCCCGGCCTGGGCGACGATCGTCGCCTCCCGGTCGTGCTGCTTGGCGTTGAGCACCTCGTGCGCCACACCGCGCTTGCTGAGCTGCTGCGAGAGGTACTCGGACTTCTCGACCGAGGTGGTGCCGACCAGGATCGGCTGGCCCTTCTCGTGCTTGTCCGCGATGTCGTCCACGACCGCGGCGAACTTGGCCACCTCGGTGCGGTAGATCAGGTCGGACTGGTCCTTGCGGACCATCGGCTTGTTGGTCGGGATGGGCACGACGCCGAGCTTGTAGATCTGGTGGAACTCGGCGGCCTCGGTCATCGCCGTACCGGTCATGCCGGAGAGCTTGTCGTAGAGGCGGAAGAAGTTCTGCAGGGTGATCGTGGCGAGGGTCTGGTTCTCGTCCTTGATGTCCACCCCTTCCTTCGCCTCGATCGCCTGGTGCATGCCCTCGTTGTAGCGGCGGCCGGCGAGGATACGGCCGGTGTGCTCGTCGACGATCATGACCTCGCCGTCGATGACGACGTAGTCCTTGTCCTTCTTGAACAGTTCCTTCGCCTTGATGGCGTTGTTCAGATAGCCGACGAGCGGGGTGTTGACCGACTCGTAGAGGTTGTCGATGCCCAGCCAGTCCTCGACCTTGGCGACGCCGGACTCGTGGATGGCGACCGTGCGCTTCTTCTCGTCGACCTCGTAGTCGCCGGTCTCCTCCAGGCCCTTGAGGTGGTTGCCCGGCTCGCCGCGGGTGAGGCGGGTCACCAGCTTGGCGAAGTCGCCGTACCACTTGGTGGCCTGGTCGGCCGGGCCGGAGATGATCAGCGGCGTACGGGCCTCGTCGACCAGGATCGAGTCGACCTCGTCCACGCAGGCGAAGTTGTGGCCGCGCTGGACCAGCTCGTCCTTCGACCAGGCCATGTTGTCGCGCAGGTAGTCGAAGCCGAACTCGTTGTTCGTGCCGTAGGTGATGTCGCAGGCGTACTGCTCGCGGCGCTGCGCCGGCGACATGTTCGCCAGGATGCAGCCGACCTCCAGGCCCAGGAACTTGTGGACCCGGCCCATCATCTCGGAGTCGCGCTGGGCCAGGTAGTCGTTGACCGTGATCAGGTGCACGCCCTTGCCGGACAGCGCGTTGAGGTACGCGGGCAGGGTGCCGACGAGGGTCTTGCCCTCACCGGTCTTCATCTCGGCGACATAGCCGAGGTGCAGCGCGGCGCCGCCCATGATCTGGACGTCGTAGTGGCGCTGGCCCAGCGTCCGCTTGGCGGCCTCGCGGACGGTGGCGAACGCCTCGGGCAGCAGGTCGTCGAGGGTCTCGCCGTCCTCGAAGCGCTGCTTGTACTCGTCGGTGAGCGCGCGCAACTCGGCGTCGGAGAGGCCGGTGAAGTCCTCTTCGATGGAGTTGACCTGGTCCGCGATGCGTTGCAGTTTGCGCAGGATCTTGCCTTCGCCTGCACGCATGAGCTTGTTGAAGACGGACACTGAGGTTGGTCTCCTTGCCGGTCGGGCCTGGCACTGGGTCGGTCCCTGACGGTGGTCACGGACGCTGGCACGGGCACGGCAGGTGGGCCCTACCGCATCGGCCATCGTAAGCGAGGACGCCGCCGCGCCGGGAGGTCCGCACACCGCCGCGTACCACAGCCGGGCGCCGTGACGGCACACCGCCTTGCCAGGAGAACGCGCGGGAGGCCCGGAAGGTGCCGCCCCTTGCGCATCCGTTCGTCGCACGCCCGTACGACGACCACAATCCCGTCATGGACCCCGTGAGACTGACCACCGCACGGCTGCTGCTGGACGCCTTCACCCCCGAGGACGCCGCCGCGGTGCACGCCGCCTGCCAGGACCCGGCGATCCGGCGCTGGACGGCGATCCCCTCCCCGTACGCCCACGAGCACGCCGAGTCCTTCGTGCGGCGGACGGCCCCGGACGGCTGGTCGCACGAGACCGAGTTCACCTTCGCCGTCCGGCCGGCGCGGGGCGGCCCTCCGCTCGGCGCCGCCGCCGTCCACCACCCGCGCCCCGGCTACTGGGAGGTCGGCTACTGGACCGGCGCCGCGCACCGCGGCCGCGGTGTCACGACGGAGGCGGTACGGGCGCTGGCCCGCTGGGCGTTCACCGACCTGGGCTGCCCCCGGCTGGACTGGCGGGCCGAGGTGGGCAACACCGCCTCCCGGCGCACCGCCGAGCGCGCCGGCTTCACCGTCGAGGGCGTCCAGCGGGCCGCCCTGTACCAGGCCGGCACGCTGCGGGACTGCTGGACCGGCTCCCTGCTCCCCTCCGACCTCGGGCTCCCGAGCCCCTTCCCGTACCTCCCCGCCACCGGCTGATCGCGCCTCCCGGCCGGAACCCTTCGCTGCCGGCCGGGCTGTCAGTGCGGAGGTCTATCGTGCCCACCATGACGACGACGCCGCCTCCGCTCGCCGAACTGTCCGCCGACGAGGCCCGCCGGATCGCGCTGCGCGCCCAGGGGCTGCTGGGCGCGCCGGACCGCCGGGCCGGTGTACGCGGGGTGCTGCGGCACCTGGGCGCGGTGCAGCTCGACACCATCTCGGTGCTGGCCCGCTCGCACGAGCTGGTGCCCTACGCCCGGCTCGGCGGCGTGGGGCGTACGGCGGTGGACGCGGCGTACTGGACCGGCGGCCGCGCCTTCGAGTACTGGTCGCACGCCGCCTGCGTCCTGCCGGTGGAGGAGTGGCCGCACTTCGCCTTCCGCCGGCGCGCGTACCGCGCCCGCCCGCAGTGGCACCACGACCTGCCGGAGGGCGCGTACGAGGCGGTGATCAAGCAGCTCACCGCCGAGGGCCCGCTGACCGCCACCGAGCTGGGCGGCGCGAAGAACGGCGGCGAGTGGTGGGACTGGTCGGCGTCCAAGGTCGCCGTCGAGCGCGCGCTGATGTACGGCGAGGTGGTCTGCACCGAGCGGCGAAGCTGGAAGCGGGTGTACGACCTGGCCGAGCGCGCCATCCCGGCGGAGCTGCTGCACGACGAGCTGGACGACGCCGAGTGCCTGCGCCGCCTGGTGCGGCTCGCCGGGCAGTCGCTCGGGGTGGGCACCCGGGCCGACATCGCGGACTACCACCGACTCAAGGGCGAGCAGTTCGACGCCGTGGTCGAGGCCTCGGGGCTGGTCCCGGTGCGGGTGGAGGGCTGGGAGAAGCCGGCCTGGGCGGATCCGGCGGCGCTGGAGAGCGCGCCGCGCGGGCGGCACCGCACCACTCTGCTGTCGCCGTTCGACTCGCTGATCTGGGAGCGGGCGCGCACCGAGCGGATCTTCGGCTTCACCCACCGCCTGGAGGCGTACGTACCGCGGCAGAAGCGGATACACGGTTACTTCGCGATGCCGCTGCTGGCGGGCGGGCGGCTGCTGGGCCGGGTCGACCCTGCGCGGGAGGGGCGGACGCTGGTGGCCAGGCAGGTGTCGCTGGACTCGGCGAAGGCGGTGGCCCCGATGGCGCAGGCGCTGCGCGAGGCCGCGGAGTGGGTCGGCTGCGACGCGGTACGCGTGGAGCGCGTCGACCGCACCGAGCTGGCGGCCCCGCTGACCGCCGCCCTGGCCGCCGCCCGCTGAGGGCGGGGGGCGAGGGCGCCGGGGGCGCGCCCGGCGCCGCGGAGGGCGGCCGGGCCAGCCCCGCAGCCCTACCTGATCTCCAGGATCTTCTCCCGCATCGCGTACACCACGGCCTCCATCCGGGAGTGGAGCTGGAGCTTCTCCAGGATGTTGCGTACGTGGTTCTTGACGGTGTTCTCCGAGATGAACAACTCCTTGGCGATGTCGCGGTTGTTCATCCCGGTGGCGACCAGCTTGAGCACCTCCAGCTCCCGGTCGGTCAGCCGGGGCGCGGGGACCAGCCGGCGTTCGTCGGTGCGCTGGATCATCGACTTGAACTCGGTGAGCAGCTTGGCCGCCATCGACGGGCTGATCTGCGACTGGCCGTCGGCCACCGCGCGGATGGCGGTGGCCACCTCGTCGGTGGAGATCTCCTTGAGCAGGTAGCCGGTGGCGCCCGCCTTGATGGCCTCGTAGAGGTCGGCTTCCTCGTCGCTGATCGTCAGCATGATGATCTTGGCGCTGGGGGCGACTTCCTTGATGGTGGTGCACGCCTCGATGCCGCCGCGACGGGGCATCCGCACGTCCATCAGCACGATGTCGGGAAGCAGGTCGGCGGCCTTGTCGACGGCCTCGGCGCCGTCTCCTGCCTCGCCGACGACCTCGATGTCCTCCTCGTGGGCCAGGACGATCTCCAGCCCGCGGCGGAAGAGCGCGTGGTCGTCCACGACGAGGACGCGGATCGGTTCGTCCCGCCGCGACCCGCCTCCCGCCCTGTCTTCGGACTCACGCTCCTCGGCATCACGGCTGTCACGGCCGTCGGTCTCGCGCGCGGCGCCGGGTCCGCTCCTCGGGGCGTCGGAGCCGCCCCGGTAGTGCACCGGGCCGAAGCTGTCCGCCATCGTTCCTCCCCTGCAGGCATCGCCTGACGCTTGCGGTTCAACCGTCAACCTCGTTCACCGGGGCAATGGTTGACGTGTGCGGACATGATTCCACGTCCGGGAGGCGGAACGGTGATCCCGCGGTGGCACGGTGGTGCCCCCGGGGCGCACGAGGGGCGCTCCAGGGGCACGTCGAGGCACCGGGCCGGGGTGGACAGCCGGCGGTCAGCCGCCGTCAGCCGCCGAGCGCGCCGCCGGCGCCACCGGGCTCCGTGCCGGCCAGCGGGTCGCTCTCGAGGTGGATGACACCGTAGTCGTAGGCGTGCCTCCGGTAGACCACACTGGGGTGCTTCGTCTCGGAGTCGACGAACAGGTAGAAGTCGTGCCCGACCAGCTCCATCTCGTAGAGAGCCTGGTCGAGGGTCATCGGAGCGGCCGTGTGGGTCTTCTCGCGAACGATGAGCGGGCCTTCGCCCTGTACCTCCAGGGAGCCGATCCGGGTCGTCGGAACGACGTCCTCGGCCTCGGTGACGATGGTGCCGTCAGCTCCAAGGCTCGCCACACCGGGCACCCGGTCGGCGACCTCCGCGGCGGACAGCCGGCCCGAGCCGCGGCGGGTGTGGCGCTTGTCGTGCTGCTTGCGCAGCCGCGCCTCCAGCTTGCCGGTGGCGAGGTCGAGCGCCGCGTAGGGGTCGGCAGCGGCGGCTTCCGCCCGGATCACCGGGCCTCGGGAGTGGAGTGTGATCTCCACGCGGTCGGACCGGTCGGCCTGCCGCGGGTTGTGTTCCTTGGACACCTCGACGTCGAGGCTGATCACCTTGCCGTCGAGCTTCTGGATCTTCTCCAGCTTCAGCTTCTCGGCCACGTGCTTACGGAACCGCTCGGGTACCTCGGTCTTGCGGCCCTTGACGACGATGTCCACGCAGAACTCCGTTCCCGGATAGCTTGCGCCGGCCCACCGGCCGGCGAGCATTTCCTCTTGCACCAGACCCCGGTGAGCGCCGGAGTCATGGACTTGGCGACTCGACCTCCTCCTCCCCCGTGGGCGAGCCCCCCACCTCACCAGTCGTACCCGCACTGACCTGCGCCGGAGCCCGGCACAACACAGCACGTCACGTGAAGCGCGGCTTTCGCCTTTCCTCACGTCCGAACATAGCTCGCAGGAGCGGGTATCGGCACCCGCTGTCCGCACCTGTCTCCGATCAGGTGTTTTTCGGCTCTCGCCACCTGCAAGGATGCAAGTTCCCCGTCACTTCCGGTTTAATTCGAAGGAGATGGGCGGAGCGCAAACGACCGCCGCGGTAAGCCCGCGATCACCGCCGTGAGAAGCGCTTTCCGCCCCCGGCGCGGCCTCCCGCCGACGGGCGGCCGACCGGTGCGCGCCCCTCCGGCCGGTGCCCATCCCCTGCCCGTCCCTCTGCTGAACACCCCGGACGTCGTTTGCCGGTGCGGCCCGCACCGCCCGGGCGGCCTCCGCGAGGGTGGCCCCGGTGGTCATCAGATCGTCCACCAGCACCGGTCGCCCTCGGGCGAGCAGCCGTCCCGCGCCGACGGCCGCCTCCAGCGCCCCGCCCATGTTGGCCAGCCGCTCCCCGGCCGTCAGACCCGCCTGGTCCGCCACCGGACGGCGCTGGCGCAGCACCGGCAGCACCCGCGCGGGCCTTCCGGCCGCCCGCAGCTCCGCCGCCGCGGCGGCCGCGATCCGCCGGGCTGGGTCATGCCCCCGCGCCCGGACGGCCCGCCGCGCCGACGGCACCGGCACCAGCAGCACCGGCCCCTCCCGCGCCCGCCCGCAGCGGACGGCAGCCCGTACGGCGGCCGCGAGCGCGGCGCCCAGCGGACGGGCCAGCGGCAGGACACCCCGCTCCTTGTGGGCGAGCAGCAGCGCGCGGCAGGAGTCCGCGTACGGAGCCGACGCGAACACCGGGGGCAGCCCGGCCGGCTCGGGCGCCGGCCACACCCGCCGGGCCCCCTCCCCGTACAGCCTCCGCGCGCAGCCCTCGCACACCTGCGTGCGGCCCACCCGCGGGCGGCCCCGCGGCCCCGGCCGCCCGCAGCCCGCGCAGCTCGCGGGCAGCACCAGCCCGCCGATCTCGCTCCACCACTCGCTCATGGCCCCACGGTGGCAGTACCCACCCGCACTGACCACCCCTGTGGAAAACCGTCGCCAAGGGCCCGTCGCCACACACTGTCAGGGGTCACAGAAGGCCGCTGCCCAGGGGCCGCCGGCGGCTCCTGGGCAGGGTCACTGGCAGGGATCGTCGGCAGCGGCGGCGGCCGTCGCCAAGGGCCGTCGGCGGCTCCTCGGCGGTCGTGGCCGTGACCCGGGGCCGGGACCCGGCGGCCGCGTTCCGACCAGCCGGGCCCGGCCTGCCCTGCGCCACGGCCCTGCCCGGCCTGCCCTGCGCCACGTCCCTGCCCGCCCCGGCCTATCCCGGGTAGACCGGGGCGGTGCCCTTGTCGACCATCGGCTGCCAGTTGGCACCG
>NZ_PVLV01000456.1 GCF_002982015.1 Streptomyces solincola
GGAGGAGGGCATCCGAGCTTCCTCTACGTGTGGTGGGCTGGAGAGGAGTAGAAGGGACGGGTGGCCGGCGGGCCCGGACGGGGTGGGGGCGTTCACGTGGGGCCTCCGGGGTGTGCGGTGAGTACGGGAGCCGGCCGGGCCGCCACCGCGCCGCCGGACCCGGACCGGGCTAACGCGGACGACTCGGCGAACTCGGCGAGCGCGCCGCCGAGTACGTCGATGCCGCGCAGGTAGTCGGCGAGCAGGATGTGCTCGTGGTCCGAGTGGTCCAGGTCGCTGTCGCCGGGCCCGTAGGTCGCCATCGGGACCGGCCACACCTCGGCCAGCGTGTTCATGTCGGAGGTGGCGGTCTTCAGCACGGGCGTGGGCGCGCCGCCGGTACGGCGGATCGCGGCCGACAGGGCCCGGACGACCGGGTCGCGGCGGGGGCTGCGGACGGCTGACACGCTGTTGAGCGTATCCAGATCCCCGCCCCGCAAAGCAGCCGTCAGCCGGGTGCGCAGGGCCTCCTCGTCGAAGCCGGGCGGGGTGCGGTAGCTCAGCTCCAGCACGGCGTCCTCCAGGTCGCCGCTGATCGACACCAGGGTGACCCCGGGCCGGTCGAAGACCGCGTGGCTGGGGTCGGGCCCGGCGGCGGCGAGCGCGTCGTGCCAGAAGGCGGCCGCGGCCTCGGACGCCTTCTCGGCCGGGTTGCTGGGGTGGGTGGCGGGGCGCGAGACGCGGTAGCGCAGGTCGAGCTTGCCCTTGTAGCCGACGACGATGTTCTGCCAGCCGCTGGGCTCCCCCACGATCAGCGCGTCCGGCTGTCGCCAGGTTCGGCGCACGTGCATGGCCCCGCGCGAGCCGGGCGTCTCCTCCTCGACCACGCCGGCCACCACCAGGGTGCCGGGGAAGTCCCGGGCGCGGGCGGCGGCCGACACCATGGCGGCCAGCGGGCCCTTGGCGTCCACCGAGCCGCGGCCGAACAGCGCGTCGCCGGTGCGGCGTACCTCGACGTCTCCGGGGACGGTGTCCACGTGGCTGAGCAGCACCACGGTCGGGCCGTCACCGGTGCCGGTCCGGCCGACCGCGTTGCCGACCTCGTCGACGGTGGCGTCCAGGCCCAGCCCGGTCATCGTCTCGGCGAGGAAGTCGGCCGCCTGGGCCTCGTGGCCGGACACCGAGGGAATGGCCACCAGCCGGTGCAGCAGGTCGACCGCGGCCTCGTCGGTCAGGGGTCGCCTGGTCATCGCGGCGCCACCTCCTCCTCGGGCCGCCGCGCCCGGGGTTCGCCGCCGGCGGCCGGGTCGGGGGCCTCCAGCACGACCCGGGTGGCGTCGCCGGCCAGGGCGCGGCGGACCGGGTCGCGGCGGCGGCCGTCGGCGACCAGCACCCGGCGGGCGCCGCCGCGCAGCGCCTCCTGGGCGGCCACCAGCTTCAGTGCCATCCCGCCGCGGGCCCACCGCGGCGGGCGGCCGGAGCGGGGCACCGTGCACGTCTCCATCACGGACGACTCGTCGGCCGGGTCGCTCTGCACCCCGGGCGCCCCGGTGAGCAGCATCAGGGTGTCCGCGTCGAGTGCGGCCGCGGCGGCGGCCGCGGTGCGGTCGGCGTCGATGTTGACGACCTCGCCGTCCGGGGTGATGGCGGGCGGCGAGATGACCGGCACCATGCCGGCGTCCAGCAGGCTGTGCAGCAGGGGCCCGTTGACGGAGGTGACGACCCCGGAGAGGTTGTCGTGCACCATCACCGTCCGGCCGTCCACCAAGGCCCGCTGGGCCTTCTTGCGGCGGGCCAGCAGCAGCCGGCCGTCCAGCCCGGTCATGCCCATGGCCCGTACGCCGCGGTCGACCAGCGAGCGCACCAGCTTGGGCTTGACCGAGCCGGCCAGGGCCAGGGTGACGACTTCGAGGGTGCGTTCGTCGGTGTGCCGGGCGCTGACGCCGTCCGGGGCGGTCTGCTTGCGCTGCGGTACGCCGAGCCGGTCGGCCAGCCGCTCGATCTCGGCCGAGCCGCCGTGCACCAGGACGACCCGCCGCCCCTCCGCCACCAGGGCGGCGACGTCCGCGCAGACGGCCTCCGGGTCCACGTCGCCGTTGCCGCCGCACTTCACCACGGTGATGGGCGGTTTGTCGCGCTGCTCGCTCATGACGGACTGCTCTCCTTGTCTGGGGTGGGGGCGCCGGGGTC
>NZ_PVLV01000457.1 GCF_002982015.1 Streptomyces solincola
CGCCGGACGGCCCCGCGCCGCCGACCGCCTCGTCCACGTCCCACAGCCTCGCCCGGAGACCCCGTTGACCACCGCCGCCCTGACCCCCGAGATGGCAGCCCTCGGCATCGCCATCGGCCTGCTCTTCTCGCTGCTGTGCTACCTGACCACCAACCTCTCCCCCGGTGGCATGATCACGCCGGGCTGGCTGGCCCTCACCCTCATCGAGGACCTCCAGCGCACCGCCATGGTGGTCGGCGTGACCGCACTGACCTACGCCGGCACCAAGCTGATGCAGAAGCTGGTGATCCTGTACGGCAAGCGGCTGTTCGCCGCGGTGGTGCTGCTGGGCGTGCTGCTCCAGGCCACCGTGATGATCGTGCTCTCGCTGGAGTTCCCACTGCTGTACGGCAACCAGACGCTCGGCTTCATCGTTCCCGGCCTGATCGCCTACCAGTTGGTGCGCCAGCCCAAGGGGCCGACGCTGCTGGCCACCGGAACGGTGTCGCTGATGGCGTACATCGTGGTCGCCGCCGGCCTGCTGCTCGGCATCATGCCGGCCGTCTGAGGAACACCGCCCGCGTACCGCCGCCCGAGAATCGAGGAAGAACGATGGCAGGTAAGAAGAAGTCACGCCCGGTCGTCTCGGGGCTCGTGGTCCTCGGGCTCGTCGGCGCCTCCGCGTACCTCACCGTCGAGCTGCGCACCCACGAGCAGCCCGGGGTGGTGGAGGTCCGCAACGTCGGCGTCATGGACGGCGCGGCCGGCTCCGGCGGCGGCAAGGGCCAGGAGAAGGGCAAGGAGGGCTGGTCGCGGCTGGCCAACCCGGCCCGCAGCGTGCTGCGCGGCGCGGACGGCCGGGTCAAGGCGGTGCTCACCGACGGGGCGCGCACCGCGACGCTGACCGGCCCGGCCCGCACCCTCACCGAGGCGACCGCCTCCGCTCCGAAGATCTCCACCACCGACTGGGTGCGGCTGATGCCCGAGGAGTGGAAGGAGGGCGCCGAGAAGGAGAAGTGGTTCCAGGACTGGTACGCCGAGAACAAGGACAGCAAGGAGGACGACGTCTTCGCCGCGTCCTTCCAGTACACGGCGGGCGCCCCGGCCAAGAAGGACCCGCAGGGCGTGGTGTACGCCGGCGACGCGAACTTCGGCCCGCTCAACACCACCGGGGCCGAGGGCGGCGACCTGCGCCTGGAGCAGTCCGACTTCTACGACTTCCTGGGCACCCCGTACCCTTTCCGGGACGGGACGGTCGGCCAGCCGGAGGCGATGCGCGCGAAGGCCATCGACTGCTCGGGCTTCGTCCGGATGGTGATGGGCTACCGGATGCGCTACCCGCTGATGTCCTCGGACAAGTCGTCCGGTGACGGCCTGCCGCGCACCGCCAACGGCATGGCGCGCTCCAAGCGGGGCGTCGACGTGCTGCCGCTGAAGGGCATCGCGGCCAAGGACCGCCCGACCGCCATCGACCAGCTCCAGCCGGGCGACCTGGTCTTCTTCAAGTTCGACCAGCGCACCGGTGAGCGGCTGGACCACTCGGGCATCGTCGTCGGCTACGACACCCAGGGCCACCTGGTGTTCATCTCCAGCCGCGAGGAGATCAACGGCCCCACCATCGCCAACACCGGCGGCACCTCCCGCCTGGACGGCAACGGCTTCTACGCGAAGGGGCTGCGCAGCGCCAAGCGGCTGTGACGCCGCCGGCTCCGGCGCCCTTCCCGGCACGGTGAATTCACGTCCTTTTCCGGCTTTTCCACGGCCGTGAATTCACCCGCCTCCGTCCACGGGATTACTGCCGCGTCAGTCCGCCGCTCCGCTCCCGAAATCCGCGGATTTCCCATCGTCGTCTCGCGGCCACTCCCAGTGGACCCCGTGGACGCCGGGGGCGCAGCGGGCGGGCACCAGGTGCGCGGTGTGCGAGGCGTCCAGGACCAGTCGGGCGCCGCGCCGCGCCTGGGCGCCCACGTGCTCGCGGAAGTAGGGGTGGCAGACGGCCGGCAGCGCCCCCGGGTCGAAGCGGATGTGCAGCAGGAAGGCCCGGAGGGCGGCCGGGACGCGGCGCTCGTAGCTGTGCGAGGGCGTGGTGGCGCCGGCCATCCGGACGGTGTAGTCGACCACGGCCGTCTCGTTCCTGGCGAGCGTGCGGCCGAAGAGTATGTCGGCGGTCAGGCAGCCCAGTTCGGGCAGCCGGGTGACCCGGGCGGACTCCCCGTAGCGCACCTCGAAGGCGACCCCGCCGTCCGGCAGCTCCAGGTCGTCCATCGCCACCACCACCGTCAGCTCCGACACGCCGTTGCGCCGGGCCCGCACCACATGGGTGGTGGCCAGCTCGCAGACCGCGCGGTGCCGGTTGAGCGTGACGGTGGTGTGGATCACCGTGGACTGGAGGCCCTCGTTGAAGTGCGCGAACCTCTCGTCCCCCAGCGCCTCGCGCAGATAGGGGTCGTCGGCGTAGACCCGGCGGCCGACCTCCGGGTCGTAGCGCGCGGCGCGGCCCCGCGGGCGGCGCGAGGCGAGCAGCGAGCTGAGCGTGCCGGCGGGCAGCCCCAGCAGCGGCTCCAGGGCGTCCACGGCCCGCAGCGACTCGGGCCGCTCCGGCTGGCTGCGGCCGCTGCGCCAGTAGCTGAGGGTGGCCAGCCCGACGCTGATGCCGCGGGCCCGCAGCCGGTCGCGGACGCGCTCCAGGGGCAGGTCGCGTCTTCGCAGCGCGGCCGCGAACACGGCGGCGAAATCGGCGCCGGAATGGGCGTCATCCGAATCGGGTCGTTGCGGAACGGTCGGCATGGTTCTTCCGGGTACGTGGGGGGTGTTACCCGTGGTCGGTGGCTCACCATATACGCCGCACACCAAGCCGGACCACTTTCACAGCTTTCCCGAATAACTGTGAAAAGCCGTTCCCCGTATAGGGCTTGAACAGCTTCCCGCACTCCGCCAGAGTCTTTCCCGCGGCGAAGCCCCCCACCTTCACCGTCCGGGCGAGTGCCGCCCCTCCCCGCGGCCTCGGCGCCTACC
>NZ_PVLV01000458.1 GCF_002982015.1 Streptomyces solincola
CCGACCGCCGACTGAACCGGCCTCCGACCTTTCACCCCGGGCCCCGGTACAGAGGGCCCGGGGGCCGGTCCCGGCGGGTCACCGGGCGGGCGTGCCGGTCAGCGCGGTCCGGAGCCGGCGGGCCTGGGCGACGTACCGGGAGGAGCCGGTGCGGTCGGCGGCGGCGTCGAGCCCCTGCGGGTACGGCCCGGCCGCCCCGCACCGCTCCACGCAGTCGGCGGCCACCGCCAGCAGGTCGCCCGCTCCGGGCGGGACGGGTCCGCCCGCCGCCGCGAGCAGCGACGGAAGGGCGTGGGCCAGCACCGCCCAGGTGGTGGCGTGGGCGCCGGTGGCGGCGGCGGTGCCGGCGGCGTCGGCCAGCCGGTTGGGCTTGACCGTGCCCAGGGCCAGCAGCTCGGCCAGGTCCCCGCCGATCCGGTCGGCCGCCAGCTCCCCCCGGGCGGCGAGCACCAGCAGCGCGTCCACCGCCGCCAGCCGGTCCTCGGCGTGCCGGGCGCCCAACCCGGTGGCCACCGCCAGGTGCAGCACCGGACCGGCCTCGCCGCCGAGTTCGGCCAGCGCGGGCAGCGCGGCGCAGCCGCCCGCCTCGTCGGAGGCGGCGCAGCCGGTGACGTCGGGCAGCGCCCAGGCGGCCAGCACCTCCCGGTCCTCGGGGAGCACCGAACGGTGCAGCCCGTCCTGCCCCGCCCAGTGCCAGCACCGGTCGGCGGTCCCGGTGGCGGGCCGGCCCAGGTCGTGGAACGCCGCGGGGAACTCCCGCTGCGGGACCAGCCAGGCGCGGACCCCCACCACCAGGCGGCGGATGCCCTCCCGGGCGTGGTTCCACGGACGGGCGGCGTCCGGCGGCGCGGGCTCCTCGACGCGGCGCACCAGCCGGTCGGCCGCGTCGCCCGAGGCGGTCAGCCAGGCGGCCAACCGGTCGCCGGCCGAGGAGCCGAGGGCCGCGGCGGCGGGCGCGGCAGCCGGGTCGCGGCGCACCCGCAGTAGCGCCTGCGCGAAGTCGTTCGGCGCGGGCTCCGTGCCCAGCCGGCCGTAGGCGTCGAGCCGCGCGACCAGGTCCGCCGCCTCCACCGAGCCGGTCCGCACGCTCGGGGTGGCCAGCAGGAAGGGCAGCGGCGCGGTCAGCACCCGGTGCGCGACCTCGTGCACCCGGGCCCGCAGCACTTCCTCCAGCGTCTGGTGCACGCAGCCGCGGTGGCCGCGCCGCCGCCCCGCCGCCGGACCGGTGGCGAGGTCCGCCGGACGCACCCGCCCCAGCACGGCGGCGGCCACCAGCTCCAGCCCGTCCAGGCGCTCGACGCTCACCCTGCCGTGCTCGTCCGCCTCCCACTGCCACCCGGTCGCCAGTACCTGCTCCAGGGCCGCCGCGAGCGCGGCGCGGTCACCGTGCGCGTGCCGGACCAGACCGTCCAGGGCGGCCTCGAACTCGGCGGCCACCGGCTCCCGGCCGCGCACCAGCGCCGCCACCAGCTCCACCGTCTCGGCCGCCGTCGCCGGGGCGGGCGGTTGCGGCCGGGCCGCCGGGGCGGCCGGCAGCACCTCCCGGTACGGCTCGCCGGCCGCGGCGTCCGGGAGCGCGACGCCGAGGAGGGCGGCCGCCGCCGTCTGCTGAGCGGGGCCCAACTGCTCGACTGACGGGCGTAGTTCCTCGCGCAGCGCCGTGTCGCCGGGGCGCAGGTGTCGGACGACCAGGGCCAGCGCGCGCTCCTGGAGGGCGGTGTCCTGGTGCCCGAAGGCGGCCGCGGCGGCCGGCAGCAGGACGTGCCGGGCCTCCGCGTCCCGGCGCAGGGCCTTGCCGAGCAGCACCAACTGGGCGCGGACCAGCTTCTTCTCGGGGCGGAACAGCACCGCTTCCGAGACGTCGGCGAGCCGTGCGGCGGACAGGTCGCCGGCCGCCCACAGGCGCGCCAGCACCTGCTGGGCGTCGCCCGCCACGGTCGAGGGCGCGTCGGCGGCCAGCACGGTCCAGTCGGCGGTGTGCCGCCGCTCCTCCTCGGCGTCGAGCTCCAGCCGGCGCAGGACGGCGGAGAAGACCCGCAGGTGCTGCGGCCGGCCGCCGCGCACCAGCCGGGCGACCGCCCCCTCCACCAGCGCGGACCGGTCCAGCACGCCCTCCGCCGCCAGCGCGGCCAGCACGGCCGGCCAGTGCCCGGAGTGCTCCGGGTCGCCGTACGAGGTGAGCGCGGCGGCCGGCTCCACCGTCTCGAACAGCCGGGCCACCAGCGCGGGGGCGTCCGGGTCGGCGCGCAGGGCGGCGCCGAGCCGCAGGACGCGTCCGCGGCGGTCGGCGGGGCGGACCACCACCATGTCAGCGGCCCAGCCGTGCACGAAGGCGTCGCCGGTCGGCACGGGGCAGCCGGCCACTCGGACCAGGGCGCGGATCAGGGGGTAGTCGTCCCGAGCGGTGCCGGCCCGGGCGGCCAGCCGGTGCGCCAGGTCGCCCAGCCAGGCCGGATCCCGGTCGGCGAGCACCGCCAGCAGCCGGGCGGTGGGCAGTCCGTCCCAGTCCCGCAGCACGGGGGAGGCCAGCCAGGCGGCCGCGGCGGCGGCCCCGGTGTGGCACCCGGCCCCGGCCAGCAGCAGCGCGTTCCTCATGCGCCCGCGCCGCTGCCAGTCGGTCCAGCCCGCCTCGCGCAGCTCCCGGCGCAGACCGGGCAGCTCGCCGGCCAGATCGCGGCGCCGGGCCGGGCTCAGCCGGGCGACCAGTGCGGGCACCGACGCGTCCCGCCCGGCCCGGATGGCGTCGATGACGTAGCCCAGCGCGCCGTACGAGTCAGCGGAGCCGGTGGGGCCTTCGGAGGCGGGGGAGCCCTCGCCGACGGGCCCGGCGGCGGCGCGCACCGCGAGCGGGGAGGCCGGTTCGGCGGTGGTGTGCGCGGTGGGCGCCGCCGCCGGG
>NZ_PVLV01000459.1 GCF_002982015.1 Streptomyces solincola
CACCACTCCCGATCGGCGCATGCCGCCACCCCCCGCCCGCCCCTAGCCTGCGAAAGAAAGCATCAGAGCGTCCGGATCACCCCCAGGAGCCCCGCATGACCGAAATTCCGCAGGAGCGCCGCGTCGTCACCGCCATTCCCGGCCCGAAGTCGCAGGAGCTTCAGGCCCGTCGTACCGCCGCGGTCGCCGGTGGCGTGGGCTCCGTGCTGCCGGTCTTCACGGTCCGCGCGGGCGGCGGGATCATCGAGGACGTGGACGGCAACCGCCTGATCGACTTCGGCTCCGGCATCGCCGTGACCTCGGTCGGCGCCTCCGCCGAGGCCGTGGTGCGCCGGGCCTCCGCCCAGCTCGCCGACTTCACCCACACCTGTTTCATGGTCACCCCTTACGAGGGCTACGTGGAGGTCTGCGAGGCGCTGGCCGAGCTGACCCCGGGCGACCACGCCAAGAAGTCCGCGCTGTTCAACAGCGGCGCCGAGGCCGTCGAGAACGCGGTGAAGATCGCCCGCTCGTACACCAAGCGCCAGGCCGTCGTGGTCTTCGACCACGGCTACCACGGCCGCACCAACCTCACCATGGCGCTGACGGCCAAGAACATGCCGTACAAGAACGGCTTCGGCCCGTTCGCGCCGGAGGTCTACCGCGTACCGGTCGCCTACGGCTACCGCTGGCCCACCGGTGCGGAGAACTGCGGCCCCGAGGCCGCCGCCCAGGCCATCGACCAGATCTCCAAGCAGATCGGCGCGGAGAACGTCGCCGCGATCATCATCGAGCCGGTCCTCGGCGAGGGCGGCTTCATCGAGCCGGCCAAGGGCTTCCTGCCGGCGATCAGCCGGTTCGCCAAGGACAACGGCATCGTCTTCGTCGCGGACGAGATCCAGTCCGGCTTCTGCCGCACCGGCCAGTGGTTCGCCTGCGAGGACGAGGGCGTCGTCCCGGACCTCATCACCACCGCCAAGGGCATCGCGGGCGGCCTGCCGCTCGCCGCGGTCACCGGCCGCGCCGAGATCCTGGACTCCGTGCACGGCGGCGGCCTCGGCGGCACCTACGGCGGCAACCCGGTGGCCTGCGCCGGCGCGCTCGGCGCGATCGAGACCATGAAGGAGCTCGACCTCAACGGCAAGGCCAAGCGCATCGAGGAGGTCATGAAGGGCCGCCTCGCCGCGATGCAGGAGAAGTTCGAGATCATCGGCGACATCCGGGGCCGCGGCGCGATGATCGCCGTCGAGCTGGTCAAGGACCCGGCCACCAAGGAGCCCCACCCGGAGGCCGCCGGCGCGCTCGCCAAGGCCTGCCACGCCGAGGGCCTGCTCGTCCTCACCTGCGGCACCTACGGCAACGTGCTCCGCTTCCTGCCGCCGCTGGTCATCGGCGAGGACCTGCTGAACGAGGGCCTCGACATCATCGAGAACGCGTTCGCCGGCGTCTGAGACGTGTGCGAGCCGGTGTGACGGTGATCGACCGGTTGTGAAGAGGTCGTGGGGGGCCGATGGCGGGATGGAGATCCGGCTGTCGGCCCCCTCCGCTCTGCCGTACGGTCTGAGCGGATGAGAGAGACACCCCGCCCGCAGGGGACTGCGGGCGACACCGGTGCGGAGCCTCCCCAGCCCCGTACCGGCCGCGCCCTGGCGCACACCGCTGGAGCCTCGCGCTCCGGAAGTCCTCTCCGGTCGGACGGCCGCCCGCCCCACACCCCCCGGGGCACGCGGCACACCGACGAGGCCGGCCGTCCCGGAACCACCCCCCCTGTTCCGGGACGGCCGGCCCTTCTCGTTCTCCTGCTGCTTCCGGCGCTGCTGTTCGCCGCCGCCACCTGGCAGGTCCTGGCCCGCGGTCCCGTCGTCCGACTGGACGAGCGGGTGAGCGGCGCGCTGGTCGGCTCGGTCCCGGCCCCCGTCGCGGAGCTGGGCGCGGACCTCGGCAACATGCCGGTCGCGGTGCCGGTGCTGGTCGCGGCGGTGGTGTGGGCGGTACGCCGCGGGGCGCGGGCCGCCGCCGGGTGGGCGGCGCTGGCGATGGTGCTGGTGCCCGTCCTCGTCGTCCCGCTGAAGCTGCTGGTGGACCGGGCCGGTCCGCTGACCGAGGCCACCGGCTACTACCCGTCGGGGCACACCGCCACCGCGATGGCGGCGTACGGCGGGGCCGCGCTGCTGGTACGGGAGCGGTGGCGCTGGGCGACGCCCGTCGCCGTGTTCCTGACGGCGGCGACGGGCGCCGGGCTGGTGCTGCGGGGCTACCACTGGCCGCTGGACGTGGCCGGCAGCCTCTGTCTGGGCGTGCTGCTGCTGGCGCCCCTGTGGTGGGTCAGTTCCAGCGGTAGGCGTCGAAGTTCCGGGCGAACTCCCCGCCGCCGAACCGGTCCCAGTTGATCGACCAGCTCATGAGCCCGCGCAGGGCAGGCCAGGCGCCGTGGGTCTGGTACGAGCCGCAGTTCACCTTCTTCGTCAGGCAGTCCAGGGCCTTGTTCACCTCGGCGGGCGGGGTGTGGCCGTTGCCCGCGTTGGGGGTGGCGGGCAGCCCGATGGCGACCTGCTCGGGGCGCAGGGCCGGGAAGACCCGCTGGGTGTTGCCGGCGACGGGGAAGCCGGTGAGCAGCATGTCGGTCATCGCGATGTGGAAGTCCGCGCCGCCCATGGAGTGGTACTGGTTGTCCAGGCCCATGATCGGGCCGGAGTTGTAGTCCTGGACGTGCAGCAGGGTGAGGTCGTCGCGCAGGGCGTGGATGACCGGCAGGTAGGCCCCGGCCCGCGGGTCCTGGCCGCCCCAGGGCCCGGAGCCGTAGAACTGGTAGCCGAGCTGCACGAAGAAGGTCTCCGGGGCCATGGTGAGCACGAAGTCGGCGCCGTACCTGGCCTTGAGGGTCTTCACCGCCGAGATCAGGTGGGTGATGACCGGGGTGGTGGGGTTGCGGAAGTCGGTGTCGCCGGTGTCGAGGGAGAGCGAGTGGCCCTCGAAGTCGATGTCCAGGCCGTCCAGGCCGTACTCGTCGATGATCTTCGACACGGAGGTGACGAAGGCGTCCCGGGCGGCTGTGGAGGCGAGCCGGACCTGCCCGTTCTGGCCGCCGATGGAGATCAGCACCTTCTTGCCGGCCGCCTGCTTGGCCTTGATGGCGGCCTTGAACTCGGCCGCGCTCTCCACGTTCGGGCACTCGGTCTTCGGGCAGAGCGCGAAGCGGATGTCGCCGGAGGTGACCGAGGTGGGCTCGCCGAAGGCCAGGTTGATCACGTCCCAGGAGTCCGGGACGTCCGCCATCCGGGTGTAGCCGGAGCCGTTGGCGAAGCTGGCGTGCAGATAGCCGACCAGGGCGTGCGCGGGCAGGTCGTCGCCGCCTCCGCCGGGCGGCGGGTCGACGGGGCCGCCGGGAGCGGTGGTGGCGGTGACGGCGGCCGACTTCGGCGACTCGCCGGCGCTGTTGGTGGCGGTGACCTGGAAGCGGTACGCGGTGGCGGCGGCCAGCCCGGTGACGGTGGCCGAGGTGGCGGAGGTGCTCAGCGCCTTGGCCCCGTCCCGGTAGACGGTGTAGCCGGTGGCGCCGGGGACGGCCGGCCAGGACAGCGGGACGGCGCTCGCGGTGGGCGTCCCGGCGGTGGCCGCGGCGGGCGCGGCGGGGACCTGGACCGGGGCGC
Organism: Streptomyces solincola; assembly: GCF_002982015.1. GTDB lineage: Bacteria > Actinomycetota > Actinomycetes > Streptomycetales > Streptomycetaceae > Streptomyces > Streptomyces solincola. The sequence continues at coordinate 3,630 of NZ_PVLV01000459.1, forward strand.
CGCCGGGGGCGGGGGGGGGGGGGGGGGCGGCGGGGGGGGGGGCGGGGG
>NZ_PVLV01000045.1 GCF_002982015.1 Streptomyces solincola
ACCAGCCGAGGGCGTCCCCGACACGCGCGGCCCACCCGCTCCGGAGCCGGTCCGCGGCGGCCCGGCCTCGGCCCCACCAGGCGGAATCGTTCCTGCATCGACCAGAGCAGGACTCGGAGCGAGAGCCGGAGCGGGGGCGGGAGCCGGGGCCGGAGCGGGAGTCGGAACCGGAGTCGGATCGCTGCCCGGCTGAGGCTGACGCGGAAGGACATCGTCCGGATGGGCGGCGCCCTGGATGTCCGCGCCCTTGGACGGCTCCGCTGGATCGGATCGATCAGTCGGAGCAGACGGACTGGATGGTGTGGCCGGATCGGACGGATCGGACGGATCGGACGACGGTGTGTCGGACACGGGCCCCCTCCCGGTCGGACGCTCGGGTCCGCCGATCAGCGGCGTACGACCTGCGGCCCGGGCTCCGGTGACTGTTCGCGCGCCCGCTGGTGATCAAGGCGGCGGTGTGGCCGAAAGGCTAGCCCGGAAAGGCCCCGCCGCAGCTCACGGAGGTGCGCTGTGGCAGGACCGTGACAAGTGACCCCGGCGGGGTCGCCGCCTCGGTCCCGGCCTCAGGCCGGCGCCTCAGGCCTCTGACGTCACCCAGTCCGGCAGCGCCTCCGTGCGCTCCAGCCACTCCGCGGGCGGACGGCCCGCCGGCGTGCCGGCCACCACGCCGCCGGCGATCGCGCAGGTCGTGTCGATGTCTCCGCCGGCCTGGGCCGTCGTCCAGAACACCGTCTCGAAGTCGCCCAGCGCCCGGGCGGCCGACCACAGCGCGAACGGCACCGTGTCGTGGGCGCTGGTCCGCCGGCCGCAGCCGAGCACCGCCGCGACCGTGCCGGCGTCGCCGTAGTCGAGCATGTCCCGGGCACGGCGCAGCCCCGCGCCGACCGCGCTGCGCGGCACCAGCGCGACGACGCCGTCCAGCAGTTCCTCCGGCGTCGGCGGCCCCTCGGGACGGGCTGCCAGCGCGGCGGCGGCGGCGACCGCCATGCAGCCGACGACCGCTTCGCGGTGCTGGTGGGTGGTGTACGAGGAGATCTCGGCCTGGTGGGTGGCCTGCTCGGGGTCGTCGGCGTACCAGGCGCCGAGCGGGGCGATCCGCATCGCGGCGCCATTGCCCCACGAGCCCTGCCCGTTGAACAGCGCGGCGGCCAGCTCTCGCCAGTCGCCTCCCTCGCGGACCAGGCGGAGCATGCGGTTGACCGCGGGCCCGTAGCCGCGGTCGACGTCGTGGTGGTGGGCGAACGAGCGGGCGAGTTCGTCCTGGTCGACGCGGTGGTGGCAGGCCAGGACGGCGACGACGGAGCAGGCCATCTCGGTGTCGTCGGTCCACTGCCAGGGCCCGGGCGGCAGCTCCCGCCGCTTGAGCAGCGGGTAGTGGGCCGGGACGAAGAACTGCGAGCCCAGGGCGTCGCCGACGGACAGGCCGCGCAGGCTGGCGAGCGCGCGGTCCAGCGGGCCTGGGGCGGCGGCACCGGCCGCGGAGCCGCCGAGTGGACTGAGGGAGGGGGTCGGACGGTCGCCGGGAGTGCGGGGACCGTCCACGGAGCGGGAAGAGGAGTCAGCCGTCATCGCACTGCCACTCTAACCGGTGGTCCCGTACGGCTCCGGGTCCCGCCACTGCTCGAAGGGCCGGTCGAGCGCGTAGCGGCCGTCGGCGCCGAGCAGCAGCGTGCGCGTCTCCCCGTTGGCGGGATTGCGCAGGCACTCGAACTCGTCCACCGACCAGTGGAACCACCGCATGCAGAACAGCCGCATGGTCAGCCCGTGGGTGACGAGCAGCACGTTCGGCGGGTGGTCCGGTTCGGCGAAGCTGCGGTGCAGGCTCTCCAGGAAGGCGCCGACCCGGTCGTAGACGTCGGCCCCGGACTCGCCCTGGGCGAAGCGGTAGAAGAAGTGGCCGTAGGCGTCGCGCTTGGCCTTCTGCCGGCGTACGTCGGCGGGGTCCTGCCAGTTCCCCCAGTCCTGCTCCCGCAGCCGGGGCTCCTCGCGCACCCGGGTCAGCGCGGGATCCAGCCGCAGGGCCTGGAGGGTCTGGTGGGTGCGGCGGTAGGGCGAGACGTAGACGCTGATCCGTTCGCCGGCGAACGCCTCGCGCAGCCGGTCGCCGGCCGCCTCGGCCTGCCGCAGCCCCCGGTCGGTGAGCCCCAGCGCGTGGTCGGGCTCGCGCTCGTACACCGTGTCGTCGGTGTTGCCCTCCGATTCGCCGTGCCGTACGAGGACGATGCGCCGCGGTCGTGCCATGCCCCGACCTTATGGCCTGGCCCGCCCCGCGCCCGGACGGGGGCGGGCCCCCGCCCACCGGGTGACGACCGGCGCACCGGTGGTCAGACCGTCCAGGCCGGCTCCAGGTCGACGACGTCCCCGGTCAGCGCGGCCACGTCCGCCTCGATCTGCGCCCGCAGGGCCAGCCGCTCCACCCGCTCGGCGCGGTACTTGCCGTGCTCGGCGGCCGACCGCCACATCGACAGCACCAGGAACTCATGCCCCGGCGCCTCCCCGAACAGCCCGCGCAGCATCCCGGGGGAACCGGCCATCGCCGGGTTCCACACCTTCTCCTGCATCAGCGCGTAGTGCTCGACCCGCTCCTCGTGGATCCTGCTGTGCGCCACCCGGACCACGTCGGCGTCGGTGAACCGCGGCTCGAAGCCGGTCTTCACGTCGAAGCGGTGCTCGAACAGCTTGGCCTGCGGCTTGGTGTAGGTGCCCACCTGGGCGGCGGCGAGCCGGTCGTGCGAGCGCGCCATGAAGGAGTCGTAGAAGGGACGGCTCTCCCAGAAGGCGAAGACATGGGCGACTCCGGGGCGGATCCGGCTCCAGCCGCCGCCCTGCCCGCGGAAGCCCGGTTCGCCCAGCAGCCCCGCCCACTTCCGCTGCGCGCGCTCGAACCCCCGCCGGTCCACGACGGTGCAGCGAATCCACTTGACCAGCACCGCGCCATCGTACGGCCCCCGCGCCGTCCGCCTCGGCACAATGCCGCGCATGACACCATGGCAACGGCCCCGCCCTCGGGGGAGGTTGACGGGCGGGGGTTGACGAGGCGGCCCGGCGCTGGGCGACCGCCGCCGGTGGCCGCGGACGAGAGGGGAAGGCGTGACCAGCAGTCTCAACAAGGGTGTCGGCAAGGTGCAGGTGACACTGCGGTGGGACCCGAGCCCGGCCGGCGCCCCCGACCACGACCTGGACATCATCGCCGCCGTGTACCCGCGGGAGGACCCGCACGGCGCACCCGCCTACCTGGTGCACTTCGGCAGCCGCTCCCCTGACGGCACCATCACCCTGGACCGGGACAGCCGCACCGGCCAGGGCTTCGGTTCGGACGAGGTGATGACCCTGGAGCTGGAGCGGCTGTCACCGGCGTACGGGCGGGTCGTGGTGGGCGTGGCGATCCAGCAGGGGCAGGGGCGGATCGCCTTCGCCGACGTGGCGGACGCGCAGGTGTCGGTCAAGGAGGGCTACGAGGAGTTGGACGCCCACCGCCTGGACGGCCTCGGCGCGGCCACCGCGGCCACGATCGCGGAGTTCACGCGCGCGGACGGCGGCGCCGGCGCCTGGCGGTGGGGCCCGCTGCTGCGCGGCTTCGACGCCGACCCGCGCGCCTTCGCCACCCTGATGGGCGCCGCGCACGACTGACCGCCACCCGGACCGTACGCACGAGAAGGGCCCCACGCGCGAAGGGCGTCCCTCCCCGTGCGCACGGGAGGGGCGCCGGCCACGGGCCGGCGCCCCTCTCGGTCACCGGCCCAGGACGGGTCCCGGGCCGGTACCGCGTGGATCAGCTACAGCCGCTGGTGGAGCCGCAGCCCTCGCAGATGTAGCAGGAGCCGGCGCGCTGCATCTTGGTGCCGCAGGAGAAGCAGAGCGGGGCGTCCGCGCTGATCCCGAGCTGCATCTCGACCAGCTCGGCCGAGGTGTGGGCCTGCTGGGGGGCAGGGGCCGGGGCCTGCGCCGGGGAGGCGGCGGCCGGGGTCTCCCGGTGGAGCGGGGCGGACTGGGCCAGCGACTCGACGTCCACCTCCTCCTCGGGGGACTCGTACGAACCGGTCTCCAGGTGGCGCTGGCGCTCCTCGGCGGAGTGGATGCCGAGCGCCGAGCGGGTCTCGAACGGCAGGAAGTCCAGCGCCAGACGGCGGAAGATGTAGTCCACGATGGACTGCGCCATCCGCACGTCGGGGTCGTCGGTCATGCCGGCCGGCTCGAAGCGCATGTTGGTGAACTTCGAGACGTAGGTCTCCAGCGGCACGCCGTACTGGAGGCCGACCGAGACGGCGATGGAGAAGGCGTCCATCATGCCGGCCAGGGTGGAGCCCTGCTTCGACATCTTCAGGAAGACCTCACCGAGGCCGTCGTCCGGGTAGGAGTTGGCGGTCATGTAGCCCTCGGCGCCGCCGACGGTGAAGGAGGTGGTGATGCCGGGGCGGCCCTTGGGGAGGCGCTTGCGGACCGGGCGGTACTCCACGACCTTCTCGACCGCGGCCCGGATCGTCTCCTCGGCCTTCTCGGTGACCTCGGCCTTCTCCTGCTCCTTCTTCTTGGCGGAGAGCGGCTGGCCGACCTTGCAGTTGTCGCGGTAGATGGCGAGCGCCTTGACGCCCAGCTTCCAGGCCTCGAAGTAGATCTCCTCGACCTCCTCGACGGTCGCCGACTCCGGCATGTTGACCGTCTTGGACAGGGCGCCGGAGATCCACGGCTGGATCGCGGCCATCATCCGGACGTGGCCCATCGCGGAGATGGAGCGGTCGCCCATGGCGCAGTCGAACACCTCGTAGTGCTCGGGCTTCAGACCGGGGGCGTCGACCACGTTGCCGTGCTCGGCGATGTGGGCGACGATCGCCTCGATCTGCTCCTCCTGGTAGCCCAGGCGGCGCAGGGCCTGCGGGACGGTGCCGTTGACGATCTGCATCGAGCCGCCGCCGACCAGCTTCTTGAACTTGACCAGCGCCAGGTCGGGCTCCAGGCCGGTGGTGTCGCAGGACATCGCCAGACCGATGGTGCCGGTGGGGGCGATCACGGACGCCTGGGAGTTGCGGAAGCCGTTCTTCTCGCCGAGCCGGATCACGTCCTGCCAGGCCTCGGTGGCGGCCGCCCACACCGGGGTGTCCAGGTCGTCCATGCGGACGGCCTTGGTGTTGGCGTCGGCGTGCTGGAGCATGACCCGCTTGTGCGCGGTCGCGTTCAGCGCGTAGCCGTCGTACGCGCCGACGACCGCGGCCAGCTCGGCCGAGCGCCGGTAGGAGGTGCCGGTCATCAGCGAGGTGATCGCGCCGGCCAGGGCGCGGCCGCCGTCGGAGTCGTAGGCGTGGCCGGTGGCCATCAGCAGGGCGCCGAGGTTGGCGTAGCCGATGCCGAGCTGGCGGAAGGCGCGGGTGTTCTCGCCGATCTTCTGGGTGGGGAAGTCGGCGAAGCAGATGGAGATGTCCATCGCGGTGATGACCAGCTCGACGACCTTGGCGAAGCGCTCGGCCTCGAAGGACTGGTTGCCCAGGCCGTCGTCCTTGAGGAACTTCATGAGGTTCAGCGAGGCCAGGTTGCACGAGGTGTTGTCCAGGTGCATGTACTCGCTGCACGGGTTCGAGCCGTTGATCCGGCCGGACTCCGGGCAGGTGTGCCAGTGGTTGATGGTGTCGTCGTACTGGATGCCGGGGTCGGCGCAGGCCCAGGCGGCCTCGGCCATCTTGCGGAAGAGCGACTTGGCGTCGACCTCCTCGATGACCTCGCCGGTCATCCGGGCGCGCAGCCCGAACTTCCCGCCCTCCTCGACGGCCTTCATGAAGGCGTCGTTGACGCGGACGGAGTTGTTGGCGTTCTGGTACTGGACGGACGTGATGTCGTCGCCGCCCAGGTCCATGTCGAAGCCCGCGTCGCGCAGCGCGCGGATCTTCTCCTCCTCGGTGACCTTGGTCTTGATGAAGTCCTCGATGTCGGGGTGGTCGACGTCGAGGATGACCATCTTGGCCGCGCGGCGGGTGGCGCCACCGGACTTGATCGTTCCGGCGGAGGCGTCGGCTCCGCGCATGAAGGAGACCGGGCCGGAGGCGTTGCCGCCGGAGGAGAGCAGCTCCTTGGAGGAGCGGATGCGGGAGAGGTTCAGACCGGCGCCGGAGCCGCCCTTGAAGATCATCCCCTCTTCCTTGTACCAGTCGAGGATCGACTCCATGGAGTCGTCGACGGAGAGGATGAAGCAGGCGGAGACCTGCTGCGGCTGGGGCGTGCCGACGTTGAACCACACCGGGGAGTTGAAGCTGAAGATCTGGTGGAGCAGGGCGTACGCCAGCTCGTGCTCGAAGATCTCGGCGTCGGCGGGCGAGGCGAAGTAGCCGAAGTCCTCGCCGGCCTTGCGGTAGGTCTTCACGATCCGGTCGATGAGCTGCTTCAGCCCGGTCTCGCGCTGCGGGGTGCCGACGGCCCCGCGGAAGTACTTGCTGGTGACGATGTTGACCGCGTTGACCGTCCAGAAGTCCGGGAACTCGACGCCCCGCTGCTCGAAGTTGACCGAGCCGTCCCGCCAGTTGGTCATGACGACGTCACGACGCTCCCAGACCACCTCGTCGTACGGGTGCACACCGGGGGTCGTGTGGACGCGCTCGATACGCAGCCCCTTGCCGGCCTTGGTCCCCTTCGTACGGGTCCCACGTGCCGGGCTGCTCGCCGTCTCTGTCATGCCGCCTCCCATATACGGGCAAAACACCTCGGAGTGCCCGGAACTTCCCCGGGCACCCTCTTCTGTCTGTCGCCACGGCCACCACGCACGGTGACCGTGACACGTCTTCGCGCCGCCCTGCGGTCGCTCCCCGGCGCACGGGCCGGTCCGCCTCCCGGCGGTCCGGCCCGGCGGTCGTCCCACTTCTGCGGCCGTGCCTCCCAGACCGGGGCCGGAAGGGGCCGGCGCCCGGGCTCGCCCGGGCGTCCCGTCCGCTCACGCCGGAGCGGCCGGTAGTCGTACGGAGCGGGGGCGCCCGTCTCCGGGCGCCGCGCCGCTCGTGCGGCGTCCCCGTCCCCGGGGCGCCGCGTCGTGCGGTCGTCGGCCGGCCGGCGGGATCCCGCGGCCGGCCGCGGCGTCAGTCGGCGGCCTTGGCCGGGACGGGGACGCCGGCCGGCGTCCCGCTCCCGTCCTCGGTGCCGTGCGGCCGCCGCTCGCGGAGTTCCGCGATGGCGGTCTCGAAGTCCTCGAGTGAGTCGAACGCCCGGTACACGGAGGCGAAGCGCAGGTACGCGACGAGGTCGAGTTCCTGGAGCGGTCCGAGTATGGCCAGTCCGACGTCGTGCGTGGTCAGCTCGGCACTGCCGGTGGCCCGCACCGCCTCCTCGACCCGCTGCCCGAGCTGGGCGAGCGCGTCCTCGGTGACGGGGCGCCCCTGGCACGCCTTGCGCACCCCGGAGATGACCTTGGTGCGGCTGAAGGGCTCGGTGACCCCGCTGCGCTTGATCACCATCAGGGAAGCGGTCTCCACCGTGGTGAAGCGGCGGGAACAGTCGGGGCACTGGCGGCGCCGTCGGATCGACGTGCCGTCGTCGGTGGTCCGACTGTCCACGACCCGGCTGTCGGGGTGCCTGCAGAAGGGGCAGTGCATGGTCCGAACCCTCCTCACACAGCACGACTGAACAGCCTCGCCGAGCCCCTTTCGGAGCCTCGCGAAGCAGCCACCAGCATAGGCGATGACCTCCGCCCCGGAAGACGGGGCACCACTACTTGTGGGCGGCCGCGGCAATCCAACCACTAGATCTGGGGTCTACCCCCGAAACGACACGCAGAACGCGGATACGCCGGGGAGAGCGCCGGAGCCGTCCCAGAGCCTACGGGAACCCCGGCGCGGCCCCGACCCCGGATACCCCGCCCGGCGGATCAGGCCGCCGGCGCGGCGGATAACGTGGCGGAGGCGTCCGAAAGGCGCACCCGTCGGTACCGCCCGTCGGAGCCGTGGTGGACACCTGAGCGATCGCACATACACCTCGCCAGGCGTACAGGTAAGCCAATTCTTGATTTTTCACTCGAACGTGTGTTTGGCGCAACCTTTCGAAAGCTACTACCGTTGGCTAGCTAGGGAGACCATTCGAGAGGGGCTGACGTGACCACCACCGCAGACAGTGCCGCCACCATCACCGCCCAGGCAGCACAGGACCGCTCGCAGGGCCGCTTCGAGCCGCCGAGCCGCTTCGAGCAGGTGCGCGCCGTCAGCGACCCCGCCGCCACGGACCCGGAGGGGGCCAAGCCCGCCCGCGCACTGCCCGGGCGCCCCCCAGGCATCAGGGCGGACAGCTCCGGCCTCACCGACCGGCAGCGGCGGGTCATCGAGGTCATCCGGGACTCGGTGCAGCGCCGGGGGTACCCGCCGTCGATGCGTGAGATCGGCCAGGCGGTCGGCCTCTCCAGCACCTCGTCGGTGGCCCACCAGCTCATGGCGCTGGAGCGCAAGGGCTTCCTGCGCCGCGACCCCCACCGCCCCCGGGCGTACGAGGTGCGCGGCTCCGACCAGCCGAGCACCCAGCCCGCCGACACCACCGGCAAGCCCGCCGCCTCCTACGTGCCGCTGGTGGGCCGGATCGCGGCCGGCGGGCCGATCCTCGCCGAGGAGTCGGTGGAGGACGTCTTCCCCCTTCCCCGGCAGCTGGTCGGCGACGGAGAGCTGTTCGTGCTGAAGGTCGTCGGCGACTCAATGATCGAGGCGGCGATCTGCGACGGCGACTGGGTCACCGTCCGGCGGCAGCCCGTCGCGGAGAACGGCGACATCGTGGCCGCCATGCTGGACGGCGAGGCCACCGTCAAGCGCTTCAAGCGGGAGGACGGCCACGTCTGGCTCCTCCCGCACAACGCCGCCTACCAGCCCATCCCCGGCGACGAGGCCACCATCCTCGGCAAGGTCGTCGCCGTGCTCCGGCGGGTGTGAGGGCCGCCGCCCCCGCACCGTCGGCTCCGACAGGGCCCCGGAACCCACTGCGCCGGTTCCGGGGCCCGCCCCTGTCCGGGGTCGCCCACGACCGGGGCCGGGGTCGCCCTGAACAGGGGGCTGGAGCCGTTCCCGCCGGGGTTGTTCCCGCCCGGGGTCGGGGTTGCTCCTGCCCGGGGGCAGGGCCGTTCCCGGCCGGGGCTGGAGCCATTCTCTTCCGGGACCGGGGCCGTTCCCGCGCGGGGTCGGGTTGCTCCTGCCGGTGGCCGGGGGCCAGCCCCTCCCGTGTCGGGGGCCGTTTCTGCCCAGGGTGGTCCGCTCCCGCCCTTGCCCTGGGTCGCGAGACCGACGCTCAGGGGCTGCCGGCCGGGCGAGGCGCGCCCATGGCACGGCGACCGCCCTGCGTACCGGCCCTTGGGCGGCGCGGGCGGACGTACCGGCCGATGTGCGGGCGACCGTCAGACGGCCGTACCAGCCGATGTGCGGCCAGCCCTACCGGCGATCGGGCGGGCAGCCGCACCGGCGGACGTACAGGGGCGGTGGCGAGTGCGTCCCTGCCACCCCCCTGCGCGGGCGCCCAGCCGTCTCCGTCCGCCGCGGCGGCGGCAGTCTTCCCTTCAGCGTCAGGCCGTGCCGGCGGACGTGCGGGCGGCGGTGTCGATGGCGGCGAGGGAGCGCCGGACCTGGTTGCGGTCGGTGGTGTACCAGAAGTCGGGCAGGGAGGCGCGGAGGTAGCTGCCGTAGCGGGCGTTCGCCAGCCGGGGGTCGAGGACGGCGACCACGCCGCGGTCCCCCGTGGCCCGCACCAGCCGGCCCGCGCCCTGCGCCATCAGCAGGGCCGCGTGGGTGGCGGCGACCGCCATGAAGCCGTTCCCCCCGGCCTCCTCCACGGCCTTCTGCCGGGCGCTCATCAGCGGATCGTCCGGACGCGGGAACGGAATACGGTCCATGACCACCAACTGGCAGCTCGGCCCGGGGACGTCGACGCCCTGCCACAGCGACAGCGTGCCGAACAGGCAGGTCTCCGGGTCGGCCGCGAAGTTCTTGATCAGCTCGCCCAGGGTGTCCTCGCCCTGGAGCAGCACCGGCTTGTCCAGCCGGCCGCGCAGCTCCTCCGCGGCCGCCTGGGCGGCCCGCATGGAGGAGAACAGCCCGAGCGTGCGGCCGCCGGCGGCCTCCACCAGCTCCGCCAGCTCGTCCAGCATGTCGGCGCGGCTGCCCTCCCGGCCGGGGGTGGCCAGGTGGCGGGCCACGTAGAGGATGCCCTGCTTGCGGTAGTCGAACGGCGAGCCGACGTCGATGCCCCGCCAGCTCGGCAGCTCCTCGCCCTCCGCGCCGACCGTGCCCTCCGGCGGCAGCCCCAGCGACGCCCCGACGCCGTTGAAGTCGCCGCCCAGCTTGAGGGTGGCCGAGGTCAGCACCACCGAGCGCTCGGTGAACAGCTTCTCCCGCAGCAGCCCGGACACCGACAGCGGCGCCACCCGCAGCGAGGCCCCGAAGCGGTCGTGCCGCTCGTACCAGACCACGTCCCACTCCGAGCCCAGGGTGATGCGCTCGGCCACGTCGTGGATGTTCTGCACCGAGGCGAGGGCCTGCTTGCGGACGGCGTCCTCGTCCTGCACCGAGCGGTCCCGGGTGCTGCCCAGCGCCGAGATGACCGTGCGGGCCGCGTCGCGCAGCGCCGTCAGCGCGTACCCGAGGTCCTCCGGGATCTCCTCCAGCCGCCCCGGCAGGGCCAGCTCCATCAGCCGCTCGAACCCCTCGGACGCGGTCTGGAGCTGGTCGGCGGACTTCTCGTCCACCAGCTTGGCCGCCCGCCGCACCGCCCGGTTGACCTGCCCGGGGGTCAGCTCGCCGGTGGCGACGCCGGTGACCCGGGAGACCAGCTCGTGCGCCTCGTCGACGATCAGCACCTCGTGCGGCGGCAGGATCGGCGCGCCCTCCAGCGCGTCGATCGCCAGCAGCGCGTGGTTGGTGACCACCACGTCGGACAGCTTGGCCCGCTCCCGCGCCGCCTCGGCGAAGCACTCCGCGCCGTACGCGCACTTCGACGCACCCAGGCACTCCCGCGAGGAGACCGACACCTGCGCCCAGGCGCGGTCCGAGACGCCGGGGGTCAGGTCGTCGCGGTCCCCGGTCTCCGTGTCGTCGGACCAGTCCCGCAGCCGCAGCAGGTCCTGGCCCAGCTTGCTGGACGGCGCGGCGGCCTCGAACTGGTCGAAGAGCCCCTCCTCCTCGTCCTGCGGCATCCCCTCGTGCAGCCGGTGCAGGCACAGGTAGTTCGACCGGCCCTTGAGCATGGCGAACTCCGCCCGGCGCCGCAGCAGCGGGTGCAGCGCCTCGACCGTGCGCGGAAGGTCGCGCTCCACGAGCTGGCGCTGGAGGGCCAGCGTCGCGGTGGCGACCACGACCCGCTCCCCGTGGGCCAGGGCCGGCACGACGTACCCCAGCGACTTGCCGGTGCCCGTGCCGGCCTGGACCAGCAGGTGGGAGCCGTCGTCGATGGCCTCGGTGACGGCCTCGGCCATGGCGGTCTGGCCGGGCCGCTCCACGCCGCCGACGGCGGTCACGGCGGCGTGCAGGAGCTCGGAGAGGGATGGCTTCGTCATAGCCCGTCCACCCTACGGGGCGGCACTGACAACCGGTCCCCGGTCGGTGGATCACCGACCCGTCCCCGGGGCCGGGCCCGATCAGATCCGGAGGCAGATGATCGGGCCCGAGCGCCGCGTCGTCAGTACCGGTCGTCCGGTCCGGGGTCGGCGAGCGGGTTGGGCACGGTGCCGTGCACGGCCGCGTGCGGGCGTTCCGGCCGGTCCCGGTAGCCGTCGAGGTGCAGCCGGTTGCGGTTGAGGCAGAGCCGCTCGATCCGCGGGGTGAGCAGGTCGAAGAGGGCGAACCGGTCGGCCAGCTCCGGGAAGCGGCGCTGGTGGCGCAGGATCTCCGCCCGGACGAGTGACCAGAAGTGCGCCTCGGGCACGTCCAGTTGCTCCTCGCACAGCGGGGCGAGGTAGCGGAAGACGCCGACGAAGAGCCCGGAGTGGATGAACTGGGTCAGGAAGCCGGGCTCCTCGGTGAGCAGCACCTCCCGCACCTCGTCGGGCATGCGGGCGTGCTCGGGCAGCGGCACGGCGCTGACGTTGACGTCGTCGACGAAGTCCTTGACGGCCAGCCGCACCGGGACGTCCCGCTCGTCGAAGACCACGATGGCGTTCTCGCCGTGCGGGGAGAAGACGGTGCCGTAGCGGTAGAGGAAGTGCAGCAGCGGCGGGAGCAGCGCCGCGAAGAGCCGGCGCAGCCACTCGCGCGGCTCCAGGCCCGAACGGGCGACCAGCTCGGCGGTGAACGCCCGGCCGTCGGGGTCGGTGTGCAGGAGGGCGGCCAGGGTGCGGGCCCGTTCGCCCGGCGGCAGCTTCAGCGGTTCGCGCCAGATCGCGCCGAGGAGCTCCTTGTACTGGTACGGGACTTCGGGCAGCCGGTCGTACAGCGGGTGCTCGACCGCGACCGAGGCGACCTCGCCGAGCAGCACCACCCGGCACTCGTCGGTCAGGAACGGGTCGCCGTCCCGCAGGCCGTGCACCCAGGCGGTCACCGCGGGCGCGGCGAGGGTCCGCTCGGTGGGCAGGCCGCGCCAGACCAGGGTGTTGAGGATCGACAGCGGGAGTTTGA
>NZ_PVLV01000460.1 GCF_002982015.1 Streptomyces solincola
GGGGGGCGGCGACGGGGTGGGGCGCGAGGGGCATGACGGGTCACCTCGGGGTGGGAGCGAGAGCGGAGGGCCGCACCGGATCGGCCATGGCGACGACCATGTCCCGGGCGCCCTGGTACGGCTCCCGGCTGTGCGCGGTACGGAGGTTGTCCAGGATCAGCAGGTCGCCGGCGCGCCAGGAGTGCGGCGCGGTGTGCTCGGCGTACACCTCGTTCAGCAGCCGCACCGTCTCCTCGTCGACCGGGTCGCCGCCGCCGTAGCGGGTGTCGAACGGCAGGGCGTCGGGGCCGTGGACGTCGGTGAGGTACTCGCGTACCTCCGGGTCCAGCGTCCACCGGCTCAGGAAGGCGATCTGGTTGAACCAGCAGCGGCGGCCGTCGGCCGGGTGCCGGATCACCGCCGCGCGCCGCTGGCGGGTGCGCAGGGAGCCGTCCGGCCCCCACTCGGCGGTGATCCCGTGCGCCCGGCAGTAGGCGTCGACGGCCGCCGGGTCCCCGGTGCCGAAGGACTGCTCGACGGTGGCCCCGATGTCGGCGTCGTAGGTGCGGGTCAGCAGCCAGCCCTCCGTCTCGAAGCGCCGGACGAGGTCCTCGGGCAGCGCCGCCAGCACGGCGGACCCGTCGGCGGTGCCGGTCTCCCCGCCGGCGTCCGCGGCGGTCAGGCAGGCGATCAGCAGCAGGCCGGGGCAGTCCTGGAGGTAACTCAGCTCGTGGTGCATGCACATGGGCTGCTGCGGCGGCCAGGCGGCCGACGAGTAGACGCCCTCCCGGTGGACCGTGCGGGCGGCGAACGCCTCGCGCTCGGCCGCCGGGACGCCGCCCAGGCCGCCGGCGACCGCCCCCACCTGACCGGCGTCGCGCAGGTCCAGGCCCCGGACCAGCACCGCTCCGTGCTCCGCCAGGGCGGCGCGCAGCTCGTCGCGGTGACCGGACGCCCAGGAGAAGGGGGTGCCGGGCGGGGCGGGCACCGTCGGGGGCGCGGTCGCGCGGCGGCCGGGGCGCAGGGGCGTGGAGGACGTCATCGTCGCTCACCTCACGGTGTCGGTGTCGGTGTCGGTGTCGGTGCCGGGGTCGTGGTCGGGGTCGTGGTCGTGGTCGAGCGGATCGGTGCGGTCGGCGAGCAGGGCGGCCTGGTCGGCCAGGACGGGGTGGCGGGTGATGTCGGCGACCGACAGCGAGCGGTCCAGGCGGATCGCGAGCCGGACGGCCGTCAGCGAGTCGCCGCCCCGGGAGACGAAGTGGTCGTGCCGGCCGATGCGGTCCGCCGGCACGCCCAGCACCTCGCCCCAGGCCGCCGCCAGCTTCCGCTCGGCCGCCCCGAGCGGAGCCTCGGGCCCGCCCGCGCCGCCGGGCCCGCCCGCGCCACCGGGAGGGTCGGGCGGCCCGGAGGCGAGCGCGGTGAGCGCCTTGCGGTCGGTCTTGCCGTTGCCGGTCAGCGGCAGCTCGGGCCGCCAGTGGAAGGTCTCCGGCACCATGTACGGCGGGAGCCGCCGGGCCAGGTGCTCCCGGAGCGTGCCGGCGTCCACCGGCCGCTCCCCGGCGCAGTAGGCCACCAGCCTGGCCGTGCCGCCGGCCGGCCGGGCGACCACCACGGCGGCGTCCCGCACGCCCGCCACCCGCAGCAGCGCGTTCTCCACCTCGCCGGTCTCCACCCGGAAGCCGCGCACCTTGACCTGGCCGTCCCGGCGGCCCAGGAACTCCAGCTTGCCGTCCGGCCGCCAGCGTCCCCGGTCACCGCTGCGGTACAGCCGCCGCCCGGGCGCCAGCGGGTCGTCCAGGAAGGACTCCCGGGTGCGCTCGGGGTCGCCCGCGTAGCCGCGGCCCACGCACACCCCGGAGAACACGATCTCCCCGGGCGCGCCGAGCGGCACCGGACGGAGCCGCTCGTCCACCACGTAGGCGCGCACGTTGCGCACCGGCCGCCCCAGCGGGACGCGCTCGCCCGCCGGCGGCCGGTCCATGACCTCGTGGTTGGTGTCGTCGGAGGTCTCGGTCAGGCCGTACGCGTTGACCAGCGGCGTCCCGGGCCGGGCGGCGAACCAGCGCCGGGCCAGCTCCGCCTTCAGCGACTCGCCCGTCACCGACACGCACCGCAGGTCCGCCAGCGCGCGCGGCCGCCGCTCCAGCGACGCCAGCACCGCGTCCAGATAGGAGGGCACCACCTGGAGCACGCCGACCCGGCCCCGCTCCACGGTGTCCAGGAACCGGTCCGCGTCCAGCACGGCCGCCTGGTCCACGATCAGCGTGCGCCCGCCCGCCAGCGGCCCGGCCAGCAGTTGCCACAGCGAGATGTCGAAGCACTGCGGCGCGGTCTGCGCGACCACCCGGTCCTCGCCCAGGCCCAGGTCCTCGATCTTGGCGAGCAGGTGGTTCAGCAGCCCGGCGTGCTCGCACATCGCGCCCTTGGGCTCACCGGTGGAGCCGGAGGTGAAGTACAGGTACGCCAGGTGGTCCGGCCCCACCGGCACGCCCGGGGCCTCGTCCGCGCGGGAGGCCGCGCACACCTCGGCGGCGTCCAGCACGGCCGCCCCGGGCAGCGCCGCCAGCGCCCCGCGCGGACCGGGCAGCGCGCTCGGCCCGGAGCCGGTCAGCACCAGTCGGACGGAGGCGCGGGCCAGCATGCGGCTGATCCGGGCGGCCGGGAAGTGCGGCTCGACCGGCAGATAGGCGCCGCCGGCCTTGAGGACCGCCAGCACCGAGGCCATCCACTCCAGGTCGCGCTCCCGGATCACGGCGACCGGCTCCTGCGGCCGCAGCCCCGCGTCCAGCAGCGCGTGCGCCAGCCGGTTGGCGCGCGCCTCCAGCTCCCGGAAGGTCCACCGGCGTCCGGCGTGCTCCGCCGCCACCGCGTCCGGCCGGGCGGCCGCCCGCTCCTCGAACAGCTCGTGCGCCCGGAGGTCGGGCAGCGGCCGCACCGGCCCGGCCAGTCGCTCGCTCTGGTAGCGGACCTCCGCGGCCGAGACCAGGCCCCGCCCGGCCTCGGGGGCGCCCGGCCCGGCGGTGAGCGCCGCGAGCGCGGCGCGGTGGTAGCCGGCGATCCGGGCCGCGGCCGCCGCGTCCAGCACGTCGGTGCGGTAGCGCAACCGCAGGGTGTACGCCGGGCCGGCGGCCTCGACGCCCACCCGCAGCGCCGGGCTGCCAGGCGACGCCCCCGCGGCCCCGCCCGGGTCGAAGACCACGTCCGGTTCCGACGCCGCAAGCGCGCGGGGAGCCCGGCGCGCGGCCCGCACCAGTTCCTCCCGGTCGTCGGTGACCGGGACCCGGAAGGCGGCCCCGCCGGCGTACCCGGTGGTGATCTCGCGCTCGCCGGTGAGCGCGGCCAGCACCCGCAGATGCGCGGCGAACAGCACGGCGGCGGGCGGCGCGCCCAGTTCCCCGGCGGTACGCCGCAGGGCGGCGCACTCCCGGTCGCTCAGCGTCTCGGTGTGCTCCGCGGCGCCGGGGCGCGGCGTGCGGGTCCAGCGCGGCACGGCGGTCCAGCTCCCGGCGGGCGCGGCGGCGGTCGTCGTCTCCATGTCCGTCACCTCCCCGGCGCCGGGGCCGGAGCCGCGGCGGGGTACGGGTCGCGGGCGGGCAGCGGGCGGGCCGGGTTGCCGCCCCAGTGGTCGCCGGGCGGCACGGCCTCGCCCTTCATCAGGAAGGTGTCGGGGGCGAGCACCGCGCCTTCGCCCAGCTCCACGCCGTAGTGCACGAAGGCCCGCACCCCCAGGGTGCAGCGGGCGCCGATCACCGTCGGCTCGGACTTGAAGGCGCCGTCCTCCTGCGAGTGGGTCTGCACCACGCTGCCCGCGTTGAGCGTGCAGCCGTCGCCGATGGCGACCAGCGCCCGCTCGGTGAGGTGGCAGCCGTCGTCGAAGACCCGGCGGCCGATCCGCACCCCCGCCAGCCGCATGACGGCGTTCTTGAACGGCGTGCCGTTGAGGACGCGGACATACGTCTCGGACGGGATCTTCCAGTACCGCTCGTGGTACCAGAACCGCCGGTCGTAGATGGAGCAGAACATCGGCCGCAGCGGGTGGCGGGCGGTGGTCAGCCGCTCCTCCAGCGCGAAGTACAGCGGGCCCGACAGCACCGCCGCCACGTTGGCCGGCGCGACCGCCCACACCCCGTACTGCGCGTACAGCTCGGCGGCCACCGTGGCCAGCAGCACCAGCCAGCTCACAAACAGCCAGCGGGCCAGCAGGTACAGCACCATGCTGACCGCGTTGTGCCGGGTCTTCGCGGCCAGCTTCGCCCGCAGGTCCCGGCCGTCGCGCACGTCCTCGTCGAAGGCGGTGTCGCGCAGCACGGTGCGCGGGATCTCGAAGCAGGGCGAGCCCAGCAGCCCGGTGTTCTCCCGGACCTCCCCGTCCACCGGGACCATCACCTTCGTCGCCAGCAGGCAGTTGTCGCCGGTGCGGCCCCGGGAGGGGTAGGCGATGTGGTTGCCGAGGAAGTTGCGCGGCCCGACCGCGGTGCGGGAGAGGGCGAAGGAGGTGTGCGAGTAGTCGGCGTCCAGCATCGCCAGCCCGTCGGCGACCATGGTCCCGGTGCCGACCGTCGCCAGGTACGGGGTCTCGTGCCGAACCTCGGTGCCGAAGTTGGAACCGGTCTGCTGGACCGGGGCGAGCCGGTAGCCGATCAGACCCAGGTAGTGGGTGACGGCGCAGGAGTCGCCGAACAGGCGCATCAGGAAACGCCGGTTGGTGGTGAGTGCGACGAACCGGTGCACCGCGTAGCGCACCCCGTACAGCGGGTAGACGGTGTCCGGCCGCAGGATCCGGTGCGCCAGCCTGGGCGCCGAGGCGACGAGCAGCAGCGCGAGCGGCAGCGCGCCGAAGAACAGCACCGTGGACAGCCCCAGCACCTCCGCGTAGAACACCCAGGAGGTGAGGGCCGTCGGGCCGGGCGCGAGGGCGGCTTCGAGCTGCGGCACCTCGGCGAGCAGGATGCCCGCCCCGCCGATGGCGAACGGCAGGTACACCCAGGCCACCGTCAGCACGGTCAGCACGCCGTGGGCGGCCCGGCGCAGGGCGCCCCCGCCGGCGGACGGCACGGTCCGGAAGTCCGCCCGGCCCGGCGCCGCGGGCGAGCCGTACCAGCGCTCCCCGGCCGGGACCGCCTGGCCGCTGTGCAGGCTGGAGGCGTGCCCGAGCTGGGCGCCGTCGCCGAGCGCGGTGGCGATGTCCAGCACGGTCGCCTCGCTGACGAGCGCGTCCGCGCCGATCGTGACGGCCCCGGTGCGGATCACCCCGGCCTCGGCGCGGTAGCAGTTCAGGTACACGTCCCGGCGGACCACCGTGCGCGGGCCGACGGTGAGCAGGTCGGGGCAGGCCGGCACATGGCGGGAGAAGACCACGGCGCCCCTGCCGATCCGCGCGCCCAGCGCCCGCAGATACAGCGAGTACAGCGGCGAACCGGCCAGCAGCACCACCGGGTTGGCCAGCAGCAGCGTCTTCACCAGCCAGAACCGCACATAGCGGGGGCCCCACACCGGGATGCGCGTCCCGGGCCGGTAGCGGCCGGCCAGCAGCCACTTCGCGGCGACCGGCAGCAGGCAGAGGGTGAGCAGCGCGGCCGACCCGAAGAGCACCGACCGCAGATAGGCGTCGCCCGCGCCGCCGCCCGCGGAGATCCACTCGTAGCCCAGCGCGGCGATCCCCGCGATCAGCGAGGCGTACCCGCAGAACAGCAGCAGTTGCAGTGCCCCGCACAGCACGTAGGCGCAGGGGCCGCCGGGCAGGTCGCGGCCGGCCCGCTCCACCGGCGCGGCGGCCGGCTCGGGCGCCGGCGTCCGCGTCTCCGCCGTGGCCGGGGAGCCGGCCAGCGCACCGGCCAGCGCACCGGCCGTACGGTGCTGGTAGACGTCCCGCATGGACACGGCAGGCAGGTCGGCGCGCTTCCTGACCCGGGCGCAGAACCGGGCCATGACCAGGGAGTCCGCGCCCAGTTCGGCGAAGAAGTCGCTGTCCGCGGAGACCTCCGGCGATCCGGTGACCTCGGCGAGGATCCCGCAGAACGCCCCCGCCGCCCCGGCGTAGGCGGGCTCGGCGGGCTCCGGGCCGCCGGCGGCCGGCTCGGGCGCGGCGGCGGGGGAGGGGGCCCGGGTGGCGAGCGGCTTCGCGGTCATGCGCACTCCCTGGGGGTGTGGCGGTGGCCGCCGGAGCCGTTGCGCCGCTGAGGCTCCGTGACGCCGTCTTCCGGCGGTCATGGCTGGTATTCGAGGCCGGTCACGGCCCGTATGAGGTGAAGGGGGACATTTCTTTCTCCCGGCTCCGGATTCCGGTGTCCGCCGGCCCTGCGGCGAAGGCGTCAGCCGGACGACGTGATGGGGACCACCGCCAGCGGGTCCGTGGTCGGCTGCGCGGACCCGCCCGCCGGCTCCACGCTGATGCCCACGGCGACCGCGTCCTCGATCCAGCCGTCCATCAGCCGCAGTTCCTCGCCGCCGTCGCCGGGCAGCAGCCCGGCCGGTCGCAGCTCGTCCGCGTCGGCGGCGTACCACAGCTCGTAGACCCGGCCGCCGGGCAGCCTGGGCAGCCGCTGCGCGGTGAACGCGGCCCGGTCCTGGCTCTGGGCCACCACGATGCCGACCGAGGCGCCGCCCGGCAGGCTCCCGGAGAAGATCTCCGCGTCGGAGGCGCTCAGCACGTCGGCGAGCGCGTCGGCCTGCGCGCGTGCCGCGCTCTGCGCCTGAGCCTCGCGCTCCCGGGCGTCCTCCGCCGCGGTGTGCTGCCAGGCGGCGACCCCGCCCAGCGCGACCACCGCCGCCAGGGCCGCGGCGAGCGCGAGCCGCAGCGGGCGGGCCGGGGCCCGGGGGCGCGGCGCCTCCGCGCCCCGGCGCTCCTGCGCGGTCCGCGACACCTGCTCCAGCACCCGGGCCCGTACGTCCGGCGGGGCGGGCACCGGGGGCCCGGTCCACGGCAGCGGGGCGTCGGCCAGCCAGGTCAGCGCCGAGGCGTACGCCTCCGCCTCCCGGCGGCACGCCTCGCAGCCCGCCAGGTGGTTCTCGAAGGCGGCCTCCTCGCCCGGCGGCAGCGCGTGCAGCACATACGCGCCGACCGAGGCGTGCGGCTCCTCGGCGGCGGTCACCGCACACCCTCCAGGCAGTCGTGCAGCTTGCGCAGACCGGCCCGCATCCGCGACTTCACCGTGCCGTGCGGGGTGGCCAGCGAGTCCGCGACCTCCCCGTACGTCATGCCCTGGTAGTAGGCCAGCACCAGCGGCACCCGCTGCATCCGCGCCAGCGAGGCGAGGCACCGGTAGACCCGGCGGCGCTCGTCGCGGTCGGCGACGGTCTCGGCGACCTCGTCGAAGGCGGTGTCCCGGGCCAGCAGGCCCGCCAGCCGCTCCCGCTCACTGCTCGCCTGCGCGGAGCGCACCCGGTCCACGGCCCGGCGGTGCGCCAGCGTCAGCACCCAGCTCCGGGCCGAGCCGCGCTCGGGGCGGAACCGGTCGGCGGTGCGCCACACCTCGACCATCACGTCCTGGGTGACCTCCTCGGCCTGCGCCACGTCCTTGACGATCCGGCAGGCCAGGCCCATCACCGCGTCCGCGTACGCGTCGTACACCTTGGTGAAGGCCGCCGCGTCCCCGTCGGCCGTGCGGAGCAGCAGCTCCCGCACGTCGGCGTCCGTCTCGGGTCCGTGTCGCAAGCGCAGCTCCCAGTCCGGCGCGACCGGGCCCGGCGCGGGACGCCCCAGGCCCGGTTCCACCCCTCCAGCTTGGAGCCGCCGGGAACGGGCCGCAAAAGGGGTACGGGGTCGGGCGTCCCCCGGCGCGGGCGGTCACCGGACCCGCCCCCGCTCCGGCGCGGGCAGGGCGCCCCCGCGCTCCAGCCGCACGTGCACGGTCTTGCCGCCGAGCGCCGGCACCACCGTCATCCGCCCGCCGAGCCGCTCGATCAGCGGCAGCCCGAAGCCGCCGCGCTCACCGCCCCGGCTCCACCGCTGCGGCAGCTCCTCGCCCCGGTCGGCGACCGCGACGTCCAGCGTCCCGGCCCGCTCGGTGAGCGTCAGCTCGCGGGGGCCGGGAGCGTGCCGCACCGCGTTGGCGACCAGCTCGGACACCACCAGCACGGCGTCGTCCACCCGGCCCGGCGGCCAGCCCGCGCCGGCCAGCAGCCCGGCGGCCGCACGGCGGGCGGCGGCCGGGGCGCACGGCCCGTCCGGCAGGTCGAGGAAGCAGACGGGTTCCGGCGGCGCCGGCGCGCTGGTGGGCATGACCGCCCCCGATCGGTGAAGGGGACTGCCGAGGACCCCGGTGCGGGGACCCGGCTCTGTGCCAGGCATTCGTAGCCGCGGGCCTCGCGGATGACCCCCGCCGCCACGGGTCGCCCGACCCACCGGGCACCATGGCCGGGCAGCCCGCTCCTGCTGGAAGGAAACAACGACACCATGCGCGTGACCGACCTCGAACGGCCTGCCGAGGCCCTGCGATGACCCCGGGAACCGAGCCGGTGCTGGTGCGGACCGAGGGGCGGGCCGGCTACCTCACCCTCAACCGGCCCACGGCGCTCAACGCCCTCACCCACCCCATGGTGGACATCCTCGCCGCCGCCCTGGACGCCTGGGCGGCCGACCCGGCCGTCGAGACCGTCGTGCTGACCGGCGCGGGGGAGCGCGGGCTGTGCGCGGGCGGCGACATCCGCGCCATCGCCGCCTCGGCCCGCGCGGGCACCGAGGAGGCGGCCGCGTTCTGGCGGGCCGAGTACCGGCTGAACGCCGCGATCGCCCGCTACCCCAAGCCGTACGTCGCCGTCATGGACGGCATCGTGATGGGCGGCGGCGTCGGCGTCTCCGGGCACGGCAGCGTCCGGATCGCCACCGAGCGCTCCCGGATCGCCATGCCCGAGACCGGCATCGGCTTCGTCCCCGACGTCGGCGGCACCTACCTGCTCGGCCGCGCACCGGGCGAACTGGGCCTGCACCTCGCCCTCACCGGCGCCCCGGTCGGCGCGGCCGACGCCCTGCTGTGCGGTCTGGCCGACCACCACGTCCCGGCCGCGGCGCTTCCCGCGCTCCTCGCCGACCTGGCCGCCGACCCCGTCCGCGACGTGCTGGCCCGGCACGTCCGGCCCGCCCCGCCCGGGGAACTGGACGCCCACCGGGAGTGGATCGACCCCTGCTACGCCGCGGACACCGTGGAGGAGATCACCGAGCGGCTGCTCACGCACGGAGCGCCCGCAGCCGGGCAGGCCGCCGCGACGCTGGCCGCCAGGTCGCCCACCGCGCTCAAGGTCACCCTGGCCGCGGTCCGCCGGGCCCGCCGGCTCGGCCCGCTGGAGCGGGTCCTGGAGCAGGAGTACCGGGTGTCCCTCGCCGCGCTGCGCCACCCGGACCTGGTCGAGGGCGTCCGCGCCCAGGTGATCGACAAGGACCGGCAGCCGCGCTGGCGGCCCGCCACCCTCGCCGAGGTCTCCGAGGACGACGTACGCCGCTCCTTCGCGCCGCTCGGCCCGGACCGGGAACTGCGGCTGCCGCCCGCCGCCGGCGACCCGGCCGGCCACGACCCGCGGACCTCCCCTCCCGCGTAGGCCCCGTCCGACAGGTGTCGCCCGGGCGCCGGCGTTCTGCGTCGGACAGGACCCGGCCGGCCGCCGCCGGGCACGGTGCGGCCGACCAGGCCGACGCCTACGCCGGCCGGCCCGTCAACCCCGCCATCGGGTCCACACCGGTGAGCCGCACCGAGGCGTCCCACAGGGCGGCCGCGGTGCCCGGGTCCTCGGCTGCGGCCGAGCGGCGGGCCGGCGCGGCGCCCCGGCCGCGGGTCTCCAGCGGGCCGCTGGGCCCGAAGAACTCGCCGCCGCGCACCCGCGGATCGGTGGCCGCCCGCAGGGTGGGCAGCGCGCCCCGGGCGGCGGGCTGGGTGTACAGCCGGGTCGCCCGCTCCAGCCTGGCCCGCCACTCCCGGCCCTCCATCCGCGGCCCGGCCTGCCCCAACTCGGTGGCGGACAGGCCCGGATGGGCGGCGACCGCGGTCACCGGCACGCCCGCCTCCTTCGCCCGCCGGTCCAGCTCGGCGGTGAACAGCAGGTTCGCCAGCTTCGCCTGCCCGTACGCCCGCCACTTGTCGTAGCGCCCGTGCTCCGCGTTGAGGTCCGCCAGGTCGATGCGCCCCATCCGGTGCGCGAGCGAGGAGACCGTCACCACCCGCCCGGACCCGGCGGCCAGCGCCTCGCCCAGCAGCCCGGTGAGCGCGAAGTGCCCCAGGTGGTTGGTGCCGAACTGCATCTCGAAGCCGTCCGCGGTGCGCCGCAGCGGCAGCGCCATCACCCCGGCGTTGTTCACCAGCAGCTCCAGCGCACCGCCGGCCGCCTCGGCCAGTCGCGGCGCTGCCTCGCGGACCGACGCCAGGTCGGCCAGGTCCAGCCTCACCAGCTCGACGTCCGCGCCGGGCGCCGCCGCCCGGATCCGCTCCAGCGCCGCACCGCCCTTGCGTTCGTCCCGGCAGGCGAGCACCGTCCGGGCCCCGGCCCGGGCCAGCAGCAGCGCGGTCACCGCCCCGATGCCGCTGTTGGCCCCGGTCACGACGGCGGTCGCGCCGTCCAGCCGGGGCATGTCGTGCGCAGTCCAGGAGGCCGGTGACATGGCCACTCCCCTCGCAGAGGTGTCGGTCGTCGTGATCGCGGGGACGCCTGCCCCTCCCATCGCACTTCACACGGTACGAGTCCGGGGCCCCCGGGGCCCGG
>NZ_PVLV01000461.1 GCF_002982015.1 Streptomyces solincola
CCCGTACCCCGCTCCGCCCCCAGCCGAAAGACGCCCCATGCCACCCTCTCCCGCCGACCGGCCGACCGTCGAGCAGTTCCAGGCGTTCGTCGACCGGACCTGCGCCCTCACCGTCACCGACCCGCACACGCCGCTCGCCGACCTCGGCGTCGACTCGCTGCGCACCGTGGCCCTGGTCATAGCCGCCGAGGACCACTACGGCGTCGTCGTCCCGGCCGAGGCGCTCGCCGACCCCGCGCTCACCGTCGAGGGGCTGTGGCGGACCGTGCTGGACGCGCCGACCGCGGCTCCGGAGGACTGAGATGCCCCGGCGTCCCCACCGGGAGCGCGACTACCTGACCGTACGCCGCTGGGCCGCCGCCCACGGCCTGCCCGATCGGCTGTTCGCCTCCTTCCCGCAGGAGACCAAGCCATCACTCATGGACCTCACCAGCCCCACCCTGGTGCTGTCCTTCGCCAACCTCGCCCGCGCCGCCCGCCGCCACGACCCCCGTGCCGTGGCGACCCTCAGCGAGCCGCTGCCCGCCCCGGAGGACTCCTGGCTGACCGACGCTCACGGCGAGCGCTACGTCAGCGAACTCCGCCTCCAGATCAGCAGGAGGACACCATGACGAGCATCCCCGCGTACCGGCGCCCGGCCCCCGACGTGGCCGCGAGCATCGGCGACACCCCTCTGGTCGCCCTCGACCGCCTCTTCCCACCCGACCGCTTCCGCGTCCACGCCAAGATGGAAGGCCTCAACCCCGGGGGCAGCGTCAAGGACCGCACCGCCCGGTCCATCATCGAACACGCCCTGGCCACCGGCGACCTGGTGCCCGGGTTCTCCACCGTGGTGGAGTCCACATCGGGCAACCTGGGCATCGCCCTCGCCCAGTTGTGCAACCTGCACGGGCTGGGACTCGTCTGCGTCACCGACGCCCGCGCCACCCGGCAGAACGTCGCCGTCATGCGCGCCTACGGGGCCCGGGTGGAGTGCGTGGAACGCGACTCCGCAAGCGGCGAGTACCTGCCCGCCCGCATCGCCCGGGTCAGGCACCTGCTGGCCACCCTGCCCGGCGCCTACTGGCCCGACCAGTACGCCAACGAGCTGGGCGCCCTCGCCCACCACACCACCATGCGGGAGATCTGCGAGGCGCTGCCCCTGCCGCCGGACCACCTCTTCCTCGCCGCCGGCACCACCGGCACGCTGCGCGGCTGCGCCGAGTACGTCCGGGACCACGGCCTGCCCACCCGGATCACCGCCGTGGACGCTGTCGGCAGCGTCATCTTCGGCCCGACCGAACCCTGGGAGCGTCACCACCGGCGCGCCGTCCCCGGGCACGGCGCGGCCCTCGCCCCGCCGCTGCTGCGGCCGGGCCTGGCCGACCGGGTCGTCAAGGTCACCGACTTCGAGAGCGTCGAGGGCTGCCGGGCGCTGCTGGCCCGCGAGTCCGTGCTGGCCGGCGGCTCCTCCGGGGCCGTCGTCACCGCGCTGCGCCGCAGCGCCGACCTGCTGGAACCCGGCGCGAGCGTCGCAGTCATCCTGCCCGACCGCGGCGAGCGCTACCTGGACACCGTCTACCGCGACTCCTGGGTCCAGGCCACCTTCGGGCGGCTGCCGTCCGTCGACGGCGACAACGCCCCGCCCCGTTCACCCGACCCCGGCCCCCGAATGATCGCGGCCGGACACCCCGAAAGGACAGCACCGTGAGAATCCTCGGACGGGACGACGTCCACACCGCCCTGGACGGCCTGGAGCCCGCCGTGCTCGACGCCGTGCGCACCGCCTACGTGCTGCACGGCCACGGCAGCAGCCAGGTGCCGTTCTCCAGTTTCCTGCGCCCCTCCCGGCCCGCGGGCTCCCGCGTCATCGCCCTGCCCGCCCGGCTGGACGGCCCGCGCCCGGTCCTGGGCCTGAAATGGATCTCTTCCTTCCCGGCCAACGTGGAGCAGGGCCTGCAACGGGCGTCCTCGCTCCAGATCCTCAACGACCTCGACACCGGCTACCCCATGGCCCTGCTGGAGGGCGGCCGCATATCAGCCGTCCGGACGGCCGCGAGCGCCGCGCTCGCCGCCGCCGCCCTGCACCGCGGCCGCCCCGTGCGCACCGCCGGCCTGATCGGCTGCGGCACCATCAACGAGCAGGTCGTGCGCTACCTCACCCGCACCCTTCCCGAGCTGGACTCGGTCGTCCTGTACGACGCCGCGCCGGGCCGGGCCGAGGTGTTCGCCGCCGGGCTGCGGGCGCGGTACCCGCACCTCGCCTTCCGCACCGGCGGGCCGGCCGACGCCCTGTCCGCGGAGACGGTCAGCATCGCCACCACCGACTCCACCTACTGGCTCGACCTGGAGCACTATCCGGACCGCCCGGAGGGCCAGGTGATCCTGCACCTCTCGCTGCGCGACCTCGCCTCCGCCTCGCTGCTGGGCACGGCCAACGTGGTCGACGACACCGAGCACGTGCTGCGCGAGCAGACCTCGCTGCACCGACTGGAACAGCAGGTCGGCCACCGGCGGTTCGTGCACGCCGAGATCGCCGGGATCCTCGACGGCGCCGAGCCGCCGGGCGGGGCCACCGTGGTCTTCTCGCCGTTCGGGCTCGGCGTCCTGGACCTCGCGGTCGCCCAGGTGGTGCTGGACGCCGCCACCGCCGCCGGCCTCGGCGCCGACGTCGGCGGCTTCGATCCGGGCCGCCACCCGGTCACCTCCACCCCGGGGAGGCCCGCGTGACCACGCCCACCACACCCTTCCCCGCCGGCACCCGGGCCCTGGTCACCGGCGCCTCACGCGGCATCGGCGCGGCCGTCGCCACCGTCCTCGCCGAGCAGGGCTGCGACGTGGCCCTGACCTACCGGAGCGGCCGGGAAGGAGCCGAACGGGTCGCGGAACAGGTCCGCGCCCTGGGCCGGCAGGCCCTGGTCTTCCAGGCCGACGTCCGCGAGGAGTCGCAGGTGACCGGACTCTTCCGCGAGCTGCGCGCCCAGTGGCCCACCCTGGACGTCGCCGTCGTCAACTCCGGGGTGACCGCCGACGGGCACCTCGCCGCCATGAGCGCCGCCAAGTGGCGGGAGGTCATCGACACCAACCTCGGCGGCGCGTTCTTCACCGCCCGCGAGGCCGTCAAGCAGATGTACGCCACCGGCGGCTCGATCGTCTTCACCGCCTCCACCAGCGGCATCGCCGGCCGGCCCGGACAGGCCAACTACGCGGCCAGCAAGGGCGGCATGATCGCCCTCGCGCGGACCCTGGCCCAGGAGACGGCCGACCGCGGCATCCGGGCCAACGTCGTCGCCCCCGGCTTCGTCGATACCGACATGGTGCGGCGGATGCCGCGGGCGCGCCGCGAGGAGGCGCTGCGCGCCGTGCCGCTCGGCCGCGCCGGCACCCCCGCCGAGGTCGCCCACGCGGTCGCCTTCCTGGCCTCCCCGGCCGCCTCCTACATCACCGGCAAGGTCCTCACCGTCGACGGCGGAATGATCCACGACTGACCCGGCCGCCGCCGGACCACTCCCTGAAAGGAACACCCATGAGCACCACCTACGACGCCATCCGCAGCCAGGCCGAGGCGCGCCTGGCCAAGAACACCGAGGTCAAGACCGCCATCATCGAGCGACTCGGGCTCCGGGTCGAGCCCTCGGCCGTCTCCGACAACCAGCCGCTGTTCGGCCGCGGCCTGGAGATGGACTCGCTCGACACCCTGGAGATCGTCGTCCTCATCAACAACGCCTTCTCCGTGCTGATCAGCGACGACGACGTGGCGGCCTTCGGCTCCGTCAACGCCCTGATCGACTTCGTCGAGGCGCGGGAGGACCAGCCGTGACCCGGCCCGGCCCCGCCCCCGCCGCGGCCGTCCCGGCCGCCAGGACCTACGCCTACGGACCGGACGACATCGCCCGGATGCTGCCGCACCGCCCGCCGATGCTGATGCTCGACCGCGCCTTCGACGTCGTCCCGGGCGTCAGCGGACACGGCGTCAAGTGCGTGACGGCCGGCGACCCGTGCCTGGCCGGCCACTACCCCGGCCACCCGATCATGCCCGGCGTGCTGCTGGTGGAGGCGATGGCGCAGCTCGTGGCCGTCGTCTACGTCGCCGACGCCGTCGAGGGCCCCGGACCGGCGCCGGACGGCG
Organism: Streptomyces solincola; assembly: GCF_002982015.1. GTDB lineage: Bacteria > Actinomycetota > Actinomycetes > Streptomycetales > Streptomycetaceae > Streptomyces > Streptomyces solincola. The sequence goes on from NZ_PVLV01000461.1 coordinate 4,109, forward strand.
ACCCCGCCGAGGGTGTCGGCTACCTCGGCTCCATCCGGGACATGAAGTTCTCCCGGCTCGTGATCCCCGGCGACCGGCTCCTGCTGGAGGCCCGCCTGGGTCCGCGCCTGGGCACCCTGCGCCAGGTGTCCGTCCGAGCCACCGTCGACCGGGAGACGGCCGCCGCCGGCACCCTCGTCGTCACCAGTGGGCGCACCACCACCCCGGCTCCCGCCGGCCGACCGGGCGGAGGTGTGCTGTGACGCTCACCGTCCGGCCCTACCGACCTGGTGACGCGGCGGGGATCGCCGCGCTCTACAGCCGCCACCGCGACGGCCCCAACCCGGTCGCCGGCGGCATCACCGCCGCCCAGCTCGACCAGGAGCTGACCGAACGCGCCACGGCGCTGTTCCTGGTGGCGGTCGACGACGAGCGGCCGGTCGGCACCTTCGGGCTGTTCCACGGCACCGGCCGGCGGACCGCCCGGGCCGGCGAACTCATCGCCGACATGTTCTTCGTCGCGCCCGCCTACCGGGGCGGAGCCCTCACCGGGCGGCTGTTCACCGACGCGGTGGAGTGGATGGTGCGCAGTGGCTGCCTGGTGCTGCGGTTGACCGTCAACCCGGCCAACACCACCGCCTTCCGGCTCTACCGGCGCGTCGGCTGCGTCTGCCTGGGACGCACCACTCCGGGGGAGGACGGCAACATCGAGCTGCACAATCACATCCCGCTCATCCTGCGCAGCGTCCTCGCCGACCTCGACGAGCACGCCCGGCAGGCGCTGTTCGACCTGAGCAGCTTCGCCGGCGTCACCGACCTCCGCGACGGCGAACTGGGCTCCGACGTCGAGCTGGTGGACGGGGTGCGCACCGTCTCCTACGTGCTGCACCTGGGCGAGCACCGGCTCACCGCCACCGTGGACGCCGACCGGGGCCTGGTCCGCAGCGCCAGGCTCACCTCACCCGACGGCGCCGCCCGCGCCGTGGGCGTCGAGGCGCCGCCCTACCGGGTGCGCACCACCACCGGGCGGCCCCCTCACCGCTTCACCAGCGGTGACCTCAGCGGCGAACTCGACCCCGACGACGGCACCCTGCGCGTTCTGGCGGCCGGGCACCATGGTCCGCTGCTGGTCTCCTCCTGGCCGGGCGGCCCGGCCGGCCGGCCCGCGAGCTGGCGGGAGGCGGAGCCGCGCGACCTCACCGTGCGCCGGGTGCCGCACGGGGTGCGGGTCACCGAACGCCGGGACGACGCCGAGGTCACCGGGACTCTGACCCTGCGCGACGGCGTCCTGTGCCAGGAGTTCACCGGCGCACCCCGGCCGGGCCACCTCTTCCAGACCGTCGGCCTGCGCCAGGGCGTCGTCGCCCCCGGCGACGGGTCCCGCCATCCGATCGGACTGGGCCTCGGCGTCCGCGACGCCTCCGAGATCGTGGCGGCCGGACACCGCGTACCCGTCGGCGGTCGGACCGCCTGGCACGGCCCCTCCTGGAGCGTCGAGCTGTCCGCCGACACGCCGGTGCGCCTGGTCCACGCCACCCTGCTGCGCCGCACCCTGGTCCCGGGACCCGACGGGGTCGCCCGGCTGAGGACCGCCCTCACCCCGCGCACCTCGCCCGCGCCGCTCGCCCCGCCGGTCCTCGCCCCGCCGCCGGGCCCGCGCCGGATTCACCTGGATGCCGGCACGGGGGGCGTGACCTCCTGGCGGGAGGGCTCCGTCCGCGTGCTGCGCTGCCCCCACCCGCGCACCCGCACGCTCGGCAGCAACCCGCAGTGGCGTGCCGGGATGTGGGTCACGGCCGAAACGCACCGCTCCGACCGCGCCCACGGCCTGGGCTGGGGCGTGCCGTCACCGGCGCCCTGGCACAACGGCTCGCCGTCCGAGCTCGACTGCCCCGACGAGGGCATCGCCTGGCAGGTGAGCGGCCCGGAGGGCCCCGGCACGCCGGTCCGCGTCGACATCCGGGCGCCCGGCGCTCCGGAGGAGACGGTCCTGTGGCTCACCCCGCACACCCCGCGCACCGCGACGGTGGCCGTCGCCTCCGGCGGCGGCCGCCACGAACTGAGCACCGACGGCTTCCGCCAGGTGTGGGCCGACGCCGTCGCCGTCAGGCTGACCGACGGCCACTGGCTGCACTGCCGGCCGGCCGACCCGACCGCCGCAACGGCGGAGATCGTCGTCCGCGCCACCCCGGCCGGTCCGCTCGTCGGCTGCGCCGCCCCCGCCCGCTCCGGTCCCGCGTGGCTCCTCACGGTCAGCGAGCACGGCCTGTGACCCGCGCCCGCCCCGCCACC
>NZ_PVLV01000462.1 GCF_002982015.1 Streptomyces solincola
CTTCTCCACCGAGCGCGCCATCGACGCGGCGATCGCCGCGTCGATGGCGCGCTCGGTGGAGAAGGGCACCAGCGAGTGCCCGCTCTCGTCGTCGGCGGCCGCGTGCATGGCGGCGACCGCCCGGCCGAGGTCCGCCACCACGGCGGCGATCTCCTCGGGGTCGTCGATGTCGGACCAGTCCAGGTCCACGGCGTACGGGGAGACCTCGGCGACCAGCTGCCCGGCGCCGTCCAGCTCGGTCCAGCCCAGCCACGGGTCGGCGTGCGCCTGTAGGGCACGCTGGGAGATGACCGTGCGGTGGCCCTCGTGCCGGAAGTAGCCGCGCACCGCCGGGTCGGTGAGGTGGCGGGAGACGGCCGGGGTCTGGCCCTGCTTCAGGTAGATCACCACGTCGTTCTCCAGGGCGTCGCTGTTGCCCTCGAGGAGGATGTTGTACGAGGGCAGCCCGGCCGAGCCGATGCCGATGCCGCGGCGGCCGACGACGTCCTTGACCCGGTAGGAGTCGGGGCGGGCCCTGCTGGCCTCGGGGAGGGTCCGCAGATAGCCGTCGAAGGCGGTCAGCACCTTGTCGCGGGTGGCCGCGTCCAGGTCGATGGCGCCGCCGCCCGGGGTGAAGCGGCGCTCGAAGTCACGGATCTCGGTCATCGAGGCCAGCAGCCCGAAGCGGGTGAGCGAGCGGGCCGTCCGCAGCGCGGCCAGCAGCGCGCCGTCGGCGGTGTCCAGGGTGAAGGGCTGGGCCTCGTCGCTGCGGGCGCCGGTCGCCAGCGCGTGGACGCGTTCCCGGTAGGCGGCGGCGCAGATCCGGACCAGCGCGGTGATCTGCTCGTCGCTGAGCGCCTTGGCGTAGCCGATCAGCGCGAGCGAGGCGGCCAGCCGCTTGAGGTCCCAGGTGAAGGGCCCGACGTACGCCTCGTCGAAGTCGTTGACGTTGAAGACCAGCCGGCCGTTGGCGTCCAGGTAGGTGCCGAAGTTCTCCGCGTGCAGGTCGCCGTGGATCCACACCCGGCCGGTCCGCTCGTCGAGGAAGGGGCCGCCGTGCTGCTCGTGCTCCAGGTCGGCGTAGAACAGGCAGGCCGAGCCGCGGTAGAAGGCGAACGCGGAGCCGGCCATCTTGCGGAACTTGACCCGGAAGGCGGCCGGGTCGGCGGCCAGCAGGTCGCCGAAGGCGGTGCCGAAGACGGCGAGGATCTGCTCGCCGCGCTCGTCGGCGGCGGGCTGCGGGACCGGCATGGCGGGGTGCCTCCTGGGGGCGGGGAGCATCCGGCGGGCGGGCCCTCCACGGGAGCGACCGCCACAGCGCGACCGTACTCCCGGGTGCGGCGTGGGTGTCGGTCGGGCGGTCTAAGGTTGAGGACCGCCCCCCGTCCGCGACCCCCGGAAGGCCCGCCACCGTGTCGAAGCCGCCCTTCACGCACCTGCACGTGCACACCCAGTACTCCCTGCTGGACGGTGCGGCGCGGCTGAAGGACATGTTCAACGCGTGCAACGAGATGGGCATGACGCACATCGCCATGTCCGACCACGGCAACCTGCACGGGGCGTATGACTTCTTCCACACCGCGAAGAAGGCCGGGGTCACGCCGATCATCGGCATCGAGGCGTACGTGGCGCCGGAGTCGCGGCGCAACAAGCGCAAGATCCAGTGGGGCCAGCCGCACCAGAAGCGGGACGACGTGTCCGGTTCGGGCGGTTACACCCACAAGACGATCTGGGCGGCGAACGCCACCGGGCTGCACAACATCTTCCGGCTGTCCTCCGACGCGTACAAGGAGGGGTGGCTTCAGAAGTGGCCCCGGATGGACAAGGAGACCATCGCCCAGTGGTCGGAGGGGCTGATCGCCTCCACCGGCTGCCCCTCCGGCGAGTTGCAGACCCGGCTGCGGCTCGGGCAGTTCGACGAGGCGCTGAAGTCGGCCTCCGAGTACCAGGACATCTTCGGCAAGGACCGGTACTTCCTGGAGCTGATGGACCACGGCATCGAGATCGAGCGCCGGGTCCGCGACGGGCTGCTGGAGATCGGCCGGAAGCTCGGCATCCCGCCGCTGGTCACCAACGACTCGCACTACACCTACGCGCACGAGGCGACCGCCCATGACGCGCTGCTGTGCATCCAGACCGGCAAGAACCTCTCCGACCCGGACCGCTTCAAGTTCGACGGCACCGGCTACTACCTGAAGTCCACCGACGAGATGTACGCCATCGACTCCTCGGACGCCTGGCAGCAGGGGTGCGCCAACACGCTGCTGGTGGCCGAGCAGATCGACACCGAGGGCATGTTCGTCGAGCGCAACCTGATGCCGAAGTTCGACATCCCGGAGGGGTACACCGAGGTCTCCTGGTTCCGCGAGGAGACCATGCGCGGGATGGAGCGCCGCTACGAGGGGAACATCCCGGAGGACCGGCTCAAGCAGGTCGAGTACGAGATGGACACCATCATCTCGATGGGCTTCCCCGGCTACTTCCTCGTGGTCGCCGACTTCATCATGTGGGCGAAGAACCAGGGCATCGCGGTGGGCCCGGGCCGAGGCTCGGCGGCCGGCTCGATCGTCGCGTACGCCCTCGGCATCACCGACCTCGACCCGATCACCCACGGCCTGATCTTCGAGCGGTTCCTCAACCCCGAGCGCATCTCCATGCCCGACGTCGACATCGACTTCGACGAGCGCAGGCGCGTCGAGGTGATCCGGTACGTCACGGAGAAGTACGGCGCCGACAAGGTCGCCATGATCGGCACCTACGGCACCATCAAGGCCAAGAACGCGATCAAGGACTCGGCGCGGGTGCTCGGCTACCCGTACGCCATGGGCGACCGGATCACCAAGGCGATGCCCGCCGACGTCCTCGGCAAGGGCATCCCCCTCTCCGGCATCCTCGACCCCTCGCACCCGCGCTACTCGGAGGCGGGCGAGGTGCGCGGGATGTACGAGAACGAGCCGGACGTGAAGAAGGTCATCGACACCGCGCGCGGCGTGGAGGGCCTGGTCCGGCAGATGGGCGTGCACGCGGCCGGCGTGATCATGTCCAGCGAGACCATCACCGACCACGTCCCGGTCTGGGTGCGGCACACCGACGGCGTCACCATCACGCAGTGGGACTACCCGAGCTGCGAGTCGCTCGGCCTGCTGAAGATGGACTTCCTCGGCCTGCGCAACCTCACGATCATGGACGACGCCGTCAAGATGGTGAAGGCCAACAAGGGCGTCGACATCGACCTGCTGGGCCTGCCGCTGGACGACCCGACGACCTTCGACCTGCTCCAGCGCGGCGACACCCTCGGCGTCTTCCAGTTCGACGGCGGGCCGATGCGCTCGCTGCTGCGGCTGATGAAGCCCGACAACTTCGAGGACATCTCCGCCGTCTCGGCCCTGTACCGGCCGGGCCCGATGGGCATGAACTCCCACACCAACTACGCGCTGCGCAAGAACGGCCAGCAGGAGATCACCCCGATCCACCCGGCCCTCGAGGAGCCCCTCAAGGAGGTCCTGGACGTCACCTACGGCCTGATCGTCTACCAGGAGCAGGTGCAGAAGGCCGCCCAGATCATCGCCGGGTACTCACTCGGCGAGGCCGACATCCTCCGCCGCGTGATGGGCAAGAAGAAGCCCGAGGAGCTGGCGAAGAACTTCGTCCTGTTCCAGGAGGGCGCCCGCCGGAAGGGGTACACCGACGAGGCGATCCAGGCCCTGTGGGACGTGCTGGTCCCCTTCGCCGGATACGCGTTCAACAAGGCGCACTCCGCCGCGTACGGCCTGGTCTCCTACTGGACCGCCTACCTCAAGGCGAACTACCCGGCCGAGTACATGGCCGCGCTGCTGACGTCCGTCAAGGACGACAAGGACAAGTCGGCCGTCTACCTCAACGAGTGCCGGCGCATGGGCATCAAGGTGCTGCCGCCGGACGTCAACGAGTCGCTGTCGAACTTCGCCGCCCAGGGCGACGACGTGATCCTCTTCGGCCTCTCCGCGGTGCGCAACGTCGGCACCAACGTGGTCGAGTCGATCATCCGGTGCCGCAAGGCCAAGGGGAAGTACGCCACCTTCCCCGACTTCCTGGACAAGGTCGAGGTGGTCGTCTGCAACAAGCGGACCATCGAGTCGCTGATCAAGGCCGGCGGCTTCGACACCATGGGCCACACCCGCAAGTCCCTGGTCGCCCACCACGAAGGCATGATCGACAACGTGGTGGCGGTCAAGCGCAAGGAGGCCGAGGGGCAGTTCGACCTCTTCGGCGGCATGGGCGAGGCCGCCGCCGGGGACGAGCCCGGCTTCGGCCTGGACGTCGAGTTCTCCGACATCGAGTGGGACAAGACCTACCTGCTCGCCCAGGAGCGCGAGATGCTCGGGCTGTACGTCTCCGACCACCCGCTCTTCGGTCTGGAGCACGTGCTCTCCGACAAGGCGGACGCCGGCATCCAGCAGCTCACCGGCGGCGAGCACTCCGACGGCGCGGTCGTCACCATCGGCGGCATCATCTCCGGCCTCCAGCGCAAGATGACCAAGCAGGGCAACGCCTGGGCCATCGCCACCGTCGAGGACCTGGCCGGCTCCATCGAGTGCATGTTCTTCCCCGCCACCTACCAGTTGGTCTCCACCCAGCTCGTCGAGGACACGGTCGTCTTCGTCAAGGGCCGCCTGGACAAGCGCGAGGACGTGCCGCGGCTGGTCGCCATGGAGCTGATGGTCCCCGACCTGTCGTCGGCCGGCGCCAACGCCCCGGTGGTGCTGACCATCCCCACCGTCAAGGTCACCCCGCCGATGATCAGCCGCCTCGGCGAGATCCTCACCCATCACAAGGGCAACACCGAGGTGCGGATCAAGCTCCAGGGCCCGCGCTCCACCACGGTGCTCCGGCTCGACCGGCACCGCGTCCAGCCCGACCCGGCCCTCTTCGGCGACCTGAAGGTGCTGCTCGGACCGTCCTGCCTGGCCGGCTGAGACCGCTTCCGGCCTCCGCCGGCCAGGCAGGACGGTCCGAGCAGCACCTTCAGGTCGCCGA
>NZ_PVLV01000463.1 GCF_002982015.1 Streptomyces solincola
CACAAGCTCGCGGAGGCCGTCCCGGCAGACTTGCTGTCCTGGACCGAGGGCCGCGCCCTGATCGCCACCGGCAGCCCGTTCGACCCCGTGCAGTTCGACGGGAGCACCTACCGGATCGGCCAGGCGAACAACGCCCTCATCTTTCCCGGTCTGGGCCTGGGAGCCATCGCCGCCCGTGCCTCACGCATCACCGACCGGATGCTGCGCGCGGCGACCGCGTCGGCCGCCGCGCGCAGCATCCGGTCGGTGATGCGTGAGGCACGGGCGGCGATGGCTCCCAGGCCCAGACCGGGAAAGATGAGGGCGTTGTTCGCCTGGCCGATCCGGTAGGTGCTCCCGTCGAACTGCACGGGGTCGAACGGGCTGCCGGTGGCGATCAGGGCGCGGCCCTCGGTCCAGGACAGCAAGTCGGCCGGGACGGCCTCGGCGAGCTCGGTCGGGTTGGACATGGGCAGGATCACCGGCCGCTCGGCGTGCCGGGCCATCTCGCGCACGATCGGCTCGTCGAAGGCACCGCCCTGACCGGAGGTGCCGATGAGGACGGTCGGACGGACGCGGCGGACGACCTCGGCGAGAGGGATGCCCGGAAGACTGTCGTCGCGGTCCCAGCCGGCCACCTCGGAGGCGCAGCGGGCGTAGGGGGCCTGGAAGCCTCGGAGCGTGTCGCGCTGGTCTTCGGTGAGCAGGCCGTAGCGGTCCACGCACCACAGGCGGGCGGTGGCCTGCTCCGCGCTCAGGCCCGTGGAGACCAGGGCGTCGCGCAGCTGGTCGGCGATGCCGATTCCGGCGGTGCCCGCGCCGAACACCACGAAGCGGTTCTCGGCGAGCGGGATTCCGGCGGCCCGTGACCCGGAGAGGACGGCCGCCAGGTTGACCGCGCCGGTGCCCTGGATGTCGTCGTTGAAGGTGCAGGCGCGGTCGCGGTAGCGGTCGAGCACGCGGCGGGCGTTCGCGGCGCCGAAGTCCTCCCAGTGCAGGATCGCCCGGGGGAACAGTCGGCCGGCCGTCGTGACGTAGGCGTCGATGAAGGCGTCGTAGGCGTCGCGGTCGGCCCGGGGGTGCCGGTTGCCGAGGTACAGCGGGTCGTCGAGTAGTTCCCGCCGGTCGGTGCCGACGTCGAGCACCACCGGCAGGGTGCGGCGGGGGTCGACACCCGCCGCCGCTGTGTAGACGGCGAGCTTGCCGACCGCGATGTCGATGCCGCCCACGCCCCAGTCGCCGATCCCGAGGATGCCCTCGCCGTCGGTGCAGACGATCAGGTCGACGTCCTCGGCGGCGAGCCCACTGGCCCGCAGGGAGCATTCGATGTCCTCCGGGTGGTCGACCGACAGGTACACGCCGCGGGGCCGGCGGAACTCGGTGCTGTAACGCATGATCGCGGTGGCGATGGTGGGCGTGTAGACGACGGGCAGCATCTCCTCGAGATGGTCGCGGACCAGGCGGTAGAACAGCACCTCGTTGCGATCGTGCAGCGCGGTCAAGTAGGTGCTCCTGGCGAGCGCGTCGGGCTGTTCCAGGTACTGGGCGTACGAGCGCTCGGCCTGGTCGTCCTGGGTGAGCACGCCCGGCGGGACGAGGCCGACCAGGTCCAGGGCGCGCCGCTCCTCGTGGGTGAAGGCGGTGCCCCGGTTGAGGCGGGGATCGGCGAGCACGGCGTGCCCCCGGCCGGCGATCCGCAGGGTGGCGGCACGGGAGGTACCGGGTTCGGTCATCCTGCGGCCCGCCTCTTCGTCCGTATTCGCGTCCGGCGCCTCGGCGGCACGGGCCTGCTCGCGGTGCCGGTTCCTGCTCCTGATTATCGGCGAGACGGCGGAGGAGCGCGCCCGGAGGCGCCTGTCCGGGTAACGGGTCATGGCAGCCCCGCCGGCGGACACCGCTCCCCGTGTACGCCGTTCCTACCGAGGCGTGCCCTCGAGAAGCAAGGGGGGAGAGCGGTGCCGCCAGGCTGTGGCGGTACCGCTCCCTCGTGGTTTCCGCCGCGGTCGGCGGTCAGTGGGCTGCCCGGGCGCTTCGCGCGACAGAACGAGGTCCGTTAAGCACCACCACACATCCCCTTAATCGCGTTGATCTGACGATAGACGCACCGGCAGGCCGCACCGACGGCAAGCCGCCCCCACGTCGCACCGCCCACAGATCACGTGAAAGACACACGCATGTTCACGACCGCTCCGCGCGGCGCCACCCTGCTGCCGACGGCCCTCCTGGCCCCTGGGCCGCTCCCCGCGACCAGGACCAGACGCGCAGGGACGCACAGAGGTGGCGGGAAAGCCTGACAGCCGCGTCAGGCGTCGTCCCCTCTGCTTCTCTCCTGGAGACGCTCGGCCGGGAGCCCCAGCACTTCGCCTCCGCACCGGGGACGACGGCGACGGGCGCCCCGGACTCGGGGAGTGCCGGCACAGCTGTCGAGGACGGCGCCCGCTCCTCACCGGCCGGGCCGCCGCCCTCATGGCGGAGCCCGAGCCGAAGACCGACACCACCGGCTGCCGCTTCCGTGCCTGAGCCGGCAGACCCACGACGTGCCTCCCGCGAGGCAGGCACGCGCTGCACCCGCCTCCCCTCGGTCCGTCACCTGATCGGCCCTGTGCACACTGACGGGCTGCCGCGTGATCACCCGAGGGTGGTCGATCCACTACTTCGTCCGCAACAACACCGGAGTCAATCAACATGCTGGGCATCCCCATGCCTGAAAGCGCCCTGAGCGCGCAGTCGGCCACCGACGCTGAGGCGCCCCGTCTCACCGTGATCGGTACCGGGTACCTCGGAGCGACCCACGCCATCTGCATGGCGGTCCTGGGCTTCGACGTCCTGGGGGTCGACACGGATGTGCGGAAGGTGGAGAGCCTCAACGCCGGGGAGGTGCCCTTCTTCGAACCGGGCCTGCCCGAGCTGCTGAACAAGGCCCTGGAGTCGGGTCGACTGCGTTTCACCCACCGCCTCGCGGAGGCTGCCGAGTTCGGTGACGTCCACTTCGTCTGTGTCGGTACGCCGCAGCAGCAGGGATCGGACGCCGCGGACCTGCGCTATGTGGACAGCGCCGTGACCGAGCTGGCCCCCCACCTCACGCGCCGGGCCCTGGTGGTCGGCAAGTCCACCGTGCCGGTGGGCACGGCCGCCCGGCTCACCGGGCTCCTACAGCGCCTGGCGCCTGCCGGAAGCGAGGTGGAGCTCGCCTGGAATCCGGAGTTCCTGCGCGAGGGGTACGCCGTGGAGGACACGATGCGCCCGGACCGTCTGGTCTTCGGAGTCTCCTCCGAGTGGGCCGAGGCGCGGCTGCGCGCCGTCTTCGCACCCGTCATCGACCAGGGCACG
>NZ_PVLV01000464.1 GCF_002982015.1 Streptomyces solincola
GGAGGACGACGACCGAGGGGCCGGGGGTGGACAGGGCCTTGGTCAGGTCCTCGCGGAGGGCGTCCGGGCTGGTGCGCACCGCGGGGACGCCGAAGGACTCGGCGAGGGCGGTGAAGTCCGGGCGGGCCAGTTCGGTGCCGGTCGCCTCGCCGAACGCGTCGGTCATGTACTCGCGCAGGATGCCGTAGCCGCCGTCGTCCACGATCAGCCAGGTGACGTCGAGGCCGTACTGCCGGGCGGTGGCCAGTTCGGCGATGGAGTACATGGCGCCGCCGTCGCCGGAGACGGCGAGGACGGGGCGGCCCGGTTCGGCCGCGGCCGCGCCGAGCGCGGCCGGGAAGCCGTAGCCGAGGCCGCCGGCGCCTTGGGCGGTGTGCATGGTGTTGGGGCGCCGCGCGTCGAAGGCGGACCAGGCCCAGTAGGCCAGGATCGTCATGTCCCAGAAGCTGGGCGCGTCATCCGGGAGGGCCGCCCGGACGTCGGCCAGGAGCCGCTGCTCCAGGGTGAGTTCCTGGGCGGCGATGCGGTCGCGGACCTGGTCGAGCACCGTGCGCACCCGCTCGGCGTCGCCGCGGGCGGGGCGGGGCTCGGCGGTCTCCAGCAGGGCGGTGAGGGCGAGCCGGGCGTCGGCGTGGATGCCGAGCGCGGGGTGGTTGGACTCCAGCTTCCCGGCGTCGGCCTCGATCTGGATCACCCGGCCGCGCGGGGCGAAGGTGTGGTAGTTGGAGGACAGTTCGCCGAGGCCGGAGCCGACGACCAGCAGGACGTCGGCGTCCTCCAGGAAGTCGGTGGTGTGCCGGTCCTCCAGCCAGGACTGGAGGGACAGCGGGTGCTCCCAGGGGAAGGCGCCCTTGCCGCCGAAGGTGGTGACGACGGGGGCGTTGAGGCGTTCGGCGAGGGCGAGCAGCTTGCCGGAGGCGTCGGCGCGGACCACTCCGCCGCCCGCGATGATCGCCGGGCGTTCGGCGTTCGCCAGCAGATGGGCGGCGACGGCGGTCAGCTCGGGCCGGGGCACGACCTCGTCGGGGGTGGCGTCCAGGGCGGTGACGACCGGGAGGGTGGTCTCGGCCAGCAGGACGTCCTGGGGGATCTCCACCCAGACCGGGCCGTGCGGCGCGGTGAGCGCGGACTGCCAGGCGGCGGCGATCGCGGACGGGATCTGCGACTGCGTACGCACGGTGTGCACGGACTTGACGATGTCGCGGAACGACGCCTGCTGGTCGCGCAGTTCGTGCAGGTAGCCGTGGCGGCCGCCGCCGAGCCCGGCGGCCGGGACCTGGCTGCCGACGGCGAGCACCGGCGCGCTGGCGGCGGCCGCCTCCTGGAGGGCGGCCAGCGACATCAGCGCGCCGGGGCCGGTGGAGAGCAGCAGCGGGGCGGCCTCGCCGGTGATCCTGCCGTAGGCGTCGGCGGCGAAGCCCGCGTTGTTCTCCACCCGCAGACCCACGTACCTCAGGTCCGAGCGGCGCAGCGCGTCGAACATGCCGAGCGCGTGCTGTCCGGGCAGCCCGAAGACGGTGGTGGCCCCGAGTCCGGCGAGCGTCTCGACGACGAGGTCGCCGCCGGTGCGGCCCGCGGGAGGGTTGAGGGCCGCCTCGGTCTGGGCGGCGGTGGGCCGCAGGACGAGGTCGTGGTCGTGGGTCACTTGCCGTCAGCCTCCGTGTCGTTCGAGGTGGTGCGCGCGGCGGCGATCTGCCGGGACATGATGGTGGTCAGTTCGTACGCGGTGTGCGAGGCGGCCACCGAGGTGATCTCGGCGTGGTCGTAGGCCGGGGCGACCTCGACGACGTCGGCGGAGACCAGGTTGCAGGAGGCCAGCCCGCGCAGGATCTCCAGCAGCTCGCGGGAGGTCATGCCGCCCGCCTCGGGGGTGCCGGTGCCGGGGGCGTGTGCCGGGTCGAGGCAGTCGATGTCGATGGAGATGTAGAGCGGGCGGTCGCCGATGCGCTGGCGGAGCTGGTCGGCCACCTCGTCGGCGCCGCGCCGGTAGACGTCGGCGGAGGTGACGATGCCGAAGCCCATCTTCTCGTCGTCGGTGAGGTCCTGCTTGCCGTAGAGGGGGCCGCGGGTGCCGACGTGGGAGAGCGCGGAGGTGTCGAGGATGCCCTCCTCCACGGCCCGGCGGAACGGCGTGCCGTGGGTGTACTCGGCGCCGAAGTAGGTGTCCCAGGTGTCCAGGTGGGCGTCGAAGTGGAGCAGGGCGACCGGGCCGTGCTTCCTGGCGACCGAGCGCAGCAGCGGCAGCGCGATGGTGTGGTCGCCGCCCAGGGTCATCAGCCGCGCGCCGGTGCCCAGCAGGTCGTCGGCGGCGGCCTCGACGGTCTCCACGGCCTCGTTGATGTTGAACGGGTTGACCGCGATGTCGCCGCCGTCGGCGACCTGGGCGAGGGCGAACGGGGAGGCGTCCTGCGCCGGGTTGTAGGGGCGCAGCAGCCGGGAGGCCTCGCGGATGGCGTTGCCGCCGAAGCGCGCGCCGGGCCGGTAGGAGACGCCGGAGTCGAAGGGGACGCCGACCACGGCGACGTCGGCGCGGCCGACCTCGTCCAGGCGCGGCAGCCGGGCGAACGTCGCCGGTCCGGCGTACCGCGGGATGCGGGACGAGTCGACGGGGCCGCGCGGCGTGCCGTTGCTGCCGGTGCTGCTCATGTCCAGGGCCTTCCTCTGCTGCTGCGTTGCTGCCGCGGCCACGGGTGTTCCCGTGACCGCTTGTGGTCTTATCCGACCTTTTGGGTCCGGGTCTGACTGTAGTCGTGTCCGGCCCGTGCTCCGGCCGCCGTCACGGGGCGGCCGGGAAGGCGCCGGAACCCGCTCCGGCCGCCGCCGTCACGGGGCGGCCGGGGCCGCCGTCGTCATGAGGTGGCCCGCTCCGGCCGCCGCCGTCATGAGGTGGCCGCCGCCGCCGCGCCCGTCTCCGCGTCCTGCGGCGTGCGCCCGGCCAGCCGCTCCTTCCAGGCCGCGAGCACCGCCGGGTCGGTGGGCGGGGTGGCCAGCGAGACGACCAGGTAGGCAGCGAGCGAGGCGAGCAGCCCGTAGTAGATCGGCTCGGTGGCCAGCACCCCGAAGGCGGCCATCAGCCCGACCACGGTCAGCCCGCCGACGGCGACCGCGGCCAGCGCCCCGTACACCGTGCCGCGCTTCCACAGCAGTCCGCCGAGGATGGGCACCAGCAGCCCGCCGACCAGCAGGTTGTAGGCGACCGTGAGCGCCTCGACGACGTTGTTGAGCGCGATGGCGATGAGGACGACGGCCACCCCCATCAGCAGGATGAACGTCCGGTTGTCCTTGACCTCGTCCCGGGCGTCCGTGAGCTCCCCGCCCCCGTCGCCGCCCTTCACCGCGCCCTTCAGCCGGGACCAGATGTCGTTGTTGGCGACGGTGGCGCAGGCGATCAGCGCGCCGGAGGAGGTGGACATCACCGCGGCGAGGGCGGCGGCCAGCACCAGCCCGCGCACGCCCACGGGCAGTTCGTCGGTGACGATGGTGGCGAAGGCGTCGTCCGGGCTGCCCAGGTCCGGGTAGAGCACCTTGGCGGCGGTGCCGATCACCGCGCCCGCGACCGCGTAGGCCAGGCAGTAGGTGCCGGCGACCGTGCCGCCCCAGCGGGCCACCTTGTCGTCCTTGGCGGTGAACACCCGCTGCCAGATGTCCTGCCCGATCAGCATGCCGAAGGTGTAGATGAGCACGTACGTGAAGATCGTCTGACCGCCGATGCCCAGCGGCGCGAAGTAGTCGGCCGGGAGCTGCGCCTTCATCTCGGCCCAGCCGCCGGCCTTGACGACCGCGATCGGCAGCAGCAGGAGCAGCACGCCGATGGTCTTGACCACGAACTGCACCATGTCGGTCAGCGTGATCGACCACATGCCGCCGAGGGTGGAGTACGCCACCACGATCGAGCCGCCGATGACGATCGCCACCCAGCGCGGCAGGTCGAACAGCACGTCGAAGATCGTGGCGTAGGCGATGGTCGAGGTGACCGCGAGCATCAGGGTGTACGCCCACATCACCACGCCCGAGATCACCCCGGCCCGGCCGCCGTAGCGCAGGTCGAGCATCTCGGAGACGGTGTAGACCTTCAGCCGGGCGATCCGCGCCGAGAAGAACAGCGACAGCGCGAGCAGGCCGAAGCCGATGGTGACGACCATCCACGCGCCGGACAGGCCGTGGGTGTAGCCGAGACCGACGCCGCCGATGGTGGACGCGCCGCCGAGGACGATGGCGGCCATGGTCCCGGAGTACATCCCGGGCCCGAGGCGGCGTCCGGCCACCAGGAACTCGCTCTTGGACCTGGCGCGGCGCATGCCCCACCAGCCCATGGCCAGCATTCCGGCCAGGTAGAGGACGATCACTGCGTAGTCGACGGCCATGGGGCCTCCTTCGCTCACCTCGGTGGCGTGTCGTGCGGGGACGTGTGCGGTTCCGCGGTCCCGGTGGCGCTTGCGGGGACATCCGCCCGTACCCGCGGCCGCCGGTCGGCACGACCTTAGGTGGCCGGAAAGCGACCCTGAAGTGTACGTTTCCTCCATCCGGAGTGAGCTGGACGGAGGAATCATCCATGACGACACCCCCGACGCCCCCGACGTCCTCGCCGCTCCGGTCGTCCTCGCCGCTCCCGACGTCCTCGCCGGCAGGCGGCGCCCCGCCGCCCGGCCCCGCCATCCCGCTCTCCGCCCTGCTCGCGGACGAGGAGCTGGGCCTGCGGCTGGTGGCCGGCGCGGACGATCCGGCGGCCGTCGCGGTGCACTGGGTGCACACCTCGGAGATGGCCGACCCGCTCCCGTACCTGCTCGGCGGCGAGCTGCTGCTGACCGCCGGCGTGCAGCTCGCCGAGCCCGAGCGCAGCGCCCGGTCGTACGCCCAGCGGGTCGTCGCGGCGGGCGGCGCGGCGCTCGGCTTCGGCGTGGCCCCGGTCTACGACACCGTCCCGGACGCCCTGGTCGAGGCCTGCGCCCGGGCCGGCCTCCCCCTCCTCGAAGTCCCGCCGCGCACCACGTTCACCGCGGTGGGCCGGGCGGTGTGGCGGCTGATGGGGCAGGCCCGCCACCGCGAGCTGCGCCGGGTCACCGAGGCGCAGCAGGCGCTCGCCACCGCCGCGGCCCGCCCCGATCCGGTCCCGGCCGTCCTCCACGCGCTGGCCTCCCGACTGCCGGGCCGCACGGTACTGTACG
This sequence comes from Streptomyces solincola, assembly GCF_002982015.1. Lineage (GTDB taxonomy): Bacteria > Actinomycetota > Actinomycetes > Streptomycetales > Streptomycetaceae > Streptomyces > Streptomyces solincola. Next base: position 5,166 of record NZ_PVLV01000464.1, read on the forward strand.
CGGGTGACGGACGCCCCTACGCGGCGGCCGGCCGCCCGCTGCCCGACCCCGTCGAGTCGGCCCTGAACCGCCTCGCCGCCCGGGCCGCGGCGGGCACCGCCTCCGCCGCCGACACCGTGGAGGGCACGCACCTGACCGCGTACGCCCTCGGCGGCACCCGCGGTCTGGCGCTCGGCGTGGCCACCGGCTCCCGCGAGCCGGGCGACCACACCGTGGCCGGCGTCGCCGTCGTCCTGCTCTCCTTGCTCACCGCCCGCCACCAGGGCGCCGACGAGGCCACCCGTACCGCCGCGCTGGTCAGGCTGCTGCTGGGCGCCGCCCCCGCCGAGGCGGCCGCCGCGCTGGGCCCGGCGCCCTGGACCGTGGTCCACGCCCAGGGCGAGGGCCCGCCGCCCGCACTCGGCACCCCGCTCCTCGACACCGCCGACGGCACCGTGCGAGCCCTTCTCCCGCACGGGCACGAGGTGGCCGAGCACCCCGGCTGGACCGTCGGCGTCAGCGCCCCCTCCACCCCCGCCGACCTGCCCGCCGC
>NZ_PVLV01000465.1 GCF_002982015.1 Streptomyces solincola
CCGCGGTGCCGGCGGCGCGTGGCGCGGCGGGCGGGGCGGGCGCGGGGGCGGAGCCGGCGCCGGTCCGGCCGGCCGGGGCCGCCGGCGTCCGGGCGGCCTCCTGGCCCCCGCCGCCTCCGGCGCCGTCGGCGAGGAAGGCGCCCACCGCCACGGCGACCAGCGCGACGGCGCCCGCGACCAGGGTGGCGACGCCTTGGTCGCGCATGTCCTTGGCGTGCCATCGGGCGGCCCGCGGCGGGCGCCGCCTGCCGCGTCGGTTCGACATCGAAGCCATCAGTCCCCTACGTCCCCTCGGTCGCCGGGAGTTGCCCCGGGTCGTTCGGCAGGAAGGCTTCCGTGGCGGGCCCGGCCGGAAACCGCCCGGCGGGGGAATCGACCGCAAGAGGTGACCGGGAGGCGGACCGCGTCCCGGCCCGGCCGGGTGCGTCGGGCCCGTCGGTATCCGGTCGGGAACGGTCACCGACGAGCGGGACAGATCACCCATAGCGCAACGCCGATCACCGATACGGCAGGATGGGGCGAGGCCCGTCGGATTCGGTCGTCTGCACGACCCCTCCGACGGCAGAGGGTTCAGGGCCGCAGGCAGCAGGAGGGACGTCCCGTGGCATCTCCGCAGGCGAACAGTGAGAGCACCAGGCCCGCCGGACCGGACGGCGGCGTGCCGGAAATCGTCCTCTCGGCGGTCGCCGAGGTGACCGGGGACGGGCCGCACCGGCTCTCCGACGACTTCTACGAGCTGGGCTGCACCTCGCTGGACGCCATCCGGGTGTGCCTGCGGGTGAGCCGTGAGGTGGGGGTCGAGATCGCCCCGGAGACGCTGCTCGACAGCGCGGACCTGGCCGGGTTCGCCACGCTGGTCGCCGCGGCCCGGGACGCCCGGTGAGCGGTGCGGCCGGCCGCGGCGCGCCCGCTCGGCCCGCCCTGCCCGCGCCCCGGCCGGCGGCCCCCCGCCACGACGACGGCGGCGGACCGGCGACCATCCACGGGGCGGTGGCACGGCAGGCCCGGCTGCGCCCCGGCGCGGTGGCCCTGATCGCCGGGGCCGAGCGGATCGGCTACGCCGAGCTGGACGCTGCGGCCGAGGACTGGGCGGCGGAGCTGCGGGCCCGGGGCGCCGGGCCGGGCGTCTTCGTCCCCCTGCTGCTGCCCCGGTCGGCCGAGCTGGTGACCGCCGCGCTGGCCGTGCTGAAGACCGGCGCCGCGTACGCCGCGCTGGATCCCGCGTGGCCAGCCGGGCGTCTGACCACCCTGGCGGCCGCCCTCTCCCCCGTCGTCACCGTCGCCGCCGCGCCGCCGGAAGGCTGGCCCGGCACGCTCTGGACACCGCCCCCGCCGTACGGCCGGCCGCGCGGCGCGGCCGGGGGCGGAGCGGCAGCCGCGCCCGGCGCGGGCAGCCCGGACGAGGCCCGGGACATGCCCCGCCCGGACGGCCCGGACGGCCCGGACCGGGCCCGGGGCCTGTCGGGCGGTGCGGGCGACGCCCCCGCGGCCGTGTTCTTCACCTCGGGCACCACCGGCCGCCCCAAGGCGGTGGTGTCCGGCCACCGCGCGACGCTGAGCCTCTTCGGCGGCGATGGCGGTCCGCTGGCCGGCGGGGGCGGTCACGGACGGACGGCCGACGGCGGAGGTCCGCTCGGCGGCGGGGACGCGGTCGGGGGACCGCCGGTGATGCCGCTGGCGTCGCCGGTCTCCTGGGACGCGTTCACCCTGGAGGTGTGGGGGCCGCTGCTCGCCGGCGGCGCCTGTGTGCTGACCGGCGGCGGCTATCTGCTGCCCGGCACCCTGCGCGCCCTGGTCGCCGAGCACGGGGTGGACACCGTGTGGCTGACCGCGTCGCTGTTCCATCTCCTCACCGACGAGGACCCCGACTGCTTCACCGGGCTGCGGCAGGTGCTCACCGGCGGCGAGACGCTGTCGCCGCCCCGGGTGCGGGCCTTCCTGACCCGGCACCCGGACATCGCGCTGACCAACGGCTACGGGCCGGTGGAGACCTGCGTCTTCGCCACCGCCCGCCGCGTCCGGCCCGGCGACTGCGACCTGCCGTCCGGGATACCCGTGGGCGCCGCGCTGCCCGGGCGCGCGGTGCACGTGCTGGACGCCGAAGGCCGCGCGGCCGGCCCCGGCGCCGTGGGCGAGGTCTGCGTCTCGGGCGACGGCGTCGCGCTCGGCTATCTGGGCGAACCGGAGCTGACCGCCCGGCAGTTCCCCGTCATCGAGGTGGCCGGAGGTCCGGCCCGGGTGTACCGGACCGGTGACCTGGGCTTCCTGGACGAGGCGGGGGTGCTGCACTTCGCCGGCCGGGCGGACCGCCAGGTGAAGGTGCGCGGCCACCGGGTCGAGCCGGCCGAGGTGGAGACCGCGGCCCGGGCACTGCCCGGCGTCGCCGACTGCGCGGCGGCCCCCGTGCCCGGCGCGGGCGGCGGCTTCGAACGCCTCGCGCTCTTCTACACGACCGCGCCCGGGGCCGAGACGCCCGAGCCCCGCGGCGTACGGCGGGCGCTGGCCGGGATGCTGCCCCGGCACCTCGTACCCGACCTGGTGCACCGGCGCACCGCGCTGCCGCTGACCGCCAACGGGAAACTGGACCGCGCGGCGCTGCTGCGGTCGCTGCGGCCGGGCGACGGCGGGGAGGGCGACGTATGACCGACAACACCGGCACGACCGGCGGGGCGCTGCCCCCGAAGACGGCCGCCGGGGCCGGCGAGGCCGCGCCCATGTCGTTCGAGCAGGAGTCGATCTGGCTCAACGACCAGCTCCAGCAGGACGGCGCGGGCCGCTATGTGGAGTCGTGGGCGCACCGGCTGCGCGGCCCGCTGGACGAGTCGGCGGTCCGCGCGGCGCTGGACGGGATCGTCGCCCGGCACGAACCGCTGCGCACCGCCCTGGTGCTGGACGGCGGACGCCCGGTCCAGCGGGTGGCGCCGGCCGCACCGGCGCCGCTCACCGTACGAGAGGTCGCCGCGCCGCACCTGGCGGACGCCGTGCGCGCGGCCGTCTCCGGACCGCTGCCGGCCGACCGCCCGCCGCTGCTGCGGGCCACGCTGCTGAAGGTGGCGGCGGACGACGCCGTGCTGGCCGTCGCCCTGCACCACGCGGCGATCGACGGCTGGTCGCTGCGGTTGCTGGACGAGGAGTTCAGCGAGCTGTACACCGCCGCCGTGGAGGGCCGGCCGCACCGGCTCGCCGCGCTGCCGGTCACCTTCACCGCCTGGGCGCGCGAGCGGCGCGCGGCGGCCGCCGCGGAGCCCGGGGTGGTCGAACGCGCCCTGGACCACTGGCGGACGGCGCTCGCGGACGCCCCGGAGGAGTCGGCGTTCCCGCTGGACCGGCCGCGCCCGGCCGTGCCCGACCACCGGGGCGGTCTGCTGGAGTTCACCGTCCCGCCCGCGCTGGCCGAGGAGCTGCGCGGAGCCTGCCGCGCGCTGCGCGCCACCCCGTTCACGCTGTTCGGCGCGGCGCTCACGGCGCTGGTGGCACGGCTCGGCGGGCAGGAGGACGTGGTGCTCGGCACCCCGGTCACCCAGCGGGACCGGCTGGAGCTGGAGCCGCTGGTCGCCTGTTTGAGCGATCTGCTGCCGCTGCGCGCCCGGATCCGGCGCGGGCAGACCTTCCGCGAGCTGGTGCGGGAGAGCGCCGGGGCGGTACGCGGTGCGATGGCGCACCGGCAGGCCCCGCACAGCCTGCTGGTCGCCGAGCTGGCGGGCGAGCGCGTCCCGGGGCGGTTCCCGCTGTTCCAGGTGGTGTTCACGGTGGACGACGCGGCCGCGCCGGGCCTGCGGCTGCCGGGTGTCGCCGCCGAGCGGCTGTACGCGCACAACGGCACCGCCAAGTTCGACGTCTTCCTCGAACTGGTGCCGCTGGGCCGGGGCGGCGGCTACCGGGGGCTGCTGGAGTACGCCTCCGGGGTGCTGGACGCCTCGACGGCCGAGCGACTGGCCGGGCGCTTCTTGACCCTGCTGGCGGACGCGGTCCGCGCGCCGGACACCCCGGTCGCCGACCTGGCGCTGCTGCCGGCGGACGAACGCCGCCTGGTGGAGCAGGAGTCGCCCCGGGGCGGGGCGCTCGGCCCCGTACCGCCGCCGCACGCCCACGTCCGGGCCGCGGACGCGGCGCGCCGCCACCCCGGCGCGCTCGCGGTGCTGGACGGCGAGCGGTCGCTGACCTACGCCGCGCTGGACGCCGCCGCGGACCGCCTGGCGGGCCGACTGGCGGGGCTCGGGCTGCGCGGCCGGCGGGTCGGCGTGCGCATGGCGCGGTCGGCCGAGGCGGTGGTCGCCCTGCTCGCCGTCCTGCGGGCGGGCGCGGCCTGTGTGCCGCTCGACCCGGCGCTGCCGGCCGCCCGGCTCGCCCTGGTCGCCCGGGACAGCGGCATGGCGGCTCTGCTCACCACCCGGGCCACTCCCCCGCCGGCCCACACGGAGGCCGCCGCGGACCCGGAGGCGTGGGCCGCCGGCCTGCGGCTGCTGTACGCGGAGGACGCCCTGGGCCCGGACGGCCCGGCCCCGGACGTCCTGCCCCCGGCCGGTGCGGCGGGACCCGCCGCACCGGCTCACCCGGCCACGGCCGGGGAGGACTGGGCATACGTCGTCTACACCTCCGGGTCGACCGGGCGGCCCAAGGGCGTGGCCATGCCGCACCGGTCGCTGGCGGCGCTGCTGGACTGGCAGGTGCGCCAGTCCGCGGCCGGCGCCGGCTCCCGCACGCTTCAGTTCGCGCCGATCGGCTTCGACGTGGCCTTCCAGGAGGTCTTCGCGACGTTGGCGGTGGGCGGCACGCTGGTCGTGGCGGACGACGGGACGCGCGCCGACCCCGACCGGTTGCTGGACCTGGTGGGACGGCACGCGGTGGACCGGATCTTCCTGCCGTACGTGGCGCTCCAGCAGCTCGCCGAGCACACCGCGGCCACCGGCCGGAGCGCCGCGAGCCTGCGGGAGGTGATCACCGCGGGCGAGCAGCTCTATGTGACGCCGGCCGTCCGGGCCTTCTTCTCGGCCGCCTGCCCGGGCGCGCGGCTGGAGAACCAGTACGGCCCCTCCGAGACGCATGTGGTCACCCGGCATCCGCTGACCGGCGACCCCGCCGGCTGGCCGGAGCGGCCGCCGATCGGCCGACCGGTGCCGGGCAGCACCGTGCGGGTGCTGGACGAGCGGATGCGGCCGTGCCCGGTGGGCGTCGCCGGGCAGATCTGCGTCAGCGGCGACTCGGTGGCCGCCGGCTACCTGTCCGCCGATGGCGCGGACCGCTTCACGCCCGACCCCTTCGCCCCGGGGACGGGGGCGCTGCTGTACCGGACCGGGGACGTGGGGCGGTGGCGCTCCGACGGCACGCTTCAGTTCCTCGGCCGGGACGACGACCAGGTCAAGATCCGCGGCTACCGGGTGGAGCCCGGCGAGGCGGAGGCCGCCCTGAAGGGGGTCGCCGGGGTGGCGGACGCCGTGGTGCTCGCCGCCGACGGGCGGCTGGCCGGCTACTACACCGCGGCGGACGCCGCCGATCCGGGCGTGGAGCGGATCCGGGCGGCGCTGCGGGCCCGGCTGCCGCACTACCTGGTCCCGGCCGCCCTGGTGCGGGTGGACCGGCTGCCGCTGACCGCGACCGGCAAGACCGACCGGGCCGCGCTGCGCACGCTGCACGGGGCGGCGGCCGCCGGGCCGCCGCCCGCGCGGCAGGGCGGGACGCCGGCGTCCGGCACCGCGAAGGACGAGCCCGCGGTCCGCGGGCCCGCTGACCGCGGGCTCGCGGACGGCCGGCTCGCGCAGGTGTGGGCGGAGGTGCTGGGGGCGGGCCCGGCGGAACCCGGCCGGACGTTCTTCGCCGCGGGCGGCGACTCGCTGCTGGCGGTGCGGCTGTCCGTGCGGCTCCGCACCGAGCTGGGGCTGGACGTCCGGCCGGCCGACGTCCTGGCCGCGCCCACCCTGGAGGGGCTGACCGCGCTGCTCACCGCGCGCGGCGGCCCGGCCGCGTCGGCCGCGGCGCTGCCGGTGGAGACCCTCGCCGATGACGTCCGCCCCGCGCCGCCCCTCCCCCGGGCGCACGGGCCGGGGGCGGGAGGACCGGGGGCGGACGGGCCGGTGCGTCATGTGCTGCTCACCGGGGCCACCGGATTCCTGGGCGCGTTCCTCCTGCACGAGCTGCTGGAGCGCACCGACGACGCCGTGCGGGTGCACTGCCTGGTGCGCACCTCGGGCGGCCGGCCGGCCGGGCCGGAGGGCGACAAGCGGCTGCGGGCCGCGCTGGAGCGGTACGGGCTGTGGGACGAAAGCCGGGCGCACCGGATCCTGGCCGTCCCGGGCGACCTGGCCCGCCCGCTGCTGGGCCTTCGGCCCGGACGCTTCGAGCGGCTGGCGCGCACGGTGGACCTGGTGGTGCACGCGGGCGCGGAGGTGAACCTCGCCTTCGACTACGCCCGGCTGCGGGCGGCGAACGTGGGCGGCACCGCCGAGGTGCTCAGGCTGGCGGCGGCGTACCGGACCGTCCCGGTGCACCATGTCTCGACGGTCGGCGTCTTCCCGGCGGCCGGCCCGCCGACCGGGCCGGTGGGGCCGGACCATCCGCTGGGAGAGGTGGGCCGGCTGCGCAACGGCTACGCGGAGAGCAAGTGGATGGCGGAGCGGCTGGTGGAGCAGGCGCGGCGGCGCGGGCTGCCGGTGTCGGTGTACCGGCCGTCGCGGATCAGCGGCTCCAGCGCCACCGGCGTCTGCCAGGGCTCGGACTTCCTGTGGCTGCTGCTGAAGGGCTGCGTGCAGGCCGGGGCGGCCCCGGGCGACTACGTGTCGGAGTTCGACCTGGTGCCGGTGGACCATGTGGCCGGGGCGGTCGCCGCACTGGCCCTGGCCCCGGGCGGCGCGGGCCGGACGTACCACGTGGCGAGCGGCCGGCCGGAGCTGTTCGGCGCGTACGTCGAGGAGCTGCGGAGGCTGGGCTACCGGATGCGGGACGTGCCGCTCGACGTCTGGCGCCGCACGGTCGAGGGGCTGCCGGGCAACGCCGCGTATCCGCTGCTCGGGCTGGTGCCGCGGAGCGGCACGGACATCCCGGCCGACGCCGCCTTCCCGCGCTTCGACCCGGCAAGGACCCTGCGGGCGCTGGCGGGCACGCCGGTGGCCCCCGCCCGGGTGGACCGGGAGCTGTTCGGCGCGTGCGTCAGGGCCTTCGTACGGGAGGGCTTCCTGCCGCCCCCGGGGTGAGCGGCCCGGGAGGGCTTCCTGCCGCCTACCGGGTGAGGGACCCGGGGCCGGGATCCGGCTTCCGGGCCTCTGGGGAGGCCCGGGCCCCTTTCGAGATGGGCCCGTCTTCGAGATATCTTGATGTCGAGCAATGTTGCAGACGTGGAGCGGAGCACCCGGTGACTGACTCGACCATCATCTACACGCACACTGACGAGGCCCCGGCCCTCGCCACGCACTCCTTCCTGCCGGTCATCCAGGCGTACGCCTCGACCGCGGGCGTGGGCGTGGAGACCCGGGACATCTCGCTCGCGGGCCGGATCATCGCCAGCTTCCCCGAGTACCTCAAGGAGGAGCAGCGCATCCCGGACGCGCTCGCCGAGCTGGGTGAGCTGGCCAAGACGCCGCAGGCCAACATCATCAAGCTGCCGAACATCTCGGCGTCCATCCCCCAGCTCAAGGCCGCCGTGGCCGAGCTGACGGAGCAGGGCTACGCGCTGCCGGCCTACCCGGACGACCCGAAGACCGACGAGGAGCGGGAGATCCGCGCCCGGTACGACAAGGTCAAGGGCAGCGCCGTGAACCCGGTGCTGCGCGAGGGCAACTCCGACCGCCGCGCCCCGGCGTCGGTGAAGAACTACGCGAAGAACCACCCGCACCGCATGGGCGCGTGGACCTCGGACTCCAAGACCGAGGTCGCGCACATGACGGAGAACGACTTCCGCTCCACCGAGAAGTCCGCCACCGTCGAGAAGGACGGCACGCTGCGGATCGAGCTGGTCGGCGACGACGGCACCACCACGGTGCTGCGCGAGTCGGTACCGGTGCTGGCGGGCGAGGTCGTGGACGCCTCGGTGATGCGGGTCGCCGCGCTGCGCGAGTTCCTCACCGCCCAGGTGGCCCGCGCCAAGGCCGAGGACGTGCTGTTCTCGGTGCACCTGAAGGCGACGATGATGAAGGTCTCCGACCCGATCGTCTTCGGCCACGTGGTGCGCGCCTTCTTCCCGAAGACCTTCGCCCGCTTCGCCGAGGACCTGGCCGCGGCCGGCCTCACCCCGAACGACGGCCTCGGCGGCATCCACAAGGGCCTGGAGGCCCTGGCCAACGGCGACGAGATCAAGGCGTCCTTCGACGCCGAGCTGGCCGAGGGCCCGGCGCTGGCGATGGTCGACTCCGACCGCGGCATCAGCAACCTGCACGTGCCCAGCGACGTCATCGTGGACGCCTCCATGCCCGCGATGATCCGCACCTCGGGCCACATGTGGGGCCCGGACGGCCAGGAGGCCGACACCCTCGCCGTCATCCCGGACTCCAGCTACGCGGGCGTCTACCAGGTCGTCATCGAGGACTGCAAGGCCAACGGCGCCTTCGACCCGTCCACCATGGGCTCGGTGCCCAACGTCGGCCTGATGGCGCAGAAGGCCGAGGAGTACGGCAGCCACGACAAGACCTTCGAGATCCCGGTCACCGGCACCGTGCGCGTCGTGGACGCGAACGGCGAGGTGGTGCTGGAGCAGGTCGTCGGCGCCGGCGACATCTTCCGCATGTGCCAGACCAAGGACGCCCCGATCAAGGACTGGGTGAAGCTGGCCGTCACCCGCGCCCGCGCCACCGGCGACCCGGCCGTCTTCTGGCTGGACGAGGAGCGCGCCCACGACGCGCAGCTCATCGCCAAGGTGCGGCAGTACCTGCCGGAGCACGACACCGAGGGCCTGACCCTCGAGATCATGTCGCCGGTCGAGGCGACCCGCTTCTCGCTGGAGCGCATCCGCCGCGGTGAGAACACCATCTCCGTCACCGGCAACGTGCTGCGCGACTACCTCACCGACCTGTTCCCGATCCTGGAGCTGGGCACCAGCGCCAAGATGCTGTCGGTGGTCCCGCTGATGAACGGCGGCGGCCTGTTCGAGACCGGCGCCGGCGGCTCCGCGCCCAAGCACGTGCAGCAGCTCGTCAAGGAGAACTACCTGCGCTGGGACAGCCTGGGCGAGTTCCTGGCGCTGGCGGTCAGCTTCGAGCACCTGGCGCAGACCACCGGCAACGCCCGCGCGCAGGTCCTGGCGGACACCCTGGACCGGGCGACGGCGACCTTCCTCAACGAGGACAAGTCCCCGAGCCGCCGCCTGGGCGGCATCGACAACCGCGGCAGCCACTTCTACCTGGCCCTGTACTGGGCCCAGGAGCTGGCCAAGCAGACCGACGACGCCCAGCTCGCCACGGCGTTCGAGGCGCTCGCCGGGACGCTGACCGAGCAGGAGCAGACCATCGTCGACGAGCTGATCGCGGTGCAGGGCTCCCCGGCCGACATCGGCGGCTACTACCAGCCGTCGGTGGAGAAGGCCGACGCGGTCATGCGCCCGTCGAAGACGCTCAACCAGGCCCTCGCCACCCTGGCCTGACCTGCCCGGGGGCCTCGTGCCCCCACCCGTTCGCTCCGCCCACCGCCCCGGGCGGGCGGGCCGG
>NZ_PVLV01000466.1 GCF_002982015.1 Streptomyces solincola
CGGGGGAGCGGCGGGGGTAGGCGGAGGTCATCGTCCTGCCCCGGAGCTCGCCGGAGGATGTCGGCGCCCGCCGGAAGGCGTCGACCGGCACCTGGCAGCCGGCGGACCGGCCAGCCGGAGAACCTGGTGAGCGGTCGGCCGTCAGCCCGACGGCCGGGCAGCCCGACGGCCGGTCGGGACGTGCGACCGGGCGGCCGGATCGGGGCGCACGGCCGGGCGGCCGGTCAGGACGGAAGACCGGGCGGCCGGGACGTGCGACCGGGCGGCGGGTCGGACGCACGGCCGGTGGGGCGGCGGGAGACCGGTCCGCCGGAGGTCGGCCATGAGGTCGCTCGGGCGGGTGAACGGCGATGCCGGCGGTGACGGCCGTGTGTGCGAAGTGGCCGGCGTCGGCAGGAACTCCCGTTCTGTGCCCTATCCACGGGTTTGCGGTGTGACTCGGGCCACGTGGATTGGGCGTAACGCTGACGTAAGCCCTGCGATGACCTAAGAGGTGATGGCCGAGGAAGGAATACAGCCGCCGTGGACGGCGCTGTGGAGCTCCGAGGTCTCCGCCCGCGTCGTCGGCACACTCCCCGCCGACGGTCGTCGGCACCGACCCGGTCACGGGCGGCGCCGGAAGCCGTATCCCATCATTCCGAGAGGTTGTTCGTGTCGGCCAGCACATCCCGTACGCTCCCGCCGGAGATCGCCGAGTCCGAGTCTGTGATGGCGCTCATCGAGCGGGGGAAGGCTGATGGACAGATCGCGGGCGATGACGTGCGTCGGGCCTTCGAAGCCGACCAGATTCCGCCGACCCAGTGGAAGAATGTCCTGCGCAGCCTCAATCAGATCCTCGAGGAAGAGGGTGTGACGCTGATGGTCAGTGCAGCGGAGTCGCCCAAGCGCACCCGCAAGAGCGTCGCAGCGAAGAGCCCCGCGAAGCGCACCGCCACCAAGGCCGTCACCGCGAAGACGACCATGGCGAAGTCCGTCCCCGCGGCGGCGGCCCCGGCCGCCCCCGGCGCCGAGGTCCCGGCCGACGAGGCCGGCGCCCCCGCCAAGAAGGCGGCCGCGAAGAAGACCGCCACCAAGAAGGCCGCCACGGCGAAGAAGACCGTCGCCAAGAAGACCGCGGCCAAGAAGACCGGCGCCAAGGACGGCGACGAGGTCATGGAGGGCGAGGAGCTGCTCGAGGACGTCGCGCCCGGCAAGGGCGAGGACGAGGAGACCGAGGGCGAGAACAAGGGCTTCGTCCTGTCCGACGACGACGAGGACGACGCGCCCGCCCAGCAGGTCGCCGTCGCCGGCGCCACCGCCGACCCGGTCAAGGACTACCTGAAGCAGATCGGCAAGGTCCCGCTGCTCAACGCCGAGCAGGAGGTCGAGCTCGCCAAGCGGATCGAGGCCGGCCTGTTCGCCGAGGACAAGCTCGCCAACTCCGACAAGCTCGCCCCCAAGCTCAAGCGCGAGCTGGAGATCATCGCCGAGGACGGCCGCCGCGCCAAGAACCACCTGCTGGAGGCCAACCTCCGTCTGGTGGTGTCGCTGGCCAAGCGCTACACCGGCCGCGGCATGCTCTTCCTGGACCTCATCCAGGAGGGCAACCTCGGTCTGATCCGCGCGGTCGAGAAGTTCGACTACACCAAGGGCTACAAGTTCTCCACGTACGCCACCTGGTGGATCCGGCAGGCGATCACCCGCGCCATGGCCGACCAGGCCCGCACCATCCGCATCCCGGTGCACATGGTCGAGGTCATCAACAAGCTCGCGCGCGTCCAGCGCCAGATGCTCCAGGACCTGGGCCGCGAGCCCACCCCGGAGGAGCTGGCCAAGGAACTCGACATGACCCCCGAGAAGGTCATCGAGGTCCAGAAGTACGGCCGCGAGCCGATTTCGCTGCACACCCCGCTCGGCGAGGACGGCGACAGCGAGTTCGGTGACCTGATCGAGGACTCCGAGGCGGTCGTGCCCGCCGACGCGGTCAGCTTCACCCTGCTCCAGGAGCAGCTCCACTCGGTCCTCGACACGCTCTCCGAGCGTGAGGCCGGCGTGGTCTCCATGCGCTTCGGCCTCACCGACGGCCAGCCGAAGACGCTGGACGAGATCGGCAAGGTCTACGGCGTCACCCGTGAGCGCATCCGGCAGATCGAGTCCAAGACCATGTCCAAGCTGCGCCACCCGTCCCGCTCCCAGGTGCTGCGGGACTATCTGGACTGATCGGCGCGGTGATCGGCGATCGACCGCCGCAGGCTTCGGACAGCGTCCGTGACCTGCGGCGACAGGCCGGTCCCGATCGAGCGGCAAGGGACGGCGCGCCGCCCGGCCGCGGTCGCCCCGCGTGACCGTCGAGGGCCCGGTTCCACAGCGGAACCGGGCCCTGCCCCATGTCCGGGGGTGCGGCAGACGGCGTAGTGCGTGACCCTGGGTGAAGCTGGTTCACCGGAGAGTCAGGAGACCGCATGCGTCGCCCCATCAGCCGGACCATCAGCCGGAGGAAGCGAACGGCCGCCCGGAGGTGCACGGCCCCGCTGGCCGCCCTCGTGGCGGCGGCCACCCTGCCGCTCGGCACGGCCGCCCCGGCGGCGGCGGACAGCGTCGTCGTCGGCGGACAGCCCGTACAGGCCGCGGACAGCCCATGGGTCGTCGCCCTCTCCAGCCGTGACCGGTTCGGCGGTACCCGGGCCGGGCAGTTCTGCGGGGGAGTGGTGGTGGCCCCCACCAAGGTCGTCACGGCGGCCCACTGCCTGGGCCCCTCGGTGCTGGGCACCGACTCCAAGGAGCTCACCGACCTCAAGGTCATCGCAGGGCGCACCGAGCTGCGGGACTCCGGCGGGGTGGAGGTCGCCGTCACCGGGGCGTGGATCAGCCCGGAGTACGACCCGGCCACCCAGGCCGGCGACCTCGCCATGATCACCCTGGAGAGCCCGCTGCCGCACGGTCACGTCATCCAGGCGGCGCGGGCCGGCGACCCGGCGTACCGGGCGGGCACCCGGGCCGCCGTCTACGGCTGGGGCGACACCACCGGCTCCGGCTCCTACGCGTACGCCCTGCGCGCCGCGCAGGTCAGAGTGCTGGACGACGCGGTGTGCGCCCGGGCCTACCCGGCCGAGTCCGGCGGCGGCTATCTGCCGGCGGTGATGCTCTGCGCCGGGGACCCCGCGGGCGGCCGGGACGCCTGCCAGGGGGACAGTGGCGGCCCGCTGGTGGCCAGGGGCAAGCTGATCGGGCTGGTCTCCTGGGGCAGCGGCTGCGGAGAGGCGGACGCTCCAGGCGTGTACACCCGGGTGTCCGCGGTGCTGCCCGAGCAGCCCTAGCCAGGGAGACGAACGGGGCGGGACTGGGCGGTGCGTGAGGGTGGGCTTCCAGCGGTGGGTGAGGG
>NZ_PVLV01000467.1 GCF_002982015.1 Streptomyces solincola
GGACGAACTCCGGGTCGGGCGCGGGGGGTCCGGGTGCGGGGCAGCCGGCCCCGGCGTACGGCTATCCGCAGCCGGCCGCCGCGTTCGCGCCCGACCCGGAGTTCGTCCTGCCGCCGATGGGACCGCAGTTCGTCCGTCCGTGAGGCACCGGGGCGGTCCGGCCCGTGGGCCTCACGGGGCCGGCCGGATGCGGCTCTGCCTCACGTCTTGCCGGCCTTGAAGCCGCGGCCCCACTGCATGCCCCAGCCGTAGAGCCGGTCCAACTCGGCCTGGAAGCCGTACACGAACCGCACCTCGCGCCGGACCTGGAGGTCGCCCTTGACGTTCTCCAGCATGAACACGGCGCAGGAGCGGGCCTGCGGGGCGCGTTCGTCGAGCTGGATCTCGATGCGCGGGCCGTTGCTCGGGTAGAGCGTCATGGTCGCGTGGGTGCGGTCGAACGCCGGCGTCTGGTCGTAGATGTAGACGAAGAACAGCAGCCGCTTGATCGCGTCCCGGTGGTCGAGGTTGACGAATATCGTCTCGCCGGACGGGGCGCCGAACCGGTCGTCGCCGCTGAGTTTGACGTACGGCGAGGCGTTGAGGTCGCCGAAGAAGCCGCCGAGCGGCTGCACCACGCCCTTGCTGCCGTCGGCCATCTCGTACAGGCAGCCGATGTCGAGGTCCACGTTGACCATGCTCTGGGTGTGGGCCTGCACCACGTCGGGCTTGAAGAACCGCAGCGGGTGGCGCAGCAGTCCGCTGCCGCCCCTGGACCGGCCCTCGATGTCGGAGGTGCGCATCCGCCAGGAGAGGTTGACCCGCAGGTTGCCGGTGGCGGCGCCCTGTTTGCTGAGCGAGACCGAGGGCCTGCGTTTGGTCAGGTCGATGGCGTTCGACGCCGCGGCGCCCGAGTCGAACTGCGTCGCGCCGCCGCGCAGATTGTCCCAGAAGGCCATGGCCTCCACCCCCCACTCGCCTGCCGCCCGGCGGCCGGCTTCCGTCGCTCTCCGGTCCGTTCGCCGCGCCGATGTACGCGGCGGGGCGGCCGGACGCTGCCGGCCGCCCCGCAGGGAAGCGTTCCTCGAACCGGGGGTGGTCACACACCCCGGCCGCGCCGGTACCCGGCGTCACGCCGGACCGGCGCCCGCCGTCACACCGACACGTGCGTCTTCTCCGCCTCGCCCGACGCGGCGAGCGCCTTGTTGCGGCGGACCGAGGACAGGAACGAGGCGGCGATCAGGACCACGCCGATCAGACCGGTGATGATCTCGCTGATCTCGTACTGGATGGTGACGAGCAGGATGGCCGCGAGCGCGCCGATCGCGTAGTGCGCGCCGTGCTCCAGGTACACGTAGTCGTCCAGGGTGCCCTGGCGGACCAGGTAGACCGTGAGCGACCGGACGTACATGGCGCCGATGCCCAGACCCAGGGCCATCCAGAAGATGTGGTTGGTGATGGCGAAGGCGCCGATGACGCCGTCGAACGAGAAGGAGGCGTCCAGCACTTCCAGGTAGAGGAAGAGGAAGAACGCGGCCTTGCCGGCCAGGCCGACGAGCGAGGGGTCCTTGCCCTCGCGCTTGGCCTGCTCCTCGCGCTCGTGCTCCTTCTCGTCATCCTCTTCCAGCTTGTTCTCGAAGTAGCTGGACAGGCCGTTGACCAGGAGGTACGTGACGAGGCCCGCGACGCCGGCGAGCAGCACGGTGCCGGACTTGTCCGCATGGCCGGCGCTGGTGTGGGCGTGCGTGGCGACGGTCATCGCGCTGACCAGCAGGGCGATCAGGGCGACGCAGACCGACAGCATGTCGACCTTGCCCAGCTTGGCAAGCGGGCGCTCCAGCCAGCTCAGCCAGGTGTGCTCGCGCTCCTGGAAGATGAAGTCGAGGAAGATCATCAGCAGGAACATGCCGCCGAAGGCCGCGATGGCGGGGTGCGCGTCGGTGACCAGGTCCTCGTACTTCTCGGGCTGGTCGATGGCGAGGTTGACCGCCTCGATGGGACCGACCTTGGCGCTGATCGCCACGATCACGACGGGGAAGACCAGCCGCATGCCGAACACGGCGATCAGGATGCCGATCGTCAGGAAGATCTTCTGCCAGAAGGCGTTCATCTTCTTGAGGATCCCGGCGTTGACCACCGCGTTGTCGAACGACAGCGAGATCTCCAGGATCGAGAGGATCAGCACGACCCCGAAGGCTTCCCAGCCCCACTGCCAGGCTGCGAAGGCAAGGCCGATCGCCGTGATGGCGAACGACCATCCGAAGGTTTTCAGGACCACTGGCTACCTCATCGTCTCTGTGCGGATACGGGCATCCCCCGCGCCCGTGGAGGCGCCGGGCTGTGAGGTGGCCCCGGGGACTGCTTAGGAAACATCGACTCCGAAGTCTAGGGCGATGCCCCGCAGCCCTGATGCGTACCCCTGTCCGACCGCGCGGAACTTCCATTCGCCGCCGTACCGGTACAGCTCTCCGAAGATCATCGCCGTCTCGGTGGAGGCGTCCTCGCTGAGGTCGTAGCGGGCCAGCTCCTGGCCGTCGGCCTGGTTGACCACCCGGATGAACGCGTTGGCGACCTGGCCGAAGGTCTGCCCCCGATTGTCCGCCTCATGGATCGAGACCGGAAATATGATCTTGTCGCAGTGCGCCGGCACCCGGACCAGGTCGACGATGAGCGACTCGTCGTCGCCGTCGCCCTCGCCGGTGAGGTTGTCGCCGGTGTGCTCGACCGAGCCCTCGGGGCTGGTGAGGTTGTTGTAGAAGACGAAGAACTCGTCGCCGAGGACGCGCCCGCCCTGGCACAGCAGCGCGCTGGCGTCCAGGTCGAAGGGCGCCCCGGTGGTGGAGCGCGCGTCCCAGCCCAGGCCCACCAGCACCTGGGTGAGGTCGGGTGCGGCCTTGGAGAGGGAGACGTTGCCTCCCTTGGCGAGCGTGACGCCCATGTGCGGTCCTCCCCTGTGTCCTGCGCCGCCGCCCTCCCCGGGGCGCGGGCGCGTGCGGTGCGTGCGGTGCGTGCGGTGCGTGCGCGGTGACGTGCACGGTGTGCGGCGCCGC
>NZ_PVLV01000468.1 GCF_002982015.1 Streptomyces solincola
GCCCTCCCGCCGGGGCGGCCCGGCCCCCGCGGGCGGCCGCCGACCCGGCGGCTCGGCCCGCGCCTTCGTCAGCCGCCGCCCCCGGGTGGCCAGCGCGCTGGCCGGCACGGTGGCCTTCCTGGCCGCCGTCTGGCTAGGCATGGTCCTCTTCGCCCCCGACACCGGTTCCGCCACCACCCCGCCGCCCTCCCCGGGGGCCTCCGCACCCCGCTGAGCGGGCCGGCCGGGACTCAGCCGGCGTCCTCGATCCTCGGCGTCCGGCCGCTGGTGGTCTCCGGGTCCAGCACCGAGAACACCGCCCCGGCCGGGTCGGCGAGCACCGCGAAGCGGCCGTAGGGGCTGGACTCCGGGCCCCAGTGGACCTGCCCGCCCAGCTCCCTGGTCCGGGAGGCCGCCCGGTCCGCGTCGTCCACGGTGAAGTAGACGTTCACGAACGGCGGGGCGTCGGCCGGGAAGTCCTTCGGGTGCATCGCCAGCCGTCCCAGCACGGTGGTGTCGCCGAGGTTGTACAGGCGGAAGTCCTGGTCCGGCTCACCCGGGTCCTGCATCACCTGCTGCCGGTAGCCGAAGACCGCCCCGAAGAAGGCGTCGGCCCGGTCCGGGTCGCGGGTGGTGACCTCCGCCCAGCAGTAGGCACCCGGGGCCGGCGGCCGGGCTTCGAAACCCCGGTGGCGGCCGGGCTGCCAGACGCCGAAGACCGTCCCGCTCGGGTCCCGGGCCAGCACCATGGTGCCGAAGTCGGAGACCTGCATCGGCTCCATCAGCACCTGACCGCCGTTCTCCCGGATCTTCTCCGCCGTCGCGGCGGCGTCCGGCGAGGCCAGGTACAGGCACCAGGCCGGGGTGTCCTCCGCCCCCGGCATCGGCGGCACCACCGCGGCGGCCGCCTTCCCGTCCGCGTACGCCTCGGTGTAGTCGCCGTACTCGGTGCTCGCCTCGCCGAACGTCCAGCCGAGCACCTCCCCGTAGAAGCGCTTGGCGCCCTCCAGGTCGGCGAACATGGCGTCGGCCCAGATCGGCGTCCCGGCACGCGGCATCGCCTGCGCGGTCTCCTCGGGCCGTGTGGTCTCTGCGGTCATGGCGGCGGCCTTCTTTCCACTCGAACGCTTGGTTTTCGCCCCGTTCCCCCGAAAAACCCGCCTGAATTGTCACGCTAGCGAGCCTTGTCCGGTCCCGCGCGGCGAATTTCAGCGTGTCGGCCAGCGCACGAGCTTGACGAGGTGTCATACTCACTCCGTAGCCCGTCGTGCATCCCCCGTCGCGACGGGCTACACCCTTGTCCGCACGCCTCCCGCCCGAGGCCGGAGGCCCCCGCATGACCACCGCCCCGCAGCGGAGCGCCGCGGCCGCCGCCCGGGCCGTCACCGACGCCCTCCAGCCGCGCAACGTGCTGCTCGCCGGCATGACCGCCGTCGGCTGGGCGGCCGCCGACGGGCACGGGAGCGGGTTGCCCTGGGGCCTGCTGGGGGCGCTGTGCGCCGGGATCGTGCCGGCCGTGCTGGGGCTGTGAGTGATGACCGTCGGCCTGCCGGCCGTCGACACGGTGTGGAAGATCTCCGTGGACGCGGCCGTCGCCTCCGACGTCGTCGCCCTGCTCGCCGCCGTGCACAGCCCCTGGTGGCTGCTGGGGTACGCGATGGCCTCGGCCGTCTGCTGGACCCGGGTGGCACTCGGCTACCACACCCGCGCCCAGGTCCTCGCCGGCGCCGCCCTGGGCGCCGCCACCACCGTCGTCTACCTGCTCCCGCCGCTGCCGCCACCGCCCTGACCCGGCCCGCTGCCCCGCTCCGGCCGCGGCCCCGGCAGCCCGAAGGTGGTGAAGGCGGTGCGGGAGGGCAGGTCGTAGGCGTCGTGGCCGGTGCGCTCGCGGGCGACCGCGTTGACGATCACCGCGGACCGCCAGGCCGCGAGCCCCAGGTCCGGGGTGCCGACGCCGTGGCTGTGCCGCTCGGCGTTCTGCACGAAGACCGAGCCGCCCACCGCCGGGTCCAGCACCAGCCGCTGCTCGCCGTCCACCAGGGCCCGGCCCGCCCCGTCCCGGCCCAGGTACTTCTCCAGCGGCCCCAGCAGCGTCTCCAGCGGCCGCTCCCGGTAGCCGGTGGCCAGCACCACCGCGTCGGTGGCCAGCGCCGCCCGGGTGCCCTGCCGCCGGTGGTGCAGCGCCAGCTCCAGCCGCCCGTCCCGGCGCCGCGCGCCTTCCACGGCCACCCCGGGGGTGAGCACCACGTCCGGCCAGCCGCCGCCCAGGGTGCGCCGGTACAGCTCGTCGTGGATCTCGCCCAGCGTCTCCCCGCTCACCCCCTTGTAGAGCTGCCACTGCGCCGGCAGCAGCGCGTCCCGCTCGCCCTCCGGCAGCGCCCGGAAGTAGGCGGTGTAGTCCGGGGTGAACTGCTCCAGGCCGATCTTGGAGTACTCCATCGGCGCGAACGCCTCCGTGCGCGCCACCCAGGCCAGACCCTCCGCCCCGGCCGGCCGGGCCCGCAGCAGGTCCAGCAGCACCTCCGCCCCGGACTGCCCCGAGCCGACCACCGTGACGTGCCGGGCCGCCAGCAGTCGCTCCCGGTGCTCCAGGTAGTCCGCCGAGTGCAGCACCGGCACGCCGGGGTCGCCGGCCGGCGCCCGCAGCGGCTCCGGCACGTGCGGGGCGGTGCCCACGCCGAGCGCCAGGCTGCGCGCGTACATCCGCCCGCCGCCCGTCCGCGTACCGCTGAAGTCCACCGCGAAGGCGCCCCGCCCGGCGTCCCAGGAGACCCGCTCCACCCGCCGCCCGAACCGGCAGGCGGCCAGCCCCTCCCCCGCCC
>NZ_PVLV01000469.1 GCF_002982015.1 Streptomyces solincola
CCCCTCGCCCTCCCCCAGCCCCGCCGCGCTGCCCGAGGGGCTGTACGGCAAGGCCGACCCGACCTACGACGGTGTCTGGCGGCAGTCGCTGGCCTTCATGGCCCAGCAGGTGTCCGGCGTCGAGCCGGCCCGCGCCTCGGTGCGGTGGCTGCTGGACCAGCAGTGCGCCGGCGGCGGCTTCGCCTCCTACCGGGCCGCCCCCGGCAAGCCCTGCGACGACGCCACCACGCTGGACACCAACGCCACCGCGGCGGCCGTGCAGGCGCTGACCGGCGTCGAGGACCCCGAGGGTGCGAAGGCGGCCGAGGGCGAGCCCCGGCAGGCCGTCGAGGCGGGCGCCGCCTGGCTGGAGAGCGTGCAGAACAAGGACGGCGGCTGGGGCTACAACCCCGGCTCCCCCAGCGACGCCAACTCCACCGCCGTGGTCGTCAACGCGCTCGCCGCCGCCGGCGAGCGCCCCGGCGACGTGGTCTCCGAGGACGGCAGGACCCCGTACGACGCGCTGCTCGGACTCGCGCTGCCGTGCGACGCCAAGCCCGGCGGCGGGGCCTTCGCCTACCAGCCTGACAAGGCGGGCAAGCTGACCGCCAACGCCGACGCCACCGCCGCCGCCGTGCTCGCCGGACTCGGCAAGGACCTCCAGACCCGGGCCGCCGAGCCCCAGCAGAAGCCCGGCTGTGTCACCCCGGCCAAGCCCGCGATCGAACGGGCCGCCCGCAACGGGGCCGCCTACCTGGCCGGCGCGGTGGCCAGGAGCGGCCACCTGGACCAGCCGCCGCTGCCCGGCGCCGAGGACACCGCGCCCGCGCCCGACTTCGGCAACACCGCCGACGCGGTGATCGCCCTCGCCGCCGCCGGTCACACCGAGCAGGCCAAGCCCGCGCTGACCTGGCTGGAGAAGAACGCGGCGAGCTGGGCCGACCAGGCAGGACCGGCCGGGTACGCGCAGCTCATCCTGGCCGCGCACGCCGCCGGCGCGGACGCCCGCGCGTTCGGCGGCGACGACCTGGTCGCCCGCCTCGACGCCACCGGGCCCGAGCCCGCCACCGCCCCCACCCCGCAGGCCGCCGCCACCGACCAGTCCTCCACCCGCGAGGAGGGCGACGGCGACGAGGAGGGCGACGGCATCAACACCGGCGTGGTCATCGGCAGCTTCCTGGTCGCCGGCATCGGCATCGGCTTCCTGATCAGCGGCCGCGGCCGCAACCGCACCCCGTGACCGCCCGCCGCCGCCCGCCGGCCCTGCTGGCGGCCGTGCTCACGCTGACGGCGCTGACCGTGCTGGGCGCCGCCCCCGCGCAGGCGGCCGGCTACCGCTACTGGTCGTTCTGGGAGAGCGCCGGCGGCACGTGGACCTACGCCACCCAGGGCCCGGCCACCGCCCGGCCCGCCGACGGCGACGTCAACGGTTACCGGTTCGCGGTCAGCGCCGACTCCGCCGACGCGGCCACCCCCCGCCGTACCCCTGACTTCGCCGCGATCTGCGGCTCCGGGCAGGCGCCCGAGGGCGCCAAGCGGATCGCCGTGGTGCTGGACTTCGGCACCGCCGCCGACGCCCCGCAGGGCGAGCGGCCCCCGGAGCGGCGGCAGGGCTGCGCCCGCGTCCCCGCGGACGCCACCAGCGCCGAGGCCCTGGCGGCGGTGGCCAAGCCGCTGCGGTACGACAGCGCCGCGCTGCTCTGCGCCATATCCGGCTACCCGCGGACCGGCTGCGGCGAGCAGGTGGCGGCCGCCCCCTCCACCCGCCCGACCGGTCCCGACGCGTCCGCAGCTCCGGCCTCGGACGAGGACTCCGGCGGGCCGTCGGTGGGGGTGGCGGCCGGGGCGGCCGCCGTCGCCGTCCTGGCGGCCGCCGCCGTGTGGCAGGCCCGGCGCCGGCGCCGATGAGTCTGCGCGCCCCGGAGGCCCGGCGGTCCAACGCCCTGCACGCCGGCGCCTGGTGGCTGTGGGCGCTGGGCCTGGCGGTCGCCGCGTCCCGGACCACCAACCCGCTGCTGCTGGCGCTGCTGGTCGCCGTCTCGGCCTACGTGGTGGCCGCCCGGCGCACCGACGCCCCCTGGGCCCGCGCCTACGGGGCGTTCCTCAAGCTGGGCCTGGCGGTGCTGCTGCTGCGGCTGGTCTTCTCCGTCCTGCTCGGCTCGCCGATCCCCGGCGACCATCTGCTGCTCACCCTGCCGGAGGCGCCGCTGCCGGACTGGGTGCGGGGCATCCGGATCGGCGGCCGGGTCACCGCCGAGCAGGTGGTGTTCGCGCTGTACGACGGGGCCAGGCTGGCGGCGCTGCTGATCTGCGTCGGCGCGGCGAACGCGCTGGCCAACCCGGCACGGCTGCTGAAGTCGCTGCCCGGCGCGCTGTACGAGGCCGGCGTCGCGGTCGTGGTCGCGATGACCTTCGCGCCGACCCTGGTCGCCGACGTGGCCCGGCTGCGCACCGCGCGGCGGCTGCGCGGCAGGGCCGCCGGCGGGGTGGCCTCGGTGCTCCAGGTCGGTCTGCCGGTGCTGGAGGGCGCGCTGGAGCGGTCGGTGGCGGTCGCCGCCTCGATGGACGCGCGCGGCTTCGGCCGCACCGCCCCCGTCGCCGCCGCCCTGCGCCGGGCGACCGCGGTGCTGACGCTGGGCGGGCTGTTCGGCGTCTGCGTCGGGGCGTACGGGCTGCTCGCCGGGGACGGCGCCGGGTACGGCGTGCCGTGCGCGGCGGCCGGCACGGCGGCGGCGCTGGCCGGGCTGCGGCTGGGCGGCCGCCGCTCGGTGCGCACCCGCTACCGGCCGGACCGGTGGGGGGCGCGGGCCTGGCTGGTCGCCGGGTCGGGCGTGCTGGTCGCCGCCCTGGTGATCGCCCTGGACGGCCCGGCGCTGCACCCGGGGGTCGTCCCGCTCGCCGCGCCCGAGCTGCCGCTGTGGCCGGCGCTGGCCGTACTGCCGGGTCTGCTGCCCGCGTTCGTCGCCCCCGTGCCCAAGGAGGCCAGGCCGTGATCCGCTTCGAGGACGTGTCGGTGGTGTACGACGGCGCGGACGCCCCCGCCCTGCGCGGGGTGGACCTCACCGTGCCGGAGGGCGAACTGGTGCTGCTGGCGGGCCCGTCGGGGGTCGGCAAGTCCACCCTGCTGAACGCGGTCTGCGGCCTGGTGCCGCACTTCACCGGCGGGACGCTGGCGGGCCGGGTCACCGTGGCCGGCCGGGACACCCGCAGCCACAAGCCGCGCGAACTGGCCGACGTGGTCGGCACCGTGGGCCAGGACCCGTCGGCCCACTTCGTCACCGACACGGTGGAGGACGAACTCGCCTACGGCATGGAGTCGCTGGGCCTGGCCCCGGCGGTGATGCGCCGCCGGGTGGAGGAGACCCTGGATCTGCTGGGCCTGGCCGAGCTGCGCGACCGGCCGCTCGCCACCCTGTCCGGCGGGCAGCGGCAGCGGGTGGCGATCGGCTCGGTGCTCACCCCGCACCCCCGCGCGCTGGTGCTGGACGAGCCGACCTCCGCGCTGGACCCGGCCGCCGCCGAGGAGGTGCTCGCGGTGCTCCAGCGGCTGGTGCACGACCTGGGCACCACCGTGCTGATGGCCGAGCACCGGTTGGAGCGGGTGGTGCAGTACGCGGACCAGGTGGCCCTGCTGCCCGCCCCCGGCGCGCCCGTGCTCCTCGGGCCGCCGGCCGAGGTGATGGCCGTGTCCCCGGTGTTCCCGCCGGTGGTGGGACTGTCCCGGCTGCCCGGCTGGGACCCGCGGACGGCGCCGGGGGACACGGCCGCGGCCGCCGGGCGGGCGCGCCGGCTGCCGCCGCTGACCGTGCGCGACGCCCGCCGCCAGGCCGGCCCGCTGCGGGCCCGACTGGCCGGCGCCCCCGCCCCCGTGGTCCCTCCCCGTCCCCTTCCGATTCCAGCTCCGGTTCCGGTTCCGGTTCCCGTTCCGCGTACGGCGGTGGCGGCGGCCGGGCCGGGCGGCGGGCTGCTGGCGAGGCTGCGGCGGCGGCCCGGGGCCGTACCGCCGTCGCCGGCGGCCGCTGACCGTCCGCTGCTCGCCGTGGAGCGGCTGGCGGTGCGGCGCGGCCGGGTGGAGGCGCTGCGCGGGGTGGACCTCGCGGTCGGGCCCGGCGAGACGGTGGCGCTGATGGGCCGCAACGGGGCCGGCAAGTCCACCCTGCTCGGCGCGCTGGTCGGGATGGTGGAGCCGGCCGCCGGCGCGGTCCGGGTGCACGGCCTCGCCCCGCACCGGACCGCGCCGAAGGAGATGGTCCGGCACGCCGGCCTCGTCCCGCAGGAACCGCGCGACCTGCTGTACGCGGACACGGTCGGGGCCGAGTGCCGGGCGGCCGACGCCGACGCCGGCGCGGCCCCGGGCTCCTGCCGGGAGCTGGTCTCCGCGCTGCTGCCGGACGTGGCCGACGCGACCCATCCGCGCGACCTGTCCGAGGGGCAGCGGCTGGCGCTGGCGCTGGCGCTGGTGCTGACCGCCCGGCCCCCGCTGCTGCTGCTCGACGAGCCGACCCGGGGGCTGGACTACGCGGCCAAGGCCCGGCTGGTGGACGTGCTGCGCCGACTGGCCGCCGAGGGGCACGGCATCGTGCTGGCCACCCATGACGTGGAGCTGGCCGCCGAGCTGGCGCACCGGGTGGTGATCCTGGCGGACGGGGAGGTCGTCGCCGACGGGCCGACCGCCGAGGTGGTGGTCTCCTCGCCGTCCTTCGCCCCGCAGGTGGCGAAGGTGCTGGCGCCGCAGCCGTGGCTGACGGTCGCCCAGGTGGAGGCGGCGCTGTGAGCGGCGGCGGGAGTCCGGTGCGGCTCGGGCCGCGCAGTGTGGCCGCGTTGGGGCTGGTGAGCCTGGTCGGGGTGGCCGCGTTCGGCTGGCCGCTGCTGGCCGACCCCGCCTCGCCGCTGGTCAGCCGGTCGCTGGACGCCCCCTGGCTGCTGGCGGTGCTGCTGCCGCTGCTGGTCGCGGTGGTGCTGGCGACGATCGCCGACAGCGGCCTGGACGCCAAGGCGGTCGCGATGCTCGGCGTGCTGGCGGCGGTGGGCGCGGCGCTGCGGCCGCTGGGCGCGGGCACCGCCGGGCTGGAGCCGATGTTCTTCCTGATGGTGCTGAGCGGCCGGGTGCTGGGCCCCGGGTTCGGCTTCGTGCTGGGCTCGGTCACCATGTTCGCGTCCGCGCTGCTGACCGGCGGCGTCGGGCCGTGGATGCCGTTCCAGATGCTGTCGATGGGCTGGTTCACCATGGGCGCGGGACTGCTGCCGGGCGCCCGGGGGCTGCGGGGACGCGCCGAGCTGGCGCTGCTCGCGGCGTACGGGGCGCTGGCGGCGTTCGCCTACGGCACGATCATGAACCTCCAGGGCTGGGTGCTGCTCCAGGGCGTCGGCTCCGGGATCTCCTTCCGGCCCGGCGACCCGCCGGCGGAGAACCTGGTGCGCTTCCTCGCCTACTGCGCGGCGACCTCGCTCGGCTGGGACCTGGGGCGGGCGGTGCTCACCGTGGTGCTGGTGGCCACGGCCGGCCCGGCCGTGCTGCGGGCGCTGCGCCGGGCGACCCGCCGGGCCGCCTTCGACGCGCTCCCGCGCTTCGACGCCTGAGCGGGTGGCGTACGTTCGGCCCATGAGCCGAGAACAGACGAGCAAGGAACAGTGGGCCGAGGTGGAGGCGTACGTCGTCGACCGCCTGCTTCCCTCCGACGCGGTGCTGGACGCCGCCCGCGCGGACAGCGACGCGGCCGGGTTGCCGCGGATCGAGGTCTCCCCGCCGCACGCCAAGCTGCTGCACCTGCTGGCCCGCTCGGTGGGGGCGCGCGCCATCCTGGAGATCGGCACGCTCGGCGGGTACAGCACGATCTGGCTGGCCCGGGCGCTGCCCGAGGACGGCAGGCTGGTGACCCTGGAGTACGCCGAGGCGCACGCCGAGGTGGCCCGGGGCAATCTCGCGCGGGCCGGCCTGGACAAGGTGGCGCAGGTGCGGGTGGGCGCGGCGCTGGACTCGCTGCCGAAGCTGGTGGAGGAGGGCGCGGGCCCGTTCGACCTGGTCTTCGTGGACGCCGACAAGGTCAACAGCCCGCGCTATGTGGAGTGGGCGCTGAAGCTGACCCGCCCGGGCAGCCTGATCGTGGTCGACAACGTGGTGCGCGGCGGCGCGGTGACCGACGGGTCGGGCGCGGACGCCTCGGTGCGCGGCACCCGGGAGACGTACGACCTGGTGGCGGAGCACCCCCGGCTGGACGCCACGGCGATCCAGACGGTCGGCGGCAAGGGCTGGGACGGGATGCTGATCGCCCGCGTGACCGGCTGACCCCTGCGCGGGCCCGCGTGCGGGTACGACGGCGGGCGGCCGGGGGGGGGGGCCCCACACCCCCGCCCGCCCCCCCGCCCGCGGGGGGGGGGGGGCGGGGGCGAGCCCCCCGGCCTCCCCCCGCCCCCCCGCGGGGGGGCCCGACCGCTCCTCGGCGGCCCCGCCCCGCCCCCCCGCCGTCGCGAGGTGGGGTCAGAGCTTGAGCAGCCGCTCGGTCATCTCCCGGTACTCCCGGAGGGTGACCCGCAGCTTCTCGGTGTCCTGCGCCCGTTCGGCCGCCCGCTCCTTGCCGGTGCGGCCGTCGCCGTCGCCGTCCCAGTTGGTGCGCAGCGAGCGGCGGCGCTCGTCCAGTGCGGCGGTCAGGTGCTCGGTGGCCGACTCCAGCACCCCGGCGGCCTCCTGGACCGCGCGCTGGGGGCTGTCGACGAACTCGGAGAGCGCGTGCTGCATGCGCCGGGTCAGCTCGTCGCGTTCCTGGCGGGGCAGCAGTTCCGCGCCGCCGCCGTGCCCGCCACGCCCGCCGTGCTCGCCATACCCGCCGTGCTCACCGTGCCCGCTGTGTCCACTGTGTCCGCTGTGGTGGGACGGTCCTGCGGCGGGTGCGGCGTCCGGGGCGGTCACCGGGGTCACGGCCGGAACCGGCGAGGGGTGACCCGCCGTGGCGCCCGGCTGCCGGGGGTCGGCCCCCGCAGCGTGGTCCGCGCCGGGCACGGTGTGCCCGGACGGGCCGGCCTCCGGTGCGGTCGGGGCCAGATGGCCGGTCAGGGTGGGGTCGGCCGCGCCCGCCGGCGGGGTGTGCCCGGCGGACGGGCCGGCGCCGGGCGCCGCCGGCGGCGCCGTGGGGCCCTGCCCGGCGGCGGGAGCGCCCGGCCGGGCCGGTGGGCGGGGCGCGCCGAACGGGGCCGCCTCGGGGGTCACCCCGGGCGCGGCGGGACCCTTGGCCATGGCGGCCGGCGGGGCGGGCTGCTGCTCGTCGCCGGGGCGCGCGCCGAGGTGGCGGGGCGAGGGCTGGGTGCGCGGCGCGGCGGCCCTGTCGCGGTCGGCGGAGTCGTACGACATCACGCACCACTTCCCTTCGGCCAGGCGGTCTGGGTACGGGTCCGGGTCTCGCCCTGGCGGGCCGGGCGGCGCTGCGCGTGGCGGCGGTGCTCGCCGTCCTCCGCGACCAGCGCCTCGAACAGCCCGCGGGCGTCCAGCATGGCCTCGCGCAGCTCCTCGGTGTGCGCGCCCTGGGCGTCGCCGGCGGAGGTCACCCGGGCCGCGCGGTGCACGTTGCGGAAGCCCTCGACATGGTGGGCGTGGTGCACGGAGAGTGCGTCGAGCTGCTGCTCGTAGGCGGTGGCCTCCGGGAAGCCGCGGTCCTGGGCGAGCCGGGCGATGAGCAGTTCGGCCTCCGCGACCGCCTGGTGCGGAGTGTCGACGAAGCGCTCCTGGAGCCCGGCCCACAGGGCGACGTACTGCTCACGGGCCTCCGGGGCCAACGGCCGCACCCGCAGGTCGCCGTGGCGCTCGACGCGCTCGTTCAGTTCGCGCTCGGCGGCCTTGGTGTCGCCGTCGTGCAGAGCGACCGTGCGCTCGTACTCGGGGCCGAAACGTCGCTTCAGTCCTCGCCCGCGCCGACCGCCGGACTTGCCGGGACCCGCGTACAGGACCGCGGCCACGATGGCGGCGAAGACGAGGACCAGAGCGACGACGATCAGGACAGTTGACATGACTGCCTTTCCCTGGATGGGATGGCCGACCTGCCTGACGGCACGTCAGCCTCGTCGGGCTTGGTGGAAGTTCGGTGAGCTGCTCGACGGGCGGGTTGCCGCAAAAGCGTCGGGCAAACGGCGGCGCCGCGCGGCGGGCCCGGACCATGACGGGCGCGCGGGTGCCGGTGTCCCTCTGCTGCTCGCCGGCGTGTTCCCCGCCTGACGTGGTGCCGGCCGGCCGCGGCGGGTCAGTGCGGGGCGCGCGCCCGGGGGTGGGCGGCGTGGTCGCGGACCAGGTGGGCGGCGCGCGGCTGCTCGCCGCGCGAGCCGCACAGCTCGGAGCTGAGCTGCTCGACCAGGCGGACCAGGTCGGTGGGCCGGTCGGGGCCCCACCAGTCGCCGAGCAGTTCGGCCAGGCTGTCCTCGCGGGCCTGGGCCAGCTTGACGGCGGTGCGCACGCCGGCCTCGGTGAGCACGAGCTGGATGCCCTCCCGGCGTACCAGCCTGCGCTCCTCCAACTGGCTGGCGGCCGCGCTGATGGCCCGGATGGGCACGGGGGTGGTGTCGGCGAGCCGGGCAGGCTCCACCGCGCCGTGCCGGCGCACCCGCAGCAGCAGCCAGCTCGACGCGGGCAGCAGGTCCAGGCCGGCCCGCTCGGTGATGTGCTCGTACACCTTGCGGCGGCCCTCCCGGGAGCCGAGCACCGACAGCGCGCGGGCGCACTCCTCGTAGGAGGACCGCTCCACCGGGTTGGAGGCGAGCGTCTGGCTGGTGTCGGGCGCGGTGACCGAGGCGCGCAGCCGGTCCTCCTTGAGGAACCAGGCGATCACGAAGGCGACCAGCACCACCGGCGAGGCATACAGGAAGACGTCGGTGATGGAGGTGGCGTAGGCGTCCAGCGCCTGGGCGCGGAGCTGCGGCGGAAGGGTGGCCATGGCGCGCGGGTCGGCGGCGATGCGGTCGGCTCCGGTGCCGGGCGGGAGCTGCTGCCCGGCCAGCGCCTCGGTGAGCTTGCCGGTGAGCCGGTTGGTGAAGATCGTGCCGAAGACGGCGACGCCGAAGGAGGCCCCGATGGAGCGGAAGAAGGTGGCGCCGGAGGTGGCGACGCCCAGGTCCTCGTAGCCGACGGAGTTCTGCACCACCAGCACCAGGACCTGCATGACCAGGCCGAGGCCCGCGCCGAAGACGAAGAAGTACGCGCTCATCTCGGCGGTCGAGCTGGCCGGGGTGAGCCGGTGGAGCAGCAGCAGGCCGATCGCGGTCAGCGCGGTCCCGGCGACCGGGAAGACCTTCCAGCGGCCGGTGCGGCTGACGATCTGCCCGGAGGCGGTGGAGGTGATCAGCAGGCCCGCCACCATCGGCAGCATGTGGACGCCGGACATGGTCGGGGTGACGCCCTGGACGACCTGGAGGAAGGTCGGCAGATACGTCATCGCGCCGAACATCGCGAAGCCGATGACGAAGCTGATGACCGACACCAGGGCGAAGGTGCGGATACGGAACAGCTTCAGCGGCAGGACCGGTTCCGCCGCCCGCCGCTCGGTCCGGACGAAGAACAGCAGCAGCACCGCGCCGAGCACCGCCAGGCCGATGATCTGCGGCGACGTCCACGCCCAGGTGGTGCCGCCGAGCGAGGCGACCAGCACCAGGCAGGTGGCGA
This sequence comes from Streptomyces solincola, assembly GCF_002982015.1. Lineage (GTDB taxonomy): Bacteria > Actinomycetota > Actinomycetes > Streptomycetales > Streptomycetaceae > Streptomyces > Streptomyces solincola. Next base: position 9,620 of record NZ_PVLV01000469.1, read on the forward strand.
CCGAGGCGATCAGGAAGGTGCCGAGGTAGTCGATGGTGTGCCGGGTGGAGCGCACCGGGATGTGCAGCACGGCGGCGATCACGAAGAGCGCGACGACGCCGATGGGCAGGTTGACGTAGAAGACCCACCGCCAGCTCAGGTGCTGGGTGAACAGCCCGCCGAGCAGCGGCCCGAGCACGCTGGTCGCGCCGAACACCGCCCCGAACAGCCCCTGGTAGCGGCCTCGCTCCCGGGGCGAGACCAGGTCGCCGACGATCGCCATCGACAGCACCATCAGCCCGCCGCCGCCCAGGCCCTGGACGGCCCGGAACGCGATGAGCTGCGGCATGTTCTGCGCGAGCCCGCACAGCGCCGAACCGATCAGGAACAGCACGATCGCGGTCTGGAACAGGCGTTTGCGGCCGTACTGGTCACCGAGCTTCCCCCACAGGGGGGTGGCGGCGGTGGAGGCCAGCATGTAGGCGGTGACCACCCAGGAGAGGTGGTCCATGCCGCCCAGCTCGCTGACGATGGTCGGCAGCGCGGTGGAGACGATGGTCTGGTCGAGCGCCGCCAGCAGCATGCCGAGCAGCAGCGCGCCGATGGCGACCAGGACGGTCCGCCGGCTGCGCCCCGCACCGGGCGCCGGGCCGCCGCCGGTCGCGGGGGTGGTCGTCTGCTGCGCCATGGGCTCCTCCGCCGCCGTATCGCCGTACTGCTGTCTCGTCATGTGGCCGTACCGCTGTCTCGCTGTACTGCCTGTGGCCGTCTTGCCTGTTCCGCCGTACTGCCGTGCGGCCGTACCGCTGTCTCGCCGTACTGCCGTGCGGCCGTACCGCTGTACCGCCGTACTGCCGTGCGGCCGTACCGCTGTACCGCTGTGCTGCCGTGCTGCCGTACCGCTGTGCTGCCGTACGGCCGTACCGCTGTACCGCTCTGTGGCCGTACTGCCGTGTCGCCGTACTGCCGCATGCCGTCGCCGCATGCCGTCGATCGTCGTCCGTCTGTCGCGAGTGCGACGCGTACCCCTTTCCGCCCTTTCCATCCCGTCTGTCCCGGGCCTTCGGCGCGGTGGGCCGCGGAGGGGTACCGGCCCCCGGCCGCCGGGCCGGACCGGCGCTGCATAATCGCTCGCAGTCCGAGGGAGGGGTCCGATGACGGGACGAGTGTGTCCTGAGTGCGGCGTGTCCGATTGCCGTTGCGGGGACGAGGGCGGCGGCGTCCGCCCGGGGACGACGATGCCGTTGTACGTCAGGCTGGACCCGGAGCTGGTGCCGCTGCGGGATGCCGACGGGGCGCCGGGCCCTCGGCGCCGGAGGCGGACCGCGTCCCGGGCCGCCCGGCGTCGGTACGCGGTGGCCGGCGCGGTCTGCGCGGTGGTCGCCGCCGCCGGGGCGGCGGGCTGGGCGGGCGGCCTGTTCGGCGGCGGACCGTCGGACGGGGTGCGCGGCGACCAGGCGCGGCGGACCGCCCCGGCCTGGCCCGAGCCCCTCGGCCCGGCCTCCACCGACGGCTCCTCCTCCCCGGCCGCCC
>NZ_PVLV01000046.1 GCF_002982015.1 Streptomyces solincola
TCAGGGCGATCGCGTCCATCCCGCGCTCGGCGGCGCGCGCCGCCGAGCGCGGGATGGACGCGATCGCCCTGACCGACCGGGACACCGTGTCCGGCGCGGTCCGGTTCGCCGCCGCCTGCGCCAAGGAGGGCGTCCGCCCGCTCTTCGGGGTCGACCTGGCCATCGGTGAGCGCACCCGCCCCGAGCGGCCCGGCGCGACCGAGCGCCGGCGCACCCCGGTACGCGGCGGCGCCTTCGTGGACGAGTCCGCCCCCCGTACGGTCTTCCTCGCCCGCTCCCGGCGCGGCTGGGCCGAGCTGTGCCGGATGATCACCGCCGCGCACGCCCAGGACGACCCGATCAGCACGGGGGAGGGCACCGGCCGGACCGGCAGCCCGCTGCTGCCCTGGGCCGGCAACCACGGCGAGGACCTCACCGTCCTGCTCGGCCCCGACTCCGAGATCGGCCGCGCGCTCACCGCCGGCCGCCCCGACCGGGCCGCCAGGCTGCTCGCCCCCTGGCGCGAGGTGTACGGCGACGCGCTGCGGCTGGAGATCGTCCACCACGGGCGCACCGGCACCGGACCCGGCTCGCTGCGGCAGGCCGCCCGCACTCTCGGCTTCGCCGCCGAGCAGGGCGTACGACCGGTGCTCGCCAACGCCGTCCGCTACGCCGACCAGGGCCAGGGCCCGGTCGCCGACGTGCTCGACGCCGCCCGCCGCCTCGTCCCCATCGACCCCCGCAAGGGACTGGACAGCGGTGAACGCTGGCTGAAGGACCCCGCCGCGATGGCCGCCGTCGCCGACCGGGTCGCCGAGGCCGCCGGCTACCGCAGGAACACCGCCCACCGGTTGCTCGCCCTCACCGAGGAGACGGCCGCCGCCTGCCTGGTCGACCCCGAGGACGACCTGGGCATCGGCTCCGTCCACTTCCCCGAGGCCCATCTCGTCGGCGCGGGGGCGCGCACCGCCGACCGGGTGCTGCGCTCCCGCTGCGCCGCCGGGATGGTGCTGCGCGGCCTGGACCGCCGGCCGGCCTACTGGGACCGGCTGGAGGACGAGCTGCGCACCGTCGAGCGCCTCGGCTTCGCCTCCTACTTCCTCACCGTCGCCCAGGTGGTCCGGGACACCCGGGCGCTGGGCATCCGGGTCGCCGCGCGCGGCTCCGGCGCCGGCTCGCTCGTCAACCACCTGCTCGGCATCGCCCACGCCGACCCCATCGAGCAGGACCTCCTCATGGAGCGCTTCCTGTCCGTCCGCCGCCCCGCCCTCCCCGACATCGACATCGACGTGGAGTCCGCCCGCCGGCTGGAGGTCTACCGGGCGATCCTGGACCGCTTCGGCCCCGAACGGGTCGCCGCCGTCGCCATGCCCGAGACCTACCGGGTCCGGCACGCCATCCGGGACGTGGGCGCCGCCCTGTCCATGGACCCGGCCGAGATCGACACCCTCGCCAAGGCGTTCCCGCACATCCGCGCCCGCGACGCCCGCGCCGCCATGGACGAACTCCCCGAGCTGCGCGCGCTCTCCGCCGACCGGGACAAGTACGGCCGGCTCTGGGATCTGGTCGAGTCCCTGGACGCCCTGCCGCGCGGGGTCGCCATGCACCCGTGCGGGGTGCTGCTCTCCGACGCCTCCCTGCCCACCCGTACGCCGGTGGTCCCCACCAGCGGCGAGAGCTTCCCGATGTCGCAGTTCGACAAGGAGGACGTGGAGGAGCTGGGCCTGCTCAAACTGGACGTGCTCGGGGTGCGGATGCAGTCCGCGATGGCCCACGCGGTCGCCGAGGTCCACCGCGCCACCGGCCGCACGATCGACCTGGACGACGAGCGCCAGGTGCGACCCGGCGACCCGGCCACGTACCGCCTGATCCGCTCCGCCGACACCCTCGGCTGCTTCCAGATCGAGTCGCCCGGCCAGCGCGACCTGGTCGGCCGCCTCCAGCCGTCCACCTTCCACGACCTGGTCGTGGACATCTCCCTCTTCCGGCCCGGACCGGTCGCCGCCGACATGGTCCGCCCGTTCATCGAGGCCCGGCACGGCCGCGCGCCCGTCCGCTACCCGCACCCCGACCTGGAGGACGCGCTGAAGGAGACGTACGGCGTGGTCGTCTTCCACGAGCAGATCATCAAGATCCTGGACGTCATGACCGGCTGCGGCCGCGAGGAGGGCGACGCGGTGCGGCGCGGGCTCTCCCACCCGGAGTCGCAGGGCCGGATCAAGGCGTGGTTCGCCCAGCACGCGGCGGCCAAGGGCTACCACCAGGACGTCATCGACCGCACCTGGAAGATCGTGGAAGCCTTCGGCTCGTACGGTTTCTGCAAGGCGCACGCGGTCGCCTTCGCGGTGCCGACCTACCAGTCCGCCTGGCTCAAGGCCCACCACCCGGCCGCCTTCTACGCCGGGCTGCTCACCCACGACCCGGGGATGTACCCCAAGCGGCTGCTCCTCGCCGACGCCCGCCGCCAGGGGGTGACGATCCTGCCCCTGGACGTGAACCGGTCCGCGGTCGCCCATCAAATCGAACTGGTGTCCGGCTCAGCGGGTGGGCAGGAGGTGTGGGGCCTGCGCCTCGCCCTCTCCGACGTCCACGGCATCAGCGAGGCCGAGGCCGCCCGGATCGAGGCCGGCCGTCCGTACGCCTCCCTCCTGGACTTCTGGCAGCGCGCCCGCCCCGGCCGCCCCGTCGCCGAACGCCTCGCCCAAGTGGGCGCGTTGGACGCCTTCGGCGCGAACCGCCGCGACCTGCTGCTGCACCTCGCCGAACTGCACCGCAGCGGGCGCGGTACGGGAGCGGGCGGCGACCAGCTGCCGCTGACCGGCGGCCGCCGGGCGGCCCCCGTCGGGCTGCCCGACCTCGGTGACGCCGAACGGCTCAGCGCCGAACTGGGCGTGCTCGCCATGGACGCCTCCCGCAACCTGATGGACGACCACCACGGCTTCCTGGACGAACTGGGCGTCCTCACCGCCCGCCGCCTCGGCGCCGCCCGCAACGGCCAGACCGTGCTGGTCGCCGGCTCCAAGGTGGCCACCCAGACCCCGCCGATCCGCTCCGGCCGCCGGGTCATCTTCACCACCCTGGACGACGGCACCGGCCTGGTCGACCTCGCCTTCTTCGACGACAGCCACGAGCGGTGCGCGCACACCGTCTTCCACTCCTGGCTGCTGCTGGTCCGCGGCACCGTCCAGCGCCGCGGCCCGCGCAGCTTCAGCGTGGTCGGCACGGCGGCCTGGAACCTCGCCGAACTCATCGAACTGCGCGAGCGCGGCGGCCTGGACGCGGTAGCCGCCAGACTCGCCGAACCGGCCGCGGCCGACGGCGACGCGGCCGACGGGGGAGCGGCCACCGAGGGCGAAGCGCCGGCGGGCCGCCGCATCACCATGCCCAACGGCTACACCCTCAACCCCTGGTCCGACCTGCGCCCGGCCGGCGACGGAGCCGCCGTCCCGAAGAAACGGAAGCTGTGGCACCAGAGCCAGGGGAGCGCCGGATGATCCTCCACATACGCTTCACCACCGCCCCCGACCCCCTTCTGCCCGAACTGCTCGCTCTGGTGGGCGAGTTCACCCCCGTCATCGAAGCCCTCCCGCCGGACGCCGCCCTGGCCGACCTGCGCGGCGCCGTACGGTACTTCGGGCGCGGCCCCGCCGAACTGGCCGCCGTCCTGCGGGTCCGCGCACTCGCCCGGTACGGCGTCGAGTGCGCCATCGGCGCCGGGCCCAGCCCCCTGATCGCCCGCATGGCCGCCCGCGAGGCGCCCCCCGGCGCCACCCTCGTCGTCGACGATCCGGTCTCCTTCTTCCGCGACAAGCCGGTGGCCGCCCTGTACGGCGTCGGCCCGGCCACCGCCCGCGCCCTGTGCGGCTACGGACTGGACTCGATCGACCGGGTCGCCGCCGCGCCCCTCGCCGTACTCCAGCGCATCCTCGGCGCCCGCGCGGGCCGGGACGTCTGGGAACGCGCCCAGGGCATCGACCGCTCGGCCGTCACCCCCAACGCCGCCGCCCGCTCCCTCGCCGCCGAACGCCGCTTCGACCGCGACGAACTGGACCCCGGCCACCACCGCCGCGCCCTGCTCTCCCTCACCGCCGAACTGGGCGCCCGCCTGCGCACCGAGGACGGTGGCCAGGTCTGCCGCGCCCTCACCCTCACCGTCCGCTACGCCGACCGCTCCACCACCACCCGCACTCGCACCCTGCCCGAACCGACCGCCCACACCACCGCGCTCACCACCACCGCCTACGCCCTCCACGACGCCCTGGCCCTCCAACGCGCCCGCGTCCGCGCCCTCTCCCTGCGCACCGAGGGCCTCACCCCGGCCGCCCACGCCGCCCACCAGCTCTCCCTCGACCCGGCCGACGACAAGGTCCGACGCCTGGAAGCGGTCGCCGACCGCGCCCGGGCGCGCTTCGGGGACGGGGTGATCGGGCCGGGGACGCTGGCGGCGTGAACGCCGAAGGGCCGCCCCGCGCACACGGGACGGCCCTTGGCCGGTATGTCTCGGTACGTCACCGAGGAGCGCCGTCGTCCTCCGCTACTTGCCGCGGCCTCGCATCAGACTCACCGCGAAGAACACGATTCCCACGGCGACCAGCACGCCGAAGGTGATGGAGAGCCACGGCGGGCCGTCGGGCCCTCCGCCGGGGGCTGCGAGCAGTAGCGCGTTCATATCGGGTCCTCTCCGTTCACCAGGTGTACTTGACCTTGGCCGAGCAGCCCGGCTTGGCGCTGTACGAGGTGCTGGCGCCGGCCGAGGTCTCGCCCTGGGTGTTCGCCGAGGCGCGGTAGTAGCCGGCGGAGCACTCCGCCTCGCCGGTCCAGCCCGCGGAGGCGTCACTGGCGCTGGCCTCGTAGCCGCCGCTCACTCCGGGCGTACCCGCTCCGACGGAGGCGCTGGGGTGGATCGCGCCGTCGTCGTTGACGCTGACTCCGCCGCCGAGGCAACCGCCGAAGGCGCAGACCTCCAGGTTGATGCCCTGCGAGGCGAGCCCGCTCGGGTCGATCCGGTTGACCGGGTCGCCCTCGGCGTACAGGTAGGGGTTCTTCTCCTGGCCCGAGGGGTCGGGCTGGGTGAAGCGGCCGATGTTGGGGTCGTAGTAGCGGGCCCCGTAGTGGTACAGGCCGGTGGCGTCCTGGTAGCCGCCGGCGAACCGGTAGGGCTGGGGCACCGTCTCGCTGGTGCGGGACGACACGCGGACGCCGCGGGGGCTGTAGGTGTAGCTGTCGACCTTGGTCCCGGCCTCGTCGGCCAGGGCGACCACGCTGCCGAGCGCGTCGGTCAGGTAGTAGTAGGACTTGCCCCCGGTGGTCATGGAGTTGAGGGTGCCCCCGGGTTCGCGGTTGAAGCCCATGTCCACCCCGGCGGTGGTCTTCGCCGACAGGCCCAGCGGCCCGTGGTGGAAGAAGGTGTCACCCAGCTTGATCCGCTCGCTCTGGTCGGTCGAGGCGTACTGGCCCGCGTAGGTCTTGCCGCCCACGGTGAGCGCCGTCATCTGCGAGTAGTCCGACCACTTCACGCCGGTGCGGATGGCGTCCGCCTCGGAAGCGGCCGCCGTCTCGTTGCCGACCTTGTCGTAGGACCAGGCGCCGGTGACGGAGGACTTCGCCGTGATCTGCTGGGCGTCGTTGATCGTGTACGTGGTGCCGCGCGGGCAGCCCGGGTCGACACCCTGGCTGGTCAGGTTGCCGGCCTGGTCGTAGCAGTACTGCCAGGAGTCGGTGACGGCCCCGCCCTTCTCGTCCTTGGCGTAGGAGAAGCGGCCGGCGCTGTCGTAGGAGTACGTGGTCTTGTGGCCGCTCACCGCGTCGGTCTTGGTGCGGATCTTGCCGCCGTCCTTGGTCCCGTTGGCGTACGAGTAGGACAGGTCGACCAGGGTGCCCTTGGGCGAGGTCGTCTTGATCTTCTCGGGCCGGCTGGACTTGTCCGGGGTGATCGTCTGGACCGTGCCGCCAGGGTACGTCGTCTTCGTACGCGTGTCGTTGCTGTCGTACGCGTACGTGGTGACCTTGCCGGTCGGGTCCTTCAGCTCCTTGAGCTTGTTGACCTCGTTCCAGGTGTAGTCGGTGGTGCCGGCCGGGTCGGTGTACGTGTCGACGTTGCCCGCCGCGGTGTACGTGAGCTTCGTCTGCGAGCCGTTCTGAAGGGTGCGGACCGTCTCACGCGACAGCGGGTCGAAGGCGTAGCCGGTCACGCCGGTGCCGTCCGAGCGCTGGACCAGGTTGCCGTCGCCGTCGTAGGCGTAGGTGACGGTGGCGTAGTTCGAGGAGTCGACCTTGGTGATCCGGTCGCGCTCGTCGTACTCGTACAGCACCGTGACGCCCCGGCCGTCGAGCGCGGAGACCACGCGGCCCAGGTCGTCGTAGCGGTAGGTGGTGACCCCGAGCGGCGCGGGCGGGGTGACCTTGGTGAGGTTGCCCTTGGCGTCGTAGGTGAAGGAGGTGGACACCGACTTGGCGTCCGTCATCTTCACCGTCACCTTGCAGCGCTGGCCCTCGAAGCCGCCGCAGGTCGGGGTGGCCTTGTTGTAGTCGAAGGTCTGCTTGCCGCCGCCGGTGCCGGTGACGGCGACCGAGGCGGTGTTGCCCGCCGCGTCGTAGGTGTAGTCCGTCTTCTCGGCGTCCGCCGTCGTCATCGAGCCGGGCAGGTCGGCCCCGGCGATGGTCTGGTAGCCGGTCACCGTGGACGTGGCGCCGGTCGGCAGCTTGGCGGAGGTCGGGTTGTTGCGCCCGTCCCAGCCGTAGGTCGTGACGTTCCCGGCCACCGAACCGGTACCCATCGCGTCGGTCGCCGTCTGGATGTTGTTGTTGGCGTCGAAGGACTTCGAGCGCGAGTGGCCCAGCGCGTCGGTGACCTTGGTGACCCGCCCGTCCCCGTCGTGCTCGTGCTTGGTGGCGTGGTCCTCCGGGTCGGTGACCGTCGTCGTCCCCGCCGCGCTCGCGTCGGTGGCGTGCGAGTAGGCGTAGGTGTAGGTCGGGCCGGTGTGGCCGGAGCCGTTCTCCTCGGTCGCCCGCAGCATCGAACGCACCCGGTTCTGGGCGTCGTAGGTGAAGACCGTGACCCGCCCCTCCGGGGTGGTGATCTTCGTCAGCCGGCGCGAGGAGTCGTAGCCGAAGGCGGTGACCTTGCCCTCGGTGTCGGCGGTCCGGGCCAGGTTGCCCTCGGCGTCGAGGTCGAAGACGGCGGTGCGGCCGGTGTGGTCCTTGGCCTGCCACTGGTCGGGGTACGTCTTGACCAGGTCGACCCAGCGGCCCGAGCGGGTCTCGGTGAGCTTGAAGCCCTTGTGCTCCTCGCCCTCGTCGTGCTGGTCGACGGTGATCGTGCCCTTGTTGCGGTCGGTGACCTTGGTGAGGATGCCGTACTGGTCGTAGGTGTCCTTCACCCCCGACTTGCGGTCGGTGAGCGTGAAGGTGCCGTCGGCGTTCTTCTTCAGGTCCTTCGAGTAGCCCTTGGGCGTGGTGAACGACCCGTCGGTCGCCTTGACGAAGTCGACCGAGGCTCCGGTCGCGTCATAGAGGACGACCGAGTTGCTGAAGACGTGCAGGTAGCGCTCGTACTCCTGCCACCAGTGCTCGGAGACCTTGCCCCAGGGGGCGTCGAAGGAGTTGTACGTACGCGCCAGGCGGAGCTTCTGCCCGACCCCGGCCACCTCGAAGTCGGTGGCGGCCAGCATCAGGTTGCCGTTGGAGAGGTTGACCCGGGCCACCAGCGAGTCGGTGATCCGGAAGCTCGACATCTGGTGCCAGGGCACCGCGCCCTGACCCTCGGGAACGTAGACCAGCGTGCCGCTCGCCGCGCGCGGCGCCGGCTTCCCGGCCGACTGCCGCGCCGACTTCCGCGCGGCCCCCGGCGTGCGGGCGCGGTCGCGCTGGGCCGCCTCCCACGCGGCCTCGGCCGGTGAGGCGGGCGCCTCGGCGGTGTTGGGCACCGGCCGGGTGGTGCCGACCTTGACCGGCGGCACGGTGAACCGAGGCCCGTCCGTCTTCCCCCACACCGAGCGCGGACCCGGGTCCGCGGCGGCCGGCTCCGCCAGCACCGGCGCCGCCGCGGCGGCCAGCGACAGAGCGGCGACGGCGGCCACCAGACCGTACCGGGACGATCTGCGGGCACGCCGAACAGACGTGCCCGAAGCACGTGAGTGCATGGAATTCCCCCATGGAACGGTTTCCCACCAGCCCCAACGGCCACTGGGCGCACACACGTTCACACGAGACCTTCACGGCGGCCATCGGGCTTCCCGCGATCTTGAAACACACACGGTCTAGATTTGGCCATGCTGTTTCGGCCGGTCAGGTCGTTCGACACGTCGGGCCAAACACCCCAAGGGGGTCAAAGAAGGCCCTGGTCAGGCGCGTGTCTCCCGCCATACGGAAACGTCGCGCGCTCGAAATGGCTTGATCATTGCGGTGGTTGAACGGGTGCCCGCCGGCGGCGCCAGGGCCTGCGGCGGCCGGGGCCGGCCTCGGCGGCGGCGAGACGGGCGCGGGCGGCCTCGGTGTCGGGGTGGTCGGGACCCAGGGCGCGCTCGAAGGCGGCGAGGTTCTGCCGGTGCAGGCCGACGGCCTCCCGGTGGTGGCCGAGGGCGGTCAGCGCCAGGGCCAGGTTGGCGCGGCTCTCGCAGGTGTACCGGTGCTCGGCGCCCAGCAACCGCACGCGGGCGGTGACGTTCCGCCGGTGCAGGTCGGCCGCCTCCGCGTGCCGGCCCAGCCCGCGCAGCGAGTCGGCCAGGTTGTGGCGGCTGGTGAGGGTCCCGGGATAGTCGGGGCCGAAGGTGTTCTCACAACCGGCGAGGGTCTGCCGGTGCAGGTCGGCGGCCTGCTGCCACCGGCCCAGGGAGTTCAGTGCGGCGGCGAGGTTGTTGCGGCTGGCCAGCGTCCTCGGGTGGTCCGGCCCGAAGGCGTCTTCACGGGCGGTCAGGGTCTGCCGGTGCAGGTCGGCGGCCTGCTGGAAGTAGCCGAGCCCGTGCAGGGCGGTGGCGAGGTTGTTGCGGCTGGTGAGGGTGAGCGTGTGGTCCGGGCCCAGGGTGTGCTCGCGGGTGGTGAGGACCTGCCGGTGCAGGTCGGCCGACTCCGCCAGGTCGCCGAGCGTACGGAGGGTGACGGCGAGTTCGTTGCGGCAGGTGAGGGTGTCGGGGTGGTCCGGGCCCAGGGTGTGCTCCTGGGTGGCCAGCGTCCGCCGCTGGAGGTCCGCCGCCTGCCGGTGCTCGCCCAGCGCGCGCAGGCCGACGGCCAGACGGAGCCGGCTGGTCAGGGTGTGCGGATGGTCCGGGCCGAACCGGTCGTTCTCGGCCTCCAGGACGTGCCCCCGCAGCAGTACCTCCTCCGTGGTGGCGCCGGCCGCGTGGAGCGTTCCGGCCAGGGTGTCCAGGCTGTCCCGGGCGGCCGGGAAGTCGTCGTCCGACGCCCGCTCCAGGGACGCCGGGAGGTGCGGGGCGAGCAGCCTGGCGACCGGCCACCCCGCGCGCCCCGCCGCGGCCGTGTCCGCCACGGCCTGGTCGAGGTGGTGGTCGATGGCGTCATACCAGGAGCCGGAGCCGGGGTCGGAGCCGGAGTCGGAGTCGGAGTCGGAGCCGGAGCCGGAGTCGGGGCCGAGGGCCGCCACCTCGCGGACGAGGGGGTGCAGGGCGACCTGGGACGGCTCGCCCCGCACCCCCTGCGGACTGCCCAGGAGCCCGTAGCGGTGCAGGCCGGCCAGCGCCGCGTCCACCTCGGCGGCGGTGGCGGGCAGCCCGCACGCGTCGCTCACCAGGGCGGGGGTGACGAGGGTGCGGGGGACGGGGGCCGCCTCCAGCAGCGCGAGCAGCCGGAGCAGCGGCCGGGCCAAGGCGATCCCGTCGGCGGCGAGCTGGTCGAGGGAGAGGTGCCAGGTGTGGCGTACGACGGACCGGGCGAGCACCGGATCGGCGGCGGCCCGCGGATGCTCGGCCCCGAGCAGGTCGCCGAACTCCCGCCCCAGCGCCTCCCGGTAGTCGGTGAAGTGCCGGAACCGGCTGGTGGGCGAGGCGAGATACCGGCCCGCCGCCTCCAGCGCGAGCGGGAGTCCGCCGAGCCGCGCGCCGAGCGCCGCCGCCTCCTCCTCCGTCCCGGCCTCGGGCGCGGCGTCCCGCAGCACCGCGCCGGCGGCCTGGTCGTCCAGCGGTCCGAGGTGCAGCAGGGTGGCGCGCGGACCCCAGGTGGCGGCGGACGTGTCGCGGCTGGTGATCAGGAGCAGCCCGGGTCCGTCCGGCCGCAGCCAGCCCCGGTAGCCGGCGATCGGCTCCCCGGCGGGGCCGACGCGCTCCGGGGTGTCGACGTTGTCGACGACGATCACCCAGCCTCGTACCGCTGACAGGTGCTCCCAGACGGTGTCGACCAGCGCGGCCCGACCGGTGCGGGCGGCGTCGAGCCGGGCGTCGGTCAGCCCGAGGGCCTGCGCGATCCGGGTCAGCTCACCGGCCAGTCGGGCGGCGTCGTCCCGCCAGCGGACGAAGAAGACGGCCCGCCCCTCGGCTGCGGCGCGGCTCGCCGCCTCCGTGGCCAGGGTGGTCTTGCCCAGCCCCCCGGCCCCGCACACGACGGCCATGCCGCCGGTACGCACCAGGGCGTCCAGCGTGCCGAGTTCGGGTTCCCGTCCGCGTACCGGCGCGGCGGGGGCGGGTGCGCGCTGAGAGGCGTGCACCCCCCCCGCCGGCCCCCCATTCCCCGCCCGTCAAGCCACCACCGGGCGGCTGCGGCGCCCGCCCGGGGCGGGCCCCCCCCCCCCCCCCCCCCCCCCCCCCCCCCCCCCCCCCCCAGGAGAACCCCCCCCACCCCCCCCCGCCGATACGCGCGGCTCGCCGCGTACGCCCAGTCCCAAC
>NZ_PVLV01000470.1 GCF_002982015.1 Streptomyces solincola
GTACGGGGGCCGGTGCGGTGGGCGCGGGCGCGGCTGATCAGGACGTCGCCCTCGGCGGACTCGGCGGCCGGGGCGAAGCCCATGGACCGCAGTCCGGCCAGCAGGGCGGCGGGGTCGGCCTGGGCGGCGAGGACGGTGGGGGCGAGCCGGCGCAGCCGCAGGGACGCGCCCCGGCGGTCGGCCATGATCTCGCCGAGGACGGCCTCGTCGTCGCAGCGGACGTAGGCGGAGGCGGCGCCGACCCGGAGGTGGCCGTGCCGGCGGGCGACGTCGTCGATCAGGTAGGTGAGCGGTTGCGGCACCGGCGTACGGGAGTGGGCGGCGAGGAAGGCGTGCAGGTCGGAGGCGGCCTGCCCGGCGTCCAGGGCGCGGCGCACGGAGGCGGGGGTGAAGCGGTAGACGGTCGCGCCGCCCTTGGACTCGACGTCGGCGAGCACCCCGAGGGTGTCGGCGAGCGGGCGGCGCAGCGGGCCGGGGGCGACCGCGGTGAGGTCGGCCTGGAGCAGCACCTCGTCCACCGGCTCGGGCAGCAGCGGGGCGAGGAGCGCGGCGGCGGACTTCTCGGCGGCGGCGGTGTCGAAGCCGCCGGCGGGGTCGTCGGAGCCGTCGGGCGGAGTCAGCAGGACGCGGGTGTGGGCGGCGAGCGCGCCGCGGCCGGTGATGCCGAGGAGCTCGGCCTCGGCGAGCGTCCAGTCGGCGAGTCTGGTCCGCAGGTCGCCGCCGGCGGCGGGTTGGGCGCCGCGCAGGGGGCGTTCCCAGCGCAGCCGCGCGAGCAGGGCGTCGGCGTCCGGCGCGGCCCCGGCCGGCAGGCCGGCGAGGAGGGCCAGCACCCGGCGGCGCACCTCCGGGGCGGCGCCGCGGTCCAGGTCCGGGCCGAGGGCGGAGAGGGTGCGGCCCTTGGCGTCCTGCGCGCCGACCAGTCCGGGCGTGCGGGTGGCGGCGAGCCAGGCGGCGGCGAGCCGCACCCAGCGCTCGGCGGCGGGCAGCTCCAGCCAGGCGTCGTACGCCGGGGTGATGCCGTACCGCTCGTCGGCCTCCCCGTCGGAGGCGAGCAGCCCGGCCGCGTACGCCGTCTCCAGCCAGAAGGCGGCGACCGGCTCGGAGACGTCGAGTGCGGTGGCGGTGCGCTTGAGGTCGCGGACGGAGAGGCCGCCGGCCCGCAGCACCTGCGGCCCGCCCTCGTTCCACTGCTTGAGCAGCTCCTCGACGGTGGTCAGCGCGGTGTACGCCTGACCGGCCGCGGTGCTGTCCACAGCCTGTGGACGGTGTTCCCGGGCCGGGGTGACGGGCGGCGGCAGCGGCTCGGTGCGGCGGTGCGCCCGCCCCGCCCGCAGGTACAGCGCCGCCTCGCGTGGCAGGGCGACCGTGCGCGGCGTGGTCGGCAGCAGCAGCCCCCGGTCCCGCAGCCACCGCACCGGTGGTGCCGGATCCGCGCTGACCTCGCCGTACGGCGGCCCCCACACCAGCTTGTCCAGCACGCCCAGCGCCTCCACCGGCGCGCCGTCCAGCAGCGCGGCCATCCGCTCCCGGTCGGTGAACAGCTCCGTCAACGCGGTGACCGCCGACACCGGATCGTGTGTCGCGGGCAGCCCGGCGGCGGCCAGGATCTCCTGGAGCCGCCCCGGCGACATGCCGGCCGTGGCCTCGGCGACGGTCGGCCCGAGCCCGGTGGGGGAGGGGTGCTGGGGGGACGGCGCCAGCAGCTCGCGCGCGGTGCGCACCAGGCGCAGCCGGTCGTCGCCGCCCCACAGCAGGGCCTGGGCGCGCAGCGCCCGCACCGCGTCCGGCAGTGCGGTCTCGACCTGGGCGTCCCCTTCGTCGCCGGCCATCAGGCCGAGCAGGACGAGGTACGGGGCGGGGTCGGGGGCCACCGCCAGCGCCTCCGCGGTCTGGAGGGTGAACCGGTCCAGCCGCTCCAGGGCGCGCACGACGGACGCGCGCGTCCCGGCCCGGGTGGCGAGCTGGGTCAGGTCGGCGGGGACGGGGGCGACCAGATCGGGCCGCAGGCGCAGCAGTTCGGCCAGCCCCTGGTCGCCGCGCGCCCGCAGCTCCTCCGCCAGCGTGCGCGGCGCCGCGCCACCGGGCGCTCCTGCCCTACCGCCGTCGCCGGGCGTTCCGGCCGTACCGCCGTCGCCGGGTGTCCCCGTCGTACTGCCGTCGCCGGGCCCGGCCGGGCTGCCGTCGCGTTCGGTGCCTGAGGGCACGGGTGCCTCCCGATCGTGCTCAGCCGGTCCCCATCCGCACCACGGTAGCCCCTGCGGAGGCGCTACCGTCGTGACGGTGGGGATCGAAAGCGACCGGCTTGTCTTCGACTACCTGAGCCGCGTAGGGGACTTGGCCCAGCAGCGGCAGCTCGACTCGCAGACGCGGATGCGGCTCGTGTCGTCACTGCGCGGCGAGATCGACAGCCGCCGCGCGCGCGACGACACGCCCGCGGCGGTGCGCTCCATCCTGGGCTCGCTCGGCACCCCGGACGCGGTGGTCGCGGCGGCGACCGCCGATCCGGGCGCGCCGCCGGCCCCCGCCGCGCCTCCTCCGGAGGCCGCGCCCGAGCAGCCGGCCGTACCGGAGCAGCGGGGCGCGCGCGGCCCCAGGCTGCGGTGGCGCAAGGGCGGCCGCGGCGAGGAGCCTGCTTCCGCCGCCGGCGCCGCGCCGGACGCGGGCAGCCCGCACCTGATCGGGCTGGACGAGGACGGGGCGCAGGCCCAGGGACCGGACTGGTGGCGGGTGGAGCGTGCCCGGTTCGACCTCAGCGGGGACGGACTCGTGCCCGGGTTCCGCGGCGGGGTGGAGATCCCGGCCATGCTCCGGCCGCCCCCGCCGCAACCGGAGCCCGGCGTCGACGAGCCGGAGAAGACGGCGGAGGGCGAGGCGGTGGCCGTGGCGGGCGGCGATGCGGTGGTCGCCGCCCCGCTCTGGCGCCGCGGGCTGGGTCTGGCCGGCGGGTCGGTCCGGGCCGGGCACCCGGTGCTGCTGGCCGCGGCCGCGCTGCTGGTCGCCGGGGTGGTGCTGGGCCAGTGGATCGTGCTGGTCGCCGGCTGGGGGCTGGCCTACGCCTCCCGGAGGCTGAGCCGTACCGAGGCGAAGTTCGCGGTGCTGGGGCTGCCCGCCGCGGTGCTGGTCGCCTCGGCGGTGTGGTTGTGGGGCCGCACCGAGCGCCGCTGGGGCGACCCGCTGGCCGCCGGCTCCGAGCCCCTGCGCGCCGCCCTCTCCGAGACCTGGCCCTGGACCCTCCGCGCCGCCGCCCTCACCTCGGCGCTGTACCTGGCGTGGCGCTCCCGGCGGGCGTGAGGCGGCGTACGAGGGCGGGGGCGGGGGCGGTCCCGGGACGTCTCCCCGGGCGCGGCCCGCCTCGACGGCCCGCGCCCCCGGGGCCGGCCTCCCGCTTCCCGGGAGGCGGCGCGCACAATGGCGGGCATGGCTTCCCTCGCACCGCTCACGGTCGGCTTCGACCTCGACATGACCCTGATCGACTCGCGGCCGGGCATCCGGGCCGCCTATGAGGCGCTGATCGAGGAGACCGGCGCGCCGATCGACGTCGACGTGGCCGTCAGCAGGCTCGGGCCGCCGCTGGAGCACGAGCTGGCGCAGTGGGTGCCGGCCGCGCGGGTGCCGGGGCTGGCGACCCGCTACCGGGAGCTGTACCCGGACCACGCCATCGAGCCCACGCGGGCGCTGCCCGGCGCGGGGGAGGCGGTTTCGGCCATCCGGGACGCGGGCGGCCGCGTCATCGTGGTCACCGCGAAGAACGAGCAGCACGCCAAGCTGCACCTCGCCCACCTGGGCATCGGGCCGGACGCGGTGATCGGGCGGCTGTGGGCCGAGGGCAAGGCGGAGGCGCTGCGGGACCACCGGGCGAGCGTCTACGTCGGCGACCACGTCGGCGACGTCCGGGGCGCCCGCGCGGCCGGTGCGCTGGCGCTGTCGGTGACCACCGGCCCGTGCGACGCCGAGGAGCTGCGGGCGGCCGGCGCCGACGTCGTCCTGGACGACCTGACGGCCTTTCCTGCCTGGTGGGAGGCGTTCCGGGCGGCCCGGTAGAGGCCCGGCGGCCGGGTCAGCGGGCGCCGGCCGCCCGCGCCTCGGACCTGGCCTGGCGGCGCTGCGCGGCGACCGACCGCAGCACCCCCGCCGCGGCGATCGCGAACCCGACGCCCATCAGCATGCAGACCGCCCAGGCCACCGGCGGGAACGGCTCGGTGCCCAGGAACAGCGGCGCCATGGTGGCCAGCGTGGCCACCGCGCCGATGATGAAGACCACCGCACCGGCCCGGACCAGGCCGTCCCCGGGCGCGGCGGTGTGCGAGGGGGTTTCGTCACTCATCCGGCCAGGGTAGTTCCCCGGCCGGGGGAACGGGTCGGCGACGTCTTGTCTCCGGCCCCCCGACCATTAGCCTTGAGCAGTGGCGGGTCTCCGATGACCCGCTGCATTGCTGTCCGGGGCCACCGGCCCCCGCGACGCACCCCACCGAGTACGAGGATGAGGACGAGGACGGACGTGCCTACCGGCAAAGTCAAGTGGTTCAATCCCGAGAAGGGCTTCGGCTTCCTCTCCCGCGACGACGGCGGCGACGTCTTCGTGCACTCGTCCGTGCTGCCCGCCGGAGTGGACGCCCTCAAGCCCGGCCAGCGGGTGGAGTTCGGCGTGGTCGCCGGTCAGCGCGGCGACCAGGCGCTGTCGGTGACGGTGCTCGACCCGACGCCGTCGGTGGCCGCCGCCCAGCGGCGCAGGCCGGACGAGCTGGCCTCCATCGTGCAGGACCTGACGACGCTGCTGGAGAACATCGGCCCGATGCTGGAGCGCGGCCGCTACCCGGAGAAGGCGCAGGGCAAGAAGATCGCCGGGCTGCTGCGGGCGGTCGCCGACCAGTTGGACGTCTGAGGCCCGCCCAGGCGGAGGCCCGCCCACGCGAAGGACCGCCCAGGCCACGGACCGCCCCGGCCCACGGGCCGCCTAGGGGAAGGCGAGCGCGTCCGGGGCCAGGGGCGGGACGAGTCCCTCGGCCGCGGCGCGGGTGAGCAGCGCGCGCACCGCCGCGTAGCCGTCCTCGCCGAGGTCGGCGGTGAACTCGTTGACGTACAGCCCGATGTGCTGGTCGGCGACGGCCGGATCCATCTCCTGGGCGTGTTCCAGCACATACGCCCGGGAGGCCGCCGGATCGTCCCAGGCCATCCGCACCGAGGCGCGGGCGGCCTCGGCGAGCCGGCGCAGGGTGTCCGCGCCCAGCGCGCGCCGGGCGATGATCGCGCCGAGCGGGATCGGCAGCCCGGTGGTCGCCTCCCAGTGCTCGCCCATGTCGGCGAGCCTGCGCAGCCCGTAGTCCTGGTACGTGAAGCGGGCCTCGTGGATGACCAGCCCGGCGTCCACCCGGCCGTCCCGTACCGCGGGCATGATCTCGTGGAACGGCAGCACGGTGATCCGGCCGACCCCGCCGGGTGCCTGCTCGGCCGCCCAGAGCCGGAACAGCAGGTACGCGGTGGAGCGCTCGCTCGGCACCGCGACCGTCTTCCCGGCGAGGTCCGCCCCGGTGGCCGGGCCGTCGGCGCGGGTGAGCACCAGCGGGCCGCAGCCGCGCCCCAGCGCCCCGCCGCAGGGCAGCAGGGCGTACTCCTCCAGCACCCAGGGCAGCACCGCGTAGGACACCTTGAGCACGTCGTGCTCGCCGCGCTCGGCCATGCCGTTGGTGACGTCGATGTCGGCGAACCGCACGTCCAGCGCGGGCGCGCCGGGCACCCGGCCGTGCGCCCAGGCGTCGAAGACGAAGGTGTCGTTGGGGCAGGGGGAGTAGGCGATCCGCAGGGCCTCGCCACGCGAGCCGTTCACCGAGCCGTCCCGCGCCGCGCCGGCCCCGGGGGCATCCGATGCGGCCGAGTCGTCCGGTGCGGTCGAGGCGCCGGGTGCGGTCGAGGCGTCCGGTGTGGTCACAGCTTCTCCAGGAAGACGGTCGCGCCGAGGGTGCGGAAGGCGGTGCGCAGCGCGGCGAGGGCGTCGCCGATCCGCCAGGCGGCCCGGTCGCGCGGGCCCACGGTGTTGGAGACGGCCCGGACCTCGACGACCGGCACCCCGTACGCGGCGGCCGCCTCGGCCACCCCGAACCCCTCCATCGCCTCGGCGGCGGCCCGCGGATGGCGGCCGGCCAGCTCGGCGGCGCGGGCCGCGGTGCCGGTGACGGTGGCGACGGTCAGCACGGGGCCGACGGCCACTGGGAGGCCGGCGGGCGGATGCGTCACGGCGGCGGCGATCCGCGCGGCCAGGCCCGGCGGCGGCAGGTGGACCGAGCGGCCGAAGCCCAGCTCCTCCACCGGCAGGAAGCCCTCCGGCGCCTGCGCGCCCAGGTCGGCGGCGACCAGCGCGTCCGCGACCACCAGGCCGCCCGGACGGGCGTGCGCCGGGAAGCCGCCGGCGATGCCCGCGGCCACCACCAGGTCGTACGGGACCGGCTCGGCGGCCAGCGCGCAGGCCGCGCCGACCGCGGCGGCCGCGGGGCCGACGCCGCCGGCCACCACGTCCACCAGGCCCTGCGCCTCCGGGGCGTCCCCGGCGCGCAGCCCGCGGGTGACGGTGCGCCCGCCGGGCAGCGGGCGCGGCGCGGTGGCGGGCGCCGCGCCGGGGGCGTCGGCCAGGCCCGCCAGTACGGCGTCCGCCTCCGCCGCCACCGCGGTCACCACCAGCACGCGCAGGGTCAGGACTCCTGCTCCTTCTTCAGCTCGACCTGCCAGACGCCGGTCAGCTTCTTGCCGCTGGTCTCCACGATGGAGATCTGCGCCGAGTTGGAGGTCTCGCCGGTCTGGCTGGAGAAGAAGGCGTTGGCCGGGATGGTCCGGTACGTCTTGTGGTACGGCTCCTGCTCGGCCTGCTGGCCGCCGATGAACAGCGTCCAGCCCTTCTCCGCGATCTCCGGCTCGACGCCGAAGCGGATCTTGTCGTCGACGGCGACGGTGATGGTCTTGCCGGCCTTCTTGTTGAGGCAGCCCTGGATCTCGGACTCCTTGACGGCCTCGCCGTCGTTGTAGCAGGTCGCCTCGGTGGAGACGGAGTCCGAGCCGACCGTCACGGTCGCGAGCGGCGTCGGCTTGTCGCAGGCGGAGAGTACGAGGAGTCCGGCCGAGACGGCACCCAGGGCGACTGCCGCCCGGCGGGCCTTACCGGAAGAGAACGCAACGGTCATGGCCCGAAGGCTATACGTCGGTCCGCGCCGCGCCACGCCCGGGTGCGGCGCGCCGCACCGCCCTGGGGCGTTCACGGCGCCGGTGCCGAGGCGTTCACGCCGCTCGCGGGTAGGCCGTGCCGCGGCGGGCCGCGCCGAGCAGGCCGCGGACCGTCAGCAGCGCGCCCAGCGCCAGGATGACCGCCGCCACGCCCATGCCCAGCGGGCCGTTGAGCGGCAGCGCGATGCCGACGGCGCCGCCGACCACCCACGCCATTTGCAGCAGCGTCTCGGAGCGGGCGAAGGCGGAGGTGCGCACCGACTCCGGCACGTCCCGCTGGATCATCGCGTCCAGCGACAGCTTCGACAGCGCCTGGGTGAAGCCGGCCACCGCGCCCAGCACGGCGACCGCGATCCCGCCGAAGAACACCGACGCGGCGACCGCCGCGGCCAGCGCGAGGGCCAGCACCACGGCGACGATCAGCTCCGGGGCACGGGCCCGCAGCCACGCGCCGACCGCGGTGCCGCAGGCGTTGCCGACGCCGGCGGCCACCCCGACGATGCTCAGCGAGACGGCCGCGCTCTGCCCGTCCAGGGGGTGCTCGCGCAGCAGGAACGCCAGGAAGAAGATGAGGAACCCGGACAGCACCCGGTGCGCGGCGTTGGCCTGGAGGCCGTGCAGCACGGACGGGCCGACCGTGCGCAGGCTCGGCTTGCGCTCGCCGTGGGTGAGCATGTGGGCCTTGCGCTCGCCGCGGGCCGAGTCCACCTTGTGCGGCATCGACAGCGCCAGCACCGTCCCGGCGGCGAACAGCAGGCACGCCCCGTACAGCGGCCACGCCGGCCCGATCTGCTGGAGTCCGACGCCGATCGGCGCGGCGATCCCGGTGGCCAGCAGCCCGGCCAGGGTGACCCGGGAGTTCGCCTTCACCAGCGAGAAGCCGTGCGGCAGCAGCCGCGGCACGACGGCGCTGCGGACCACCCCGTACGCCTTGGAGGCCACCAGCACGCCGAGCGCCGCCGGGTACAGCTCCAGCGAGCCGGTGACCACCGCGCCGGTCATCAGGATCGCCAGCAGGGCGCGGGTGAGCATGGCGCCGGCCATGGCGGCCCGGCGGCCGTGCGGCAGCTTGTCCAGCAGCGGGCCGATCACCGGGGCGAGCAGGGTGAAGGGCGCCATGGTGATGGCGAGGTACAGCGCCACCCGCCCCCGCGCCTCGTCGGTCGGCACCGAGAAGAAGACGGTGGAGGCGAGCGCCACGGTCACCATGACGTCGCCCGCGCCGTTCACCGCGTGCAGCTCGATCAGCTTGCCGAGCCCGGACTCGCCCGCGCCGTGCGCGTGGGTGGCCCGGCGGACGGTGCGGGCCGTGCCGGCGAACGGGGCGCGCAGGGCGCGACCGGCCCGCCGGGCCGCCCTCCGAAGCGGTCCGGCGCCGTCGTCGTCGGACGAGCTCGCCGCTGCCACGCCGTCATAGTGCCCCGGCTCCCCGCCCGGCGAACCGGCATGACGGCTACTTGGACGTGCGGCGCGACCGCCCTCGGGGGACGCGGGGGAGGGGCCCGCGGGAGGTCCGTGCGACGCGCAGGTGGGCCGCGGGCGTGCGAGGAGGTAGCGTGCGTAGCGCGTCGGCGGCGTAGGTTCTCGGCCGCGCGCCTCTTCGGCATCCCGCAGAATGGATGGCGATAGGTGTGCCCGAGACGCGTCGGGCGCGGACGTCGATGCGGCCCACAGGTCCGCTCCGCCCGCCGCCCGTGCATCGCGGACCGGCCGGCGCACCTGTGACACGGCGTAGGAGATGAGCGAGACCTGTGAGTGCTGCGACGACGCGAAGCCGTACCCCGCGTACCCCCGACCGTCTGTGCGCCGAGGCGGTCGGCCTGGCCCGGGAGGCCGCCGAGGAGGCGGCCGCGCCGGGTGTCGTAGGCGAGCACACGGGGGTGGTCGCCGAGGGCGACCGGGTCGTCACCCACTTCTTCACCGCCGAGGAGCCCGGCTACCGGGGCTGGCGCTGGGCGGTGACCGTCACCCGGGCCTCGCGCGCCAAGAACGTCACCCTGGACGAAACGGTGCTGCTGCCCGGCCCGGACGCGGTGCTCGCCCCCGAGTGGGTGCCGTGGAGCGAGCGGCTGCGCCCCGGTGACATGGGCCCGGGGGACCTGCTGCCCACCGAGCAGGACGACCTGCGCCTGGAGCCCGGCTACACCGGCGAGGACGAGCCGCCGCCGAACTCCGCGGTCTCCCACGACATGGCCGACCACCTCGACGCCGAGGACGCCGACCTGACCACCCGTACGCCGTCGCGCGGCGCGATCTCGGCGGTCGCCGAGGAGATCGGGCTGCGCCGGGCCCGGGTGCTGTCCCGGTACGGGCTGCACGCGGCCGCCGACCGCTGGGAGGAGGAGTTCGGGGCGAAGACCCCGATGGCGCAGGCCGCGCCCGCCTCCTGCGTCTCCTGCGGCTTCCTGGAGCCGCTGTCCGGCTCCCTGCGGCAGGCGTTCGGCGTCTGCGCCAACGAGTTCTCCCCGGCCGACGGCCGCGTGGTCTCGCTCGCCTTCGGCTGCGGCGGCCACTCCGAGGCGGCCGTCATGCCCAAGCCGCCGCGCCCCGCCGCGCCGGTCCTGGACTCGATGGCCCCCGACGCCTTCCCCCTGCACTCCGCCCGCACCGACGAGGGCGGCTCCGTCCCGCCCGCCTCGACGGACGAGTCCGCCGCCGAGGACCTGGGCCACAGCTAGGCCCCGGCGCCGGCCGGCCCCGGAGCGCTGTACGCCGTCGGGCGGCCCCCCGTGCGGGGACGCCGCCCGGCCGGCCCCCGCTGGCCCCCGCTGTGGGGGCGCCGCTCCGCCCGGCCCGCGCGCGGCCGCCCCGCCGCCGTCGCCCCGCTTCCCTCCACGGGCCGGCCGCCCCGCTCCCGTCCACGGGCCGGCCGCCCCGCTCCCTGCCGCTCGCGGGTATTCCGCGACCGACCCGTGGGCGTCGTGTGAGCGCTGCCAGCCGTCCCGCTGGCGGACGGCGTTCGGGGGTACCCGGAGCGCGCGGTACGTTCAGCCCCGCAAGGTGCGGGGTGTGAACCCGGCAGGGGCCGAGAGAGCGGAGCACAGCGTGAGCGTGAGGGCGACGGCGACCGAGGGGACCGACCCGTTCGGTACGGCGCGGCTGCGGCGCGGGGTGCTCGACGCCTGGGGCGCGGGCCCCGCCCGCTTCCGGGAGGACGCCAACGCCGAGGAGGACCTCGCGCTGGGCGGCTACCGGGACCGGCTGGTGGTGGAGCTGGCGCAGAACGCAGCCGACGCGGCCGCCCGCGCCGGGGTGCCCGGCAGGCTGCGGCTCACCCTGCACCCGGCGGACGCCCACGGCCCGGCGGTGCTGGCCGCCGCCAACACCGGCGCCCACCTGGACGCCACCGGCGTCGAGTCGCTGAGCACCCTGCGCGCCTCCGCCAAGCGGGAGGGCCACGAGGGCGCGGTCGGCCGGTTCGGCGTCGGCTTCGCCGCCGTGCTCGCGGTCAGCGACGAGCCCGCGCTGGTGGGCCGGCACGGCGGGGTGCGCTGGTCGCTGCGGGAGGCCCGGGAGATGGCCGCCGACGCGGCCCGCGTCAGCCCCGGCCTCGGGGACGAGCTGCGCCGCCGGGACGGGCACGTCCCGCTGCTGCGGCTGCCGATGCCCGCCGAGGGCTCCGCGCCCGCCGGCTACGACACGGTGGTCATCCTGCCGCTGCGGGACGCCGCCGCCGTCGGCCTCACCGAACGGCTGCTCGCCGGCATCGACGACGCCCTGCTGCTCACCCTCCCCGGGCTGACCGAAGTCGTGGTGGAGACCGGCGCCGGGGAACGGATGCTGACCCGGCACCAGGGCGAGGGATACGTGGAGATCGGCGACAGCGCCGACGGCCCCCGCCGCTGGCGGACCGCCGGCCGCTCCGGCGCCCTCGACCCGGAGCTGCTGCGGGACCGGCCGGTCGAGGAGCGGCTGCGCCCGCACTGGTCGGTGACCTGGGCGGTGCCGGTGGACGAGGACGGGTCCCCGGCCCGGCCCCGTACCGCCCCCGTGGTGTTGTTCCTTGAACCCATCTTTCTCCGCTGTCGAACCGTTTCGTATGGTTTTCGGATCTGGATAACACATAACAATTATATATGATAGA
>NZ_PVLV01000471.1 GCF_002982015.1 Streptomyces solincola
GCCCCGTGCCGCACGGCCCTCACCGTGCCGCCCTGCGGGCCGCCGGGGCGGGGACCGGGGGGCTTAGCCTACGGTTCGCGCCCCCGCGGCCCGGCGCGTCGCGACGGCCGGCCCCCGCTCCCGGACGCGGCGCAGCCCCCGGCCGGCGGTCCGGCAGGGGGCTTCCCCGAGGAACCTTCTCGGGAGGTACGGGACAGGGGCCCGGTCAGCGGCGGCTGCGCAGCAACAGGTGGATGAAGTACGGGGTGCCGACCACCGCCGTCATCACGCCCGCGCCGATCTGCGCCGGGGCGATCACCGTCCGGCCCAGCAGATCGGCCGCGCCGACCAGCGCCGCGCCCAGCAGGATCGACACCGGCACCACCCGCACATGGCGGCGGCCCACCAGGGCGCGGGCCGCGTGCGGGGCCACCAGGCCCACGAAGCCGATCGTGCCCGCCGCGGCCACCGCGGTGGCCGCCAGCACCACGCTCAGCACCAGGAAGCCGAGCCGGCCGCGCTCCACCCGCAGCCCCAGCAGCCGGGGCGTGTCGTCGTCCAGCGACACCAGGTCCAGCTCGCGGCGGCGCACCAGCGCCAGCACCGCGCCGACGGCGAGCACGCCCGCCACCGGCAGCACGTCCGCGAAGGTCCGCCCGTAGGTGGAACCGGACAGCCAGGTCAGCGCCTTGGTGGCGTTGAACGGGTCGGTCAGCACGATCAGCAGGCTGACCAGCGCCATGCTGCCCGCCGCCACCCCGACGCCGACCAGGACCAGCCGGTTCTGCTCGAAACCGCTGCGCGCCGCGAGACCGAAGACCAGCACGGCGGCCAGCGCCGACCCGGCGAACGCGCCGCCGGCCAGCTCCCAGGAGCCCACCGAGGGCACCGTCGTCACCAGCAGCACCGCGCCCAGCGCGCCGCCGCCCGACAGGCCCAGCACACCCGGCTCGGCCAGCGGGTTGCGGGTCACCCCCTGCACCAGCGTGCCCGCCAGGGCCAGCGCGCCGCCCGCGCAGAGCGCGGCCGCCACCCGCGGCACCCGGGTGTCCAGCACGAAGGTGACGCCCTGCCCGGCCCGCCCGGCCAGCCAGTTACCGACGTCGCCCAGCAGCAGTTTGGCGTCGCCCAGCAGCACCCCGCCGATCGTCACCCCGGCGAGCACGGCCGCGATCACCGCCAGCGACACCGAGAACGCCAGCTTCCCGGGGATGCGCAGCCTGTCCGGCGGCGTCGCCCCGGGCGACTGCCGGGCCCGGAACGCCAGCACCACCAGGAACGTCGCGCCCACCACGGAGGTCACCACACCGGTGGGCACCGCGACGGCCAGCTCCGCGGGCACCGCGGCCCGCAGCGCCACGTCCGCGCCGAGCACCACGGCCGCACCCGCCAACCCGGCCAGCGGCAGACCGGCCCGGCTGCGGGTGAAGGCGGGGAAGCGCCGGCCCAGCGGCCGCACCAGCGCCGGCGCGCACAGCCCGACGAAGGCGATCGGCCCGGCCAGCGTCACCGCCGCGGCCGACAGCAGCGCGGCGAGCACCACCACGGTCACCCGGGTGGCGCGCACCGGCACCCCGATGCCGCGGGCCGCGTCGTCGCCCAGCGCCAGCGCGTCCATCCGGTGCGCCACCAGCAGCAGCCCGGCCAGGCCCACCACGGCGACCGGCGCCATGTGCAGGACCCCGCCGAAGCCGTTCTGCCCGATGCCGCCCGCGCCCCAGTGGTACAGCCCGTCGGTGGTGTCCGGGAACAGCAGGATCAGCGCGTCGGTGACCGCGTTCAGCCCCAGGGTCAGGGCGGTGCCGGCCAGCACCAGCCGTACGGTGCCGGCGCCCAGGCCGGACAGGCCCAGCACCAGCGCCGCGGCGGCCAGGCCGCCGACGAACGCCGCCCCCGAGGAGGCGAGCAGCGGGATCGAGATCCCGGTGACGGTCAGCGCGGTCAGCGCCAGATGCGCGCCGGCGTTCACCGCCAGGGTGTCGGGGGAGGCGAGCACATTGCGGCTCACCGTCTGGAGGGCCGCGCCGGCCGCGCCGAGCACCAGGCCGACCATGATCCCGGCGACCGCCCGCGGCAGCCGCGAGGCGATCACGACGGAGGAGTCCTGCGCGGTGGCCTGGCCGGTGAGGGCCTTCCACACCTCGGCGGGCCCGGCCGAGGCCGTGCCCTGGGTGATGTCGACGACGGCGAGGACGGCGACCAGCAGGACGAGAGCGGCCGCCACCGCGACCGCCCCACCGGTCCTGGGCGTCTTCCTCAGCTCGGTGGCCGTGGGGATCGTCGCGGTGGCGGTCATGGCGCTACTTCTTCGTCAGGGCGGAGACGAGCGCGTCGACGTACGCCTCCATGGACTTCGGGCCGCCGAACATCCAGATGCCGTCGGGCAGCTTGTGCACCTTGTCGTTCTTCACGAACGGCAGCGACTTCCAGACGCCGTTGCCGGCCAGGTCCTTGGCGAACGGGTCGCCCTCGGCGTCGTTGGAGATGTAGGCGAACGGAACGTCGCCGACCGCGGTCAGCCCCTCGACGTCGGTGGCGGCCAGGCCGTAGTCCTTGTCGCCCGCCATCTTCCAGGCGTTCTTCAGGCCCAGTTCCTCGTTGACGCTGCCGATGAGCGAGCCGCTGGTGAAGGGGCGGATGGAGACCTGGTTGGAGGCGGCGTAGCCGTCGGCGAAGGCGATCGGCTTGCCGGCCAGACCGGCGTCGGCCAGCGCCTTCCTGCCCTCGGCGACCTTGTCGTCGTAGGACTTCTTCACGGTCTCGGCCTGCTCGGTGCGTCCGGTGGCCTGGGCGATGAGGTCCAGGTTGCCCTTCATCCGGCCGACCTGGTCGGCGGCGTCGGCGGGGCGGATCTCCAGCACCGGGGCGACCTTGCGGAGCTGCTTGACGGCGGCCGGCGGCAGGTCGGTGGTGGCGACGATGAGGTCGGGGGAGAGCGCGGCGATGGTGTCCATGCTGGGCTCGCCGCGGGTGCCGACGTCCTTCGGCTCGGTCTTCAGCGGCACGGTCGAGCCCCACGCCTGGTAGCCCTTGACGTCGGAGACGCCGGCCGGGTCGACGCCGAGCGAAACGAGCGCCTCCACGACGTTCCACTCGGTGGCGACGACCTTCTTCGCCGGACCGTCCAGGGTGACCTTGGCGCCCTTGGCGTCGGTCAGGTTGATCTTCTCGGCCGGCTTGTCGGACTTCGCCGGGGTGGGCTCGGTCGTGCCGCAGGCGGTCAGCGCGAGCGCCGCGGCGATCGCGGCGGCGGAGGTGGCGATGAGGCGTCTCATGAGGTGGTGCGGTGCCTTTCCGGTCGGGCGTGGTGGCGGCCGACGGCGCGGGTGCGCAGCAGGCCGGTGAGAGGGTCGGTGTCGACGTCCATGCGGATGCCGTAGACGTCGGTGAGGCGCTCGGGGTCGAGCACGTCGGCGGGGGCGCCGTCGGCGACCACCCGGCCCGCGCTCAGCAGCACGATCCGGTCGGCCACCGCCGCCGCCTGGTCCAGGTCGTGCAGCACGACGCCGACCGCGATCGAGTGGTCGTCCGCCAGATCGCGGATCAGGTCCAGCAGTTCGACCTGGTAGCGCAGGTCGAGGTAGGTGGTGGGCTCGTCCAGCAGCAGCACGCCGGTCTCCTGGGCCAGGCAGCTCGCCAGCCAGACGCGCTGGAGCTGCCCGCCGGACAGGTGCTCGGCGCCCCGCTCGGCGAGGTCCGCGACACCGGTCAGCGTGAGCGCCAGGTCCACGGCTGCCGCCCCGTCCGGGTCGGCCCCGCCCCAGCGCCCCCGGTAGGGGTAGCGGCCGAACTCCACCACGTCGCGCACCCGCAGGCCGCTCGGGGTGGGCCGGCTCTGCGTCATCAGGGCGACCCGCCGGGCGAACTCCTTGGAGCTGAGGGCGAGTCCGTCGGCCGCGCCCTCCCGCCCCGGGTCGATCGCCAGCGTGCCGCTGCGGGCGCGCTGCAACCGCGCCACGGTGCGCAGCAGCGTCGACTTCCCGCTGCCGTTGGGCCCCACCAGGGCGGTCACCTCGCCGGGCCGCAGGGCGAGGGTGGCCTCATGCACGACGTCGGTGCCGTCGTACGCCACGGTCACGCCCTCGGCCAGCAGTTCATGGCCCCGCCGACGGGCGGTCTCGGCAAGTGCTTCTGACATCACGACGGTGAAGGTTAGACTAACCTAAGTAGCCCTGGACACCCACCCCCCGCGAAGTCGAAGCCGCCTCTCCGCTTCCCTCCGGCCGGCACCCGTCAACCAGCTTCTCCGCACGCCTCGTTGACGCTACGCCGCCGAGCGGCCGAGTCGCCCCGATCCACCCCCGCCGTC
>NZ_PVLV01000472.1 GCF_002982015.1 Streptomyces solincola
GGCCCCGGCCACCCCGCGGGGTCCTCCCTTCGCGCGGCGGGGGCGCCCGGCCCGCCGCGCGAAGGGAGGACCCCGCGGGGTGGCCGGGGCCGGCATGGAGGCCGGGTGACCGCCGGGTGGCGGCCGATTGACGCGCTCGCCCCTCTTGACCTGGCGCGGGGCGGCTTGACTTACTGATCGCCGGTGGAACGACCGAATGATCGGTCGACGGCCGGCGGCGGAGCCGGCGACGGGGCCGGAGACGGGAGTGGCGTCATGGCGGACACGGAGCGGGACGCGGCTGGGGCCGCCCCGGACCTCGGGGAGAAGCTGGACGGAGCGGGGCTCGCGGCGCTCCAGCTGGAGCGGCTGCGGGAGACCCTGCACCACGCGTACGAGCGGGTGCCGTTCTACCGGGAGTCGTTCGACCGGGCCGGGGTGCGCCCGGACGACCTGCGGTCGCTCGGCGACCTGGCGCGCTTCCCGTTCACCGCCAAGGCGGATCTGCGCGGGCAGTACCCGTTCGGCATGTTCGCTGTGGAGCGCTCCCGGGTGCGCCGGCTGCACGCGTCGAGCGGGACGACCGGCCTGCCCACCGTGGTCGGCTACACCGACCGGGACCTGGAGGTGTGGGCCGAGGTGGTGGCCCGGTCGATCCGGGCGGCCGGCGGGCGCCCGGGCGACACGGTGCACGTCGCCTACGGGTACGGGCTGTTCACCGGCGGGCTCGGCGCCCACTACGGGGCGGAGAGGCTGGGCTGCACGGTGGTGCCGGCCTCCGGCGGGATGACGGCGCGGCAGGTGCGGCTCATCCAGGACTTCCGCCCCGAGGTGATCATGGTGACCCCGTCGTACATGCTGACGCTGCTCGACGAGTTCGAACGGCAGGGCGTGGACCCCCGCTCGACCTCGCTGCGGGTGGGGATCTTCGGCGCGGAGCCGTGGACGGAGGAGATGCGGCGGGAGATCGAGGAGCGGTTCGCGATCGACGCGGTCGACATCTACGGGCTGTCGGAGGTCATGGGTCCGGGTGTGGCGCAGGAGTGCGTGGACGGCAAGGGTGCGCTGACGGTCTGGGAAGACCATTTCCTGCCCGAGGTGGTCGATCCGCTGACCGGGGAGGTGCTGCCGGACGGGGAGCCCGGGGAGCTGGTGTTCACCTCGCTGACCAAGGAGGCCATGCCGGTCGTCCGCTACCGCACCCGGGACCTGACCACGCTGCTGCCGGCCGCGCCGGGGCGGCCGTTCCGGCGGATGGAGAAGGTCACCGGGCGCAGCGACGACATGGTGATCCTGCGCGGGGTGAACCTGTTCCCCACCCAGGTGGAGGAGATCGTGCTCCGGGTCCCGGCGCTGGCCCCGCACTTCCAGTTGCGGCTGGAGCGCCGGGGGCGGCTGGACGCGCTGACCGTACGGGTGGAGGCGCGGGCGGACGCCGGGCCGGCCGACCGCGCGGAGGCGGCCCGGGCGGTGGAGGCCGCGATGAAGGACGGGATCGGGGTCTCGGTGCGGGTCGAGGTGGTGGACCCGGAGACCCTGGAGCGCTCGGTGGGCAAGCTCCGGCGCATCGTGGACCTGCGCCAGTCCACCTGAGCCCCTCCCGCGCAGTGGGGCGCCGACACGGCGCCCCACTGCGCCCGGCTCCAGTACCCCGGCCCGCACGCAGGGCCGCCCGCTGTGGCCGTCGATCGGGCCGGGCTTGTTCGGTCTGGCCGCTTGGGCCTGCCGGTCCGGTCGGGCTTGTCCGGCCTGCCTCGCTGCGGCCCGTCGGCCGGGGCCCGGCCCCGGCAGCGCCCGGCTCCGGTCAGCCCGGTCTACCCGCAGGGCCGCCCGCCCGCTTCGGCCCGCCGGCCAGGGCGGGCTTGTCCCGGCCCGCCCTGCCAGGTCGCACGCTCCGGCTTGCCCGCCCTGCGGGGCCGGCGCGGGCATGGCCCTCGCACCCCGGCCCGCCGGCCGGGGCGGGCCGGTTCGGCCTGCCCGCTGCGGCCCGTCGGCGCGGGCCCGACCCCGGCAGCGCCCGGCTGCGGCACCACGGCCCGCCGGCCGGGGCGCGGTGCTGGCGGCTCGGTCCGTACGGCGCCCGTCGTCGGTCAGTGCTCGGCGGCGGCGGGGCACTCCTCCGGGGCGGCGGGGAGGGGCAGCAGCCAGGGGGCCGGGCCGATGCCCTCGGCCCAGGCGTCCAGGCCGGCGCGGTCGACGCAGAGGATGCCGCACCGGGCCGCGTACTCGGCGGCGGGCTCGGTGAACTCGCTGGTGGTGACCACCGCGGCCACCTGGGCGTCGTGCACCGCGAAGCAGGTGCCGCCGAAGCGCTGCAAGTCCTGCGAACCGACCTTGTTGCCCGTGCCGTACGCCTTGCACTGCACGACGACCCGCCGCCCGTCGGGGGTGGTGGCCAGCACGTCGGCCCCCAGGTCGCCCGCGCCGCCGACCACCTCGACGTCCGCGCAGCCGTCGCGGACGCACAGCTCGGCGACGGTCTGCTCGAAGGCGTACGGGTCCAGTGCGGCGTAGTCGATGCCGGCGTACTCCGGCGGGACCGCCTCCTCGACGGCCTCCTCGACGGCTTCGTACCCGGACTGGTCCCAGGTCTCCCCCGCGGGCTCCGCCACGGGTTCCGCCGCCGGCGGCGGTACCGGCGCGAGGGCGCTGACCGGCGGCGCTCCCGCCGGCGCGGGCACCGTGGCGGGGACCACGGCGGTCCCCGCGACGAGGTCCGGGCGGGCGGCGCGGCGGCGGCCGGCCCGGACCAGGGCGGCGACCAGCGCGCCGGCGCCCAGCAGTCCGAGCAGCACGGCGGGGACGTCGGCGGCTTCACCGATCGCCGCCCGGGCGGTCATGCCGGTGCCGCACACCACGATGGCCACCAGTCCGACGGCCAGGACGACGTCGCGCAGGACGGTCCGGGGGCGCCCGGCGGCGGGGCGGTCCGGGCGGGGGTGACGCGGCCTGCGGGCGGATGTCGCCATGGACGGGCTCCTCCGGGTCGGGCACGGCCGGGGCGCCGGCCGGGTGGGTACGCGCCGTCGGGGACGGAGTCGTACGTTCCGGCGGCACTCGTACGGCCGTACGGATGATCTTGTGTCAGCCGTATGCCCCGTTCGGCGCAGTCCCCACGTCAGGCGTGGCTTATCTGATCGGGGGCATGCGACCGGCATTTCCGGGGCGAGAGAGAGGGTGGTGTCCGTGCGCAGCGTGGGTGTGGAGGAGGAGCTGCTGCTGGTGGACAGCGGGACCTGGCAGCCGTGTGCGCTGTCGACCGCGGTGCTGGCGGCGGTGTCCCGCGATCCGCAGGGCAACGAGGACGTCTTCGAGAGCGAGTTGCAGCGCCAGCAGCTCGAGTTCGCCACCCGGCCGCAGACCGACATGGGCGACCTGCGGGAGGAGATCGTGCGCTGGCGCGGGGAGGCTGCGCGGCACGCCGAGGGGCTGGGCGCCTCGGTCGCGGCGCTGGCCACCTCGCCGCTGGAGGTGTCGCCCACCATCGGTTCGGGCGAGCGCTACGAGTGGCTCAAGGAGCACTTCGGGCTGACCGCGCACGAGCAGCTCACCAGCGGCTGCCATGTGCACGTCTCGGTGGAGTCGGACGAGGAGGGCGTCGCGGTCCTGGACCGCGTCCGGCCGTGGCTTCCGGTGCTGCTGGCGATGAGCGCCAACTCGCCGTACTGGCAGGGTGAGGACAGCGGGTACGCCAGCTACCGCAACCGGGTGTGGGGCCGCTGGCCGTCGGCCGGCCCGGTCGAGGTGTTCGGCTCGGCGGACCGGTACCACGAGCAGGTCGCGGACATGGTGGCCAGCGGCGTGCTGAAGGACGAGGGGATGGTCTACTTCGACGCCCGGCTCTCGCACACCTATCCCACGGTCGAGGTCCGGGTGGCGGACGTGTGCCTGGACCCCTCGACCACGGTGCTGCTGGCCACGCTGGTGCGCGGGCTGGTGGAGACCGCGGCGCGGCGCTGGCGGGACGGCGAGCCGCCCGCCCGGCACGGACTGGCGCTGCTGCGGCTGGCGACCTGGCGGGCGGCCCGGTCCGGGCTGGCGGACGAGCTGATCCACCCGGCGACGATGCGGCCCGCGCCGGCCGAGGCGGTGGTGCGGGCCCTGTTCGACCACGTGCGGG
Source organism: Streptomyces solincola (assembly GCF_002982015.1). Taxonomy (GTDB): domain Bacteria; phylum Actinomycetota; class Actinomycetes; order Streptomycetales; family Streptomycetaceae; genus Streptomyces; species Streptomyces solincola. The sequence goes on from NZ_PVLV01000472.1 coordinate 4,100, forward strand.
ACGCGCTGGAGGACAGCGGGGACGTGCTGCCCGCCCAGGAGGCGCTGGCGGCGCTGCTCAAGGGCGGCAACGGGGCGCAGGTCCAGCGCGAGCTGCTGCACCGCACCGGCAGCCTCACCGACGTGGTCGCGGAGTGCGTGGCCCGGACCCGGGGCTGAGCCGTCGGCGTCCGTGCGGTGACCGGAGGTCCGGGTGCTCGGTCCCGGCAGACCTGACAGCGGGCGGACATGACAGAGGCGGGCCCGCCGGAGAGGATCCGGCGGGCCCGCCTTCATGCCGCCACTGCGCGGAAGCGGGGCCCGGTCGGGCGGGCTACTTCTCGGCCGCCGGGCGCGAGCGGGAGAAGCGGTGCCACCAGTGGTGGCGGCGCGGGTGGACGATGCGGCCGAGCCGCCGGCCGAGCAGCAGGTAGCCGAGGAGCGCGCCGGTGCAGTTGAGCAGCACGTCGTCCACGTCGAAGGCCCGGCCGGTGACGATGGCGCCCTGGACCAGCTCCACGAGCACCATGACCAGCGCGGTGAGCAGCACCACCCGCACCAGGCCGCGGGCGCGCGGGAAGAGCACCGGCAGCAGCAGCCCGAACGGCACGCCGAGCAGGATGTTGCCGCCGAGCTGCTTGACGGTGTCCCGGAAGGCGGGCTGGTCGAGGTAGTCGCGGATGGAGTCGCCGGGGCGGAGGTTGGTGTGGGTGAGGGGCACGGACGCGGCGGACGGTTCCAGGGTCAGCCGGGCGAGCACCACGGCGAAGCCGACCATGGCCGCGAAGGCGACGACCACCACGAGGGCCCGCGTCGCCGGGGAGAGCCCGCGGCGGGGCTCGGCAGCGGCGGGCTCTCCCCGGCGACGCGGGCCCTCGTGGTGGTCGTCGCC
>NZ_PVLV01000473.1 GCF_002982015.1 Streptomyces solincola
CCGCGCTACCAGCTCGCCATCGAGGCGCTGGTCAGCACCACGGCCGACCCGTCCCTGCTGGGCGGCCTGCTCCCCGAGCACCAGCGGATCTGCCACCTGTGCCGCGAGGTCAAGTCGGTGGCCGAGGTCTCGGCCCTGCTGTCGATGCCGCTGGGCGTCGCCCGCATCCTGGTGGCCGACCTGGCCGAGGCCGGGATGGTGGCCATCCACCAGCCGGGCAACGGCGAGGCCGGCGGCACGCCGGACGTGACTCTGCTCGAAAGGGTGCTCAGTGGACTTCGCAAGCTCTAGCGGCGGCGCCGCCCGCTCCACCACCTCCGCGAAGATCGTGGTGGCGGGCGGCTTCGGCGTGGGCAAGACCACGTTCGTCGGGGCGGTCTCGGAGATCGACCCGCTGCGCACCGAGGCCGTGATGACCTCCGCGTCCGCGGGGATCGACGACCTGACCCACACCGGCGGCAAGACGACGACCACGGTCGCCATGGACTTCGGCCGGATCACGCTGGACCAGGACCTCATCCTGTACCTGTTCGGCACGCCGGGGCAGGACCGCTTCTGGTTCATGTGGGACGACCTGGTCCGCGGCGCGATCGGCGCGGTGGTCCTGGTGGACACCCGCCGGCTGGCCGACTGCTTCCCGGCGGTGGACTACTTCGAGAACTCCGGGCTGCCGTTCGTGGTCGCGCTCAACGGGTTCGAGGGCCACCAGCCGTACACCCCGGACGAGGTCCGCGAGGCGCTGCAGATCGGGCCGGACACCCCGATCATCACCACCGACGCGCGCCACCGCGCCGACGCCAAGTCCGCCCTGATCACGCTGGTCGAGCACGCTCTGATGGCCCGGCTCAAGTAAGCGCGTCCATACGGCAGTTGCCGTAGCCTGCGGAGACGGGCGGTTGTGGCACGCGCCACGTGCCACCGGAGCTGTTCATAACGTTTCGACAGAGAATCGGGGCCCATCGGACACGACGCGCATCCGGCCGGTGCCGCTGCGCTCACCTGAGCCCCGCCTTTTGGCGGGGCTCGCTCTTTATGCCCGTTTTATCGCCGGTCTGGACCAGTGAAGACGGCCCGGACGGGGGGTTTGGAACGCGGCCGCCTTACGTGCTGCAATGCCACGAACTCCCGAGTAGTTACGGCCCTGAAACAGTAAAACGGCACAGCACAGGTGCCGGCGCCGAGAGGTTGTTGGTCGAGTGAGGCGAAGCACAACGAGCGCCGCCAGTACGCAGGCGCGGGGCAACTTCACCCCGCCCGCGCGAACGGCGACGCCGCCTGCCGAAACCCCCGGGAAGCCCCCCGCCGGCCCGGCCTCGCCCCACGGCGAGCAGGCCCCGGGCAGCTCCGGGCGGCTCTCGCCGCGCAACTGGCGGGTGGCCACCCGGCTGAACGCCATCCTCCTCATACCCGTGCTGGTCGGCCTGGTCATGGGCGGCTTCCAGGTGAAGACCTCCATCGACACCTGGCGCGAGGCCCAGGACGCCGAGAAGACCGCGCTGATCGTCCAGGCCGCCTACGGCTACGGACAGAACCTGCTGAACGAGCGCGACGTCACGGCCTTCCCTCTGCTCACCGCCAAGTCCGACGGGGACCGCAAGGCCGAGGCCGTCACCGACGCATACGCCCGGACCGACGAGGCCAAGAAGCGTTTCGACGAGGCCGTCAAGGACATGCCCTCCGGGCAGGGCCTGGAGCGCCGGCTGGAGCTGTTCCGGCAGGCCGAGCCGGAGCTCGCCAAGATCCGCGAGACCGCCTACACCCGCGCCACCGACCCCGTCCTCACCGAGCTGGGCTACGTCAAGGTCCAGCACACGCTGATGGAGTTCGCCAACGAGCTGGGCCTGGGCACCGGCAACATCACCAGCTACGGCCGCATGGTCTACGCCATCCAGCTCTCCCAGGCCGCCGAGTCGCTCCAGCGCTCCATCGGCATGCACCTGCTGGTGCGGCCCAGCGCTCAGAAGGCCGTCTTCGACGAGCAGTCCAAGACCTTCAACTCCTACGTCTACCTGGAGCAGATCGCCCTCGCCGAGTTCCAGTCCGGCGGCACCCCCGAGGACGAGCGCCGGCTCGCCGAGGTGATGCGCGAGCGCGCCAAGGACGGCGCCGAGCGGCTGCGCGAGGACGGGAAGAACCCGCCCGTCTCCACGGGCGAGAACCCGTCGGTGTACGACGGCATGGCCGCCGCCATCGGCAACGCCGACGACGCCGACGGCATCCGGGCGCTGGCCGCCCAGGACGTCACCGCCGAGACCTGGATGGGCGCCGCCACCTCGAAGTTCGACGGCTACAGCACCGTCACCGAGGAACTGATGAAGAAGGCCGTCGACGAGGCCTCCGCCATCTCCGCGGACGCCCGCAACGACGCCCTGCTCAACGGCGCCATCGTGGTCGTCGCCCTGCTCGCCGCGTTCATCCTGGCCGGGATGATGGCCCGGCAGATGAGCCGCTCGATGCGCGAGCTGCGCACCGCCGCGTTCGGCATCGCCGAGCAGCGCCTGCCGATGCTGGTCGACCAGCTCTCCCGGACCGAGCCGGGCCGGGTGGACACCCGGGTGCAGCCCATCCCCATCGACTCCCGGGACGAGATCGGCGAGGTCGCCCGCGCCTTCGACCAGGTGCACCGCGAGGCCGTCCGGCTCGCCGCCGAGCAGGCCCTGCTGCGGGGCAACGTCAACGCGATCTTCACCAACCTCTCGCGCCGCAACCAGTCGCTGATCGAGGGCCAGCTCACCCTGATCACCGACCTGGAGAACAACGAGGCCGACCCCGACCAGCTGGAGAACCTGTTCCGGCTGGACCACCTGGCCACCCGCATGCGCCGCAACGGTGAGAACCTCCTGGTCCTCGCCGGCGAGGAGCCGGGCCGCCGCTGGAACCAGCCCGTCCCGCTGGTCGACGTGCTGCGCGCCGCCTCCTCCGAGGTGGAGTCCTACGAGCGCATCGAGCTGACCGGCGTCCCGGAGAGCGAGATCCACGGCCAGGCCGTGACCGACCTCGTCCACCTGCTGGCCGAGCTGCTGGAGAACGCCACCACCTTCTCCTCGCCGCAGACCAAGGTGCGGGTCACCGCGACCCGGCTGCCCGACGGCCGCGTCATGATCGAGATCCACGACAAGGGCATCGGCCTGACCGCCGAGGACTTCGCCGACATCAACCACCGGCTGGCCAACCCGCCGACCGTGGACGCGGCGATCTCCCAGCGCATGGGCCTGTTCGTGGTCGGCCGGCTCTCCGACCGGCACGGCATCCGGGTCCAGCTCCGCCCCTCCGGCGAGCAGGCCGGCACCACCTCGCTGGTCATGCTGCCGGACGCGATCACCCACGGTGGCGGCGGTGACCCGTCGCTGGACGGCGACTTCACCGTCTCCTCGATCATCCCCGAGCAGCAGGCGCGGGCCGCCTTCGAGCCCGAGCCCGCTCCGATGCGCACCGCCGCCGAGCTGGGATTCGACGACTCGCGGTACGAGCAGCAGGGCGAGGGCGCCGCCCTCGACCCGGTGGGCCGCTCCAAGCTGCGCGACGAGCGCCGCGCCGCCCTCGGCGCCCAGTTGGGCAACGGCTTCGGCGACGGCAACGGCCTGGGCGACGCCGACGAGGGCAACGGCGTGGCCGACGGCCGCGCCGACGAGCGCCGCCCCGAGCCGCAGGGCGCCTACGAGGGGTACCCGCAGCAGGAGTACGACACCGCCGGCGGCTACCCGGCCGGCAACGGCTACCCCGGGCCGGAGGCGTACGCCGGCGGGCAGCAGGGCTACGACGGCGGCCAGGGCGGCTACGAGTCCGCCCGGAACGGCTACGGGCAGCAGCAGGGCTACGCCGACTACGGACAGCAGAACGAGGGCTACGGCCAGGGCGACGGCCACGCGCCGCAGAGCGACGGCTACGCCCAGGACGAGGGCCACGGCCAGGACGGCTACCCGTCCGGCGAGTACCCGCACCCCGGCTACCCGGAGTCCGGTTATGCGGAATCCGGCTTTCCGGGCAACGACGGGGCCGCCCAGTCCTACGGCGAGTCCTTCGACGCCCAGTCCCACCAGGGCGGGTGGCCGGAGCAGAACACCTACACCGGCGGCTTCGGCGGCGGCTTCGGGACCGAATCGGAATCCCCGCAGGGCGCTCCCGAGAACGCCGCGGACCGCGTAGGCTTCTCCTCGGGACCGGCTGCCGGCAACGGTCACGAGATGACCGACGCGGGCCTGCCGCGCCGCGGTGGCCGGCCGCAGTCCCCGGCCGCCGACCGGTCGTCCGCCTCCCGCCCGACCGCCGACCAGAACCCGACCGCGTCCGCGTCCGGGTCGAACGGACCGGACCGGACGCAGGCGGCGCCCCCGGTCCCGCAGCCCCCGGTCCCGCAGCCCTCGTCGGGCGGCGGGAAGGAGGGCCCGGACGACTGGCGCTCGGCCAACGACGAGCGCTGGGCGCGGGCCGGCAAGCTCCGCGACCCCAAGGCCGGCGGGGTGACCCCGTCCGGGCTGCCGCGCCGAGTGCCCAAGGCCAACCTGGTCGAGGGCACCGCGGAGCAGACCCCGCAGGGAGGCCCACAGGTCTCCCGCGCCCCGGAGGACGTGCGCGGCAGGTTGAGCAACCTGCGCCGCGGCGTCCAGCAGGGACGCAAGCAGGGAACGGACACGAACGGACCGGCCACCTACGATCAGCACAGTGGCCCGGGTAGTACCTACAACCAGGAGCGTTAGTGTGAGCCCGATGAGCCAGGCGGCGCAGAATCTGAACTGGTTGATCACCAACTTCGTGGACAACACCCCCGGTG
>NZ_PVLV01000474.1 GCF_002982015.1 Streptomyces solincola
CGGCACATCCCCGCCGCAGGTCGCAGCCGGCTGCGACCTGCGGCGGGGATGTGCCGCGGAAGGATGAAATCCGGACCGGTCCGCGTTGGTGCCTTCCGGAAGATCAGGCCCGCAAGCGGGTCTGCGCAGCACCGGACCACCGGCTCAGCGGCCTTCGCGGCCCAGCGGATCGGCGGGGCCGGACGACGACGGGAGGCCGCCGTGGCGGCGGGGCAGGCAGAGCAGAGCTGGGCACGGAGACTGTCCGGGTACGCCTGGAACTACCGGCGCAACGTGCTGCTCGCGCTCGGTTCGTCGCTCGCCGGCATGGCGGTCATGGCCCTCGTCCCGCTGATCACCAAGGTGGTCATCGACGACGTCATCGGCGAGGGCAGCGGCTCGCTCGCCCTGTGGACCGGGCTGCTGGTCGCCGCCGCGGTCGCGGTGTACGCGCTCACCTACGTCCGCCGCTACTACGGCGGACGGCTCGCCCTGGACGTCCAGCACGACCTCCGGACGGGCATGTACGCGTCCATCGTGCGGCTCGACGGGCGGCGGCAGGACGAGCTGTCCACCGGCCAGGTCGTCGGCCGGGCCACCAGCGACCTCCAGCTCATCCAGGGACTGCTCTTCATGCTGCCGATGACCATCGGCAACGTCCTGCTGTTCCTGATCTCCCTGGTGATCATGGCCTGGCTGTCGATCCCGCTGACCCTGGTCGCCCTCGCCGTCGCGCCCGCCATCTGGGTCATCGCCAAGCGCAGCCGGGTCCGGCTGCACCCCGCCACCTGGTACGCGCAGGCCCAGGCCGCGCACGTGGCCGGGGTCGTCGACGGCGCGGTCACCGGCGTCCGCGTCGTCAAGGGCTTCGGCCAGGAGGAGCAGGAGACCGGCAAGATCCGCGACGCCAGCCGGAAGCTGTTCGCCGGCCGGCTGCGCACCATCAAGCTGAACGCCCGCTACACCCCCGCCCTCCAGGCCGTGCCCGCCCTCGGCCAGGTCGCCATGCTGGCGCTCGGCGGCTGGCTCGCCACCCGCGGCCAGATCACCCTGGGCACCTTCGTCGCCTTCTCCACCTACCTCGCCCAGCTCGTCGGCCCGGTGCGGATGCTCGCCGTGGTGCTCACCGTCGGCCAGCAGGCCCGGGCCGGCGCCGAGCGCGTCCTGGAGCTGATCGACACCGAGCCGTCGATGACCGACGGCGCCGACGAGCTGCCCGCCGACGCCCCGGCCGGCGTGGAGTTCCGGGACGTCTCCTTCGCCTACGGCGGGGGCGAGCACGGCGACGGCAAGCCCGCCCGCCCCGTCCTCGACGGCTTCTCGCTGACCATCCGGCCCGGCGAGACCGTCGCCGTGGTCGGCGCGTCCGGCAGCGGCAAGTCCACCGTCTCGCTGCTGCTGTCCCGCTTCTACGACGCCACCGGCGGGGCCGTGCTGGTCGGCGGGCGCGACGTGCGCGAGCTGACCCTCGCCTCGCTGCGCGACGCCATCGGCATGGTCCCCGAGGACAGCTTCCTGTTCTCCGACACCGTCCGCGCCAACATCGCCTACGGCCGCCCCGACGCCACCGACGAGGAGATCGAGCGGGCCGCCCGGGCCGCCCAGGCCCACCGGTTCATCGCCGAGCTGCCCGACGGCTACGCCACCAAGGTCGGCGAGCACGGGCTCACCCTCTCCGGCGGCCAGCGCCAGCGCGTCGCCCTCGCCCGCGCCCTGCTCACCGACCCGCGCCTGCTCGTCCTGGACGACGCCACCTCCGCCGTCGACGCCCGCGTCGAACAGGAGATCTTCGACGCCCTCCGGTCGGTCATGGCCGACCGCACCACCCTGCTGATCGCCCACCGCCGCTCCACCCTCACCCTCGCCGACCGCATCGCCGTCCTGGACCGGGGCCGCCTCGCCGACATCGGCACCCACGACGAGCTCCAGGCCCGCTCCGCCCTCTACCGGCGGCTGCTGACCGACCCCGACGAACTGGGCGGCGTCTCCCCGGGCCACACCCCGCTCCCCGCCGCCGAGCCCGGGGACCCCGCCGCCGACGACGGGCTGCGCGAGGAGCTGGACGCCGAGTTCGACGCCGAGCGCGGCATCACCCCCGCCCTGTGGGACCGGGACGCCGACCGGGCGGACCGGGGCCCCGACGCGGACGCCGAGAGCGGTGCCACCCCCGAACTGCTCGCCCAGGTCGCGGCCCTGCCGCCGGCCACCGACACCCCGCGGGTGGACGAGGCGCGCGCCGTCACCCCCGAGGACTCCTACGGCCTGCGCCGGCTGCTGCGCGGCTTCGGCGGCGTCCTGCTGGTCAGCCTCGGCCTGGTCGCGGTCGACGCCGGGATGGGCCTCGCCCTGCCGGTCCTCATCCGGCACGGCATCGACGACGGCGTCCAGCGGGCCGCACTCGGCGCGGTGTGGGCCGCCTCCGCCCTCGCGCTGCTCGCCGTCCTGCTCCAGTGGGCCGCCCAGACCGGCGAGATCCGGATGACCGGGCGCACCGGCGAGCGGGTGCTGTACGCGCTCCGGCTGAAGATCTTCGCCCAGCTCCAGCGGCTCGGCCTCGACTACTACGAGCGCGAGCTGACCGGGCGGATCATGACGCGGATGACCACCGACGTGGACGCGCTGTCCACGTTCCTGCAAACCGGGCTGGTCACCGCCTTCGTCTCCGTGGTGACCTTCTTCGGGATCATGGTCGCGCTGGTGGTCATCGACGTGCAGCTCGCCCTGGTGGTCTTCGCGACCCTGCCGGTGCTGATCGTCGGCACCGTGTTCTTCCGCCGCTCCAGCGTCAAGGCGTACGAGCTGGCCCGTGAGCGGATCAGCGTGGTCAACGCCGACCTCCAGGAGTCGGTGGCCGGCCTGCGGATCGTCCAGGTCTTCGGCCGTGAGCGCTCCGGCGCCACCCGCTTCACCGAGCGCAGCGCCTCCTACCGCTCGGCCCGGGTGCGCGGCCAGTGGCTGATCTCGGTCTACTTCCCCTTCGTGCAGCTCCTGTCCTCGCTCGCCGCCGCCGCGGTGCTGGTCGTGGGCGCGGGCCGGATCGAGGCGGGCACCCTCACGGCGGGCGCGCTGGTCGCCTACCTGCTCTACATCGACCTGTTCTTCGCCCCCGTCCAGCAGCTCTCCCAGGTCTTCGACGGCTACCAGCAGGCCGCGGTCTCGCTCGGCCGGATGCAGGAGCTGCTGCGCGAGCCGGCCTCCACCGCCCCCGCGGCGCACCCGCGACCGGTCGGCGCCCTGCGCGGCGACATCGCCTTCGACAACGTCTCCTTCGCGTACGGGGCGCAGGGCGCCGACACCCTCGCCGACCCCGCCACCGAGACCAACAGCCCCGCCACCGAGACGAAGAGCCCCGCAACCGAGACGAAACGCCCCGCCACCCCGGCCAGCAGCCCCGCCAACGCGGCCGGCAATCCCGGCGAGGACGCGTTGACCGGGATCGACCTGCGCATCCCCGCCGGGCAGACCGTCGCCTTCGTCGGCGAGACCGGCGCCGGCAAGTCCACCCTGGTCAAGCTGGTCGCCCGGTTCTACGACCCGACTAGCGGCCGGGTCACCGCCGACGGCGCCGACGTCCGGGAGCTGGACCTCACCGCGTACCGCCACCGCCTCGGCGTCGTCCCGCAGGAGGCGTACCTCTTCCCCGGCACCGTCCGGGACGCCATCGCCTACGGCCGCCCCGCGGCGAGCGACGCTGAGGTGGAGGCGGCGGCCCGCGCGGTCGGCGCGCACGACATGATCGCCACCCTCGACGGCGGCTACCTGCACCAGGTCGCCGAGCGCGGACGCAACCTCTCGGCCGGGCAGCGCCAGCTCATCGCCCTGGCCCGGGCCGAGCTGGTCGACCCCGACGTGCTGCTCCTGGACGAGGCCACGGCCGCTCTGGACCTCGCCACCGAGGCCCAGGTCACCCAGGCCACCGAGCGGCTGGCGGGCCGCCGCACCACCCTGGTCGTCGCCCACCGGCTCACCACCGCGGCCCGCGCCGACCGGGTCGTGGTGATGGACCGGGGCCGGGTCGCCGAGGACGGCACCCACGAGGAGCTGCTGGCCCTGGACGGGCGGTACGCCGAACTCTGGCGGACCTTCATAGGCAGGGGTGAGGACGAGCCGGTCACCGTCTGACCGGCTGCCCGGCCCCGCGGGACGCGGGCGGGCAACCGTACGCCCGTCTGCCGCGTCGTACACGGGTACGGGTACGGACGGCGGGCCCAGGGCCCGGCACAGCAGCGGAAGGACGGTGCGGAGTTGGACGCGTTCGGCTGGACGGCGGTACATCAGGGCGGCGGCCACCCGGCCGGGCCGCCCGCCCGCGTACCGTCCCCCTCCCACCGGGCCAGGCCGGCCCGGGCGGCGGCGCTGCTGACGGCGCTGCTCACCCTCCTCGGCCTGGTCGCCCTCGCCGGCCCCGCGGCCTCCTCCGCGCACGCGGCGGGCTCCTCCTGCACCGGGCGGCTGGTCAAGCGGGTGGCCTTCACCGGCGGCGAGCTGCGCGTCTACCGCAGCCGCAGCTACGCCTGCGCGACGACCGTGGCCGCCCGGCCGGGGACCCGGCGCGACATGGCCGTCTCCCTCCAGGCCCGGGGCGGCCGGGCGGCGGTGGACCGGGGCCGGTTCACCCGGCAGGCCGGGCCGGTCACCGTGCACGCCCTCAACCGCTGCGTCCGCGCCACCGGTTCGATCGCCGGCCGGACCGGTTCGACCGACTGGTTCGGCTGCTGAACACCCGCCGAGAGCGCGCCCGCAGGGACTGCCGTACCGTCACATAAGGTGCGGGCGGCCCGACTTTCACACGAGCCCCACGCCGTCGGGCCCCGACGGGTCTGGCGGGGCGACCGGCGGCCCCGCTAGGTTCGCGACGACCATCGCGAACCCACGTGGAGGGTGCATGCGCAACGCGCTCAGATGGCTGCTGTCACTCGTGGTGCTCATAGGCGCCGCGAGCACGGCCGGGACGGCGACCGCCGCCGAGGCCCCGGACAGCGCCACCGCCACCGCCCGATCCGGCATCGGGGCGGCAGCCGGACCGCAGGCGGACATCAAGGACCGCATCCTGGCCATCCCCGGCATGAGCCTGATCGAGGAGCAGCCCTACCCGGGCTACCGCTTCTTCGTCCTGAACTACACCCAGCCGGTCGACCACCGCAATCCGCGCAAGGGGACCTTCCAGCAGCGGCTGACCCTGCTGCACAAGGACACCAGCCGGCCCACCGTCTTCTACACCAGCGGCTACTCGGTCCGGACGACCCCCTCGCGCTCGGAGCCGACCCGCATCGCGGACGCCAACCAGGTCTCCATGGAGTACCGGTTCTTCACCCCGTCGCGCCCGCAGCCCGCCGACTGGTCCAAGCTGGACATCTGGCAGGGCGCCAGCGACCAGCACCGGATCTTCACCGCGCTGAAGAAGGTCTACGACCGCAAGTGGATCGCCACCGGCGGCTCCAAGGGCGGCATGACCGCGACCTACTTCGAGCGGTTCTACCCCCGTGACATGGACGGCGTGGTCGCCTACGTCGCGCCCAACGACGTCGTGGAGCACGAGGACTCCCGCTACGACCGGTTCTTCGCCACCGTCTCCACCCAGGAGTGCCGCGACAAGCTGAACGCCCTCCAGCGCGAGGCCCTGGTCCGCCGCACGCCGCTCCAGGCGAAGTACCGGGAGTGGGCGGCGGCCGAGGCCGCCACCTTCACCACCGTCGGCACGCTGGACAAGGCGTACGAGGCGGTCGTGCTGGACTTCGTCTGGGCGTTCTGGCAGTACTCCGGCGAGGCCCAGTGCGCCGACCTGCCGGCCGCCGCCGGCGCCTCCGACCAGGAGGTGTACGACGTGATCGACCAGTACTCCGGCTGGTCCGCGTACACCGACCAGAGCCTGGCGAACTACACGCCGTACTACTACCAGGCCGCCACCGAGATGGGCTCGCCCAGCCTGCGGATGCCGCACCTCAAGGGCCTGACCCGGTACGGCTACCAGCCCGCCCGCAACTTCGTGCCCAAGGACATCCCGATCCGCTTCAAGCCGCTGGCCATGGCGGACGTGGACTTCTGGGTGCGCACGCAGGGCCGCTCGATGCTCTTCGTCTACGGCGGCGCCGACCCCTGGGGCGCCGAGCGGTTCCGGGTGGACCTGGGCGCCAAGGACTCCTACGTCTACACCGCGCCCGGCGCCAACCACGGCGCCAACGTGGCCGGTCTGGTCGAGGCCGAACGGGCCAAGGCCACCGAGCGCATCCTGACCTGGGCCGGCGTCTCCGCGCCGCAGGCCGAGCAGGCCGCGCCGCTGCGGACCTACGACGCGAAGCTGGACCGCAGCCAGCAGCTCGACCGGGCCCGCTCCCTGCGCCCGTAGCCCGCACCCGCGCGTCCGCGCCGGAGGCCGCGGCCACCCCCTGTACGGGTGGTCGCGGCCTCCGGCGCGTTCCGGCTCGGCCGGTGTCAGTACGTCAGGCCGTGCCCCACCGGATAGAGCACCCGGGCGGGGTCGTCGGCCCGCTGCACCGGCACGGGCAGCCTGCCGCGCGGCCGGGCCCGGCCCGCGATGACCCGTGCGGCGGCCCGCAGTTCGACGTCCGTCCAGCAGTAGGCGGCCAGCACCGCGCGCTGACCGGTGAGCCGGGCCGCGTCGTACGGGTTGCGGATCGCCACCGCCACCACCGGCGCCCCGGTCGCGGCCAGCCTGGAGACCAGCGTGCGCTGGGAACTGCTCGCCGAGACGTTGTACGTGGCGACGACGACCGCGTCCTTCCCGGCGGCCGCCGCCACCGCCTCGTCGATCTTCGCGGCGGTGGGGTTGGTCCCGGTCGGCAGCGCGGTCACCGTGAAGCCCAGCTCGGTCAGCGCGGCGGCCAGCACCGGCACCGGCGGCCCGGTCGTCCCGGACGGCGAGCCCGCGTCCGCCCCCACCACCAGGAGCCTGGGCTGGCGGCGGCGGTCGAGCGGCAGCAGCCCGCCGGCGTTCTCCAGCAGGGTGGTGGTCCGCTCGGCGATCCGGTCCGCGGCGGCCAGATGGGCGGCGGCGCCGACGGTCCGGTCCACCTCCCGGTGCGAGGCGTAGGGGTCGCGCAGCAGGCCCAGCCTGTCCTTCAACAGCAGGACGCGCAGCACCGACTGCTCGATCCGCTGCTCGGTCAGCTCCCCGCCCCGGACGGCGGCGAGCACCGCGTTCCACGCCACCGCGATCGACGGCGGGTTGAGGAGCTGGTCGCAGCCCGCCTTGAGGGCGAGCACCGGCACCCGGTCGTCGCCGTACTTGGTGCGGACGCCCTCCATGGCGAGCGAGTCGGTGACCACCACCCCGTCGTAGCCCAGTTCCTCGCGCAGCACGCCGGTGAGGATGGGCCGGGACAGCGTCGCCGGGTCCTCGCTCGGATCCAGCGACGGTACGACGATATGCGCGGTCATGATCGAGTCGATGCCGGCCCGGACGGCCTCCTCGAACGGCGGCCGGTCCAGCCTCTCCCACTCCTCCCTCGTGTGGGTGATGACCGGCAGCCCGTAGTGGCTGTCCGTCTCGGTGTCCCCGTGTCCGGGGAAGTGCTTGCAGGTGGCGGCCACGTCCCCGGCCTGGTAGCCGGAGACCTGCGCCGCCACCATCTGAGCGACGGCGGCCGGCCCGGCCCCGAAGGACCGCACCCCGATGACCGGGTTGGCCGGGTTGACGTTGACGTCGGCGACCGGGGCGTAGTTCTGGCGCACGCCCATCGCGGCCAGCTCCTGCCCGGCGATCTTCGCCGCGCGGCGCGCGTCCGACCGCGAACCGCCCGCGCCCAGTGCCATCGCGCCGGGCATCAGGGTGGCCGGTTTCCCTATCCGGGCGACGGCCCCGTGCTCCTGGTCGATGGAGATCAGCAGCGGCAGCGGGGTGGGCTGGGCGAGCCCGGCGCGCTGGATGCCGTTGGACAGGTCGGCGATCTGGTGCGGGTCGCGGGTGTTGTGCGCCCAGGAGAAGTAGATGACCCCGCCGACGTGGTACCGCGCCACCAGCTCGGCGGCGGTCCGGACGCCCAGCTCCTTCATGTTCAGGTCGGCGTCGGCCTGGTCGGGGTCGGTGGCCGAGTGCCCGTACACCCGGGAGACGAAGAGCTGGCCGACCTTCTCCTCCAGGCTCATCCGGGAGATCAGCCGCTGAAGCCTGCGGCGGGTGGCGGAGCCGGCCGCGGACGCGGACGCGGGCCGGGAGGACGCGGCGGCGGGGGCGGCGGAGGCGGCCACTCCGGTGACGGCCGCGGCGGCCGCCGCGGTCGCCGCCAGCACCGCCCGTCGGGAGGGGGA
>NZ_PVLV01000475.1 GCF_002982015.1 Streptomyces solincola
CACCCGCTCCCCGTTACCGCCGCGCGGCCCGATGTCCCCGCCGACCAGCCCGATGTCCCCGCTCGCCCGCACCAGCGCGGGCCAGGCGTCCAGGAGGGCCGCGAAGTCCGCCATGTCCGCCCGCGCCTCGGCGAGCAGTTCCGCCCGCCGCCCCGCGAGCAGCTCGGCCGCCGCGCTCCAGCGCCCGCCGAGCGCGCGGTAGGCGCGCTCCAGCACTTCCAGCCGGCGCACGTCGCCCGACCGGTCGGCCCGCCCGGCCTCCCGTACGAGTCCGGCCACCGCCGCGGTGCGCACCCGCCCGCCCTCGTCCAGCAGCGCCTCGCCCTCGGCCGCCATCGCCGCGTACACCGCGTGCAGGTACGGCACGGCCAGGAAGAACTTCGCCAGGCGCACCTGGTAGGCGAGGAAACCGGTGCCGGTGCGGCGCTCGCCGGTGTGGTGGTTGACGATGTGCCGGTTGTGCAGCACCCCCGGCAGCCGCGCCCCGAACACCAGGTGCAGCAGGAAGTAGTCGCTGCCGACGGTGTCCCGGGCGGGCGGCAGCGGCGCCCGGCCGTACACCTCGCGCGTCAGCGCCACGTTGCACATGTCGACCCGGGTGGGGGAGACCCGCGTCAGCGTGGTGTGGTCGCCCGCGAACGGCTCCGCGCCGCGGAACGCCTCGGCGACCAGCTTCCCGCGCCACAGCGGCGGATGCTGGTCCGGTACGGACAGGGCGACCACCTCCGCGTACACGGCCGGGTCCAGCCGCCGCACCTCGTCCAGGTCCACCGACATCTCCCCGGTGAACGAGCCGCCGGCCAGCGCCACCGGCCGGCCGGCCGCTTCGGGGCCTAGCCGGCTCGCCGACGCCAGCGCGGCCGCCTCGGCGGCCGGCCGGCCCAGGAACGCCAGCTCCTGGTGGATCGGGAACACCGGCTCGCCGTCCGCTCGCTGGTATCCGCTGTCGGAGTCCCGGCGGTGCACCGAGGCGCAGCCCAGGGCCTCGGCGAGCAGGAACGCGCGGTTGGTGCACGCCCCGTAGGACACTCCGTCGGGCAGCATCAGCGCGGTCAGCCGCTCCGGCTCGGCCGCCCCCGACTCGGCGGCGGCCCGCCGGAGGAAGGCGCGCTGCGCCGCCTCGTCGAGATGGTGCACGACCACCCCGGGCGCCGCGGGCAGTCCGGCGACCACCCGGCGGTGCTCGGCCCGCGCCGCCGCGTCGGAGGAGTCCAGCACCAGCAGGTGCACCTCCGCCCCGAACTCCCGCGCCCCGTAGGCGGCTTCCTCCGCGATGGCGGCGAGGGCGGCACCGCAGGGCCGGTGGGTGGGCAGGGTCAGGCAGACGCGGCGCACGCGCCCTCCCCGTCCGCCGCCTGGTGCCACGAGGTGAGCCCCAGCAGCCTGCTGCCGAGCCCGTCCAGCTCGGCGGTCGGATAGCGCTTGGACTCGTGCAGCACCGGATCGCCGACCAGGGTGCGGTTCCAGCGCGGGGTGCGCAGGTGCCGCCAGGACTCCACCCGGGAGGCCCGCAGCCGCTCGTGCTCCTCCAGCGCCGGCATCATCGACAGGTACTGCACCGCCCGCACCCCGCTCTCGGAGAGGTTGCGGGCCACCCCGTGGGCGAGCAGACCGTTCCAGATCAGCAGGTCGCCCGGGCCGAGGTCGGGCCGGACGACGGGCAGTTCGGCGCGGTTGATCTGCGGGCGCAGCGGGTCCCGCCCCTCCGGCTGCGCGACCCGCCACCGCTCGAAGGTGGAGAACAGCTCCGGGCAGCACTGGAAGCCGCCGGTCTCCGCCGCGGTGTCGTTGAGCGCGATGATGCCCTGCACCCGCTGCGGCGGCACGCCGAGCGTGGTGTCGATGTCCCAGTGCAGCTCGATGTCGAAGCCCCGGTCGGTCTTCTCGATCAGCGCCCGGTCCCGGTTGCCGCGGTTGGGCGGGTTGAGGTTCAGCCGGTCGAGGGTGACCCACAGCTCCTCGCTGTCCCACACGTCGACGAACGCGTCGTACACGCGCCGGTTCTGGCGGCTGTCCCACAGCAGTTGGTGGTGGTACGCCTCGACGAACCCGTACACGTGCAGCTGCCGGTCCAGCTCGGAGCGCCAGGGCCGGTCGGCGTACCAGGTGTCCGGCCGATCGGGGTCCAGCCCCTGGAACTCCCAGGCGAAGTCCAGCAGCCTGCCCGCCGACGCGGCCGGCACGGCCTCCCGGACCACCACGTACCCGTAGGTCTGCCAGTGGGCGAAGTCCTCCTCGGACAGCACCCGCAGCGGCCGCGTCTTCGCCAGCTCCCGCAGGGTGCTCTCGGCGAGGTAGGACTCGCCGTCGGCGCTGAAATAGGGGCGGTCGGTCGCCGCCCGGTGCAGCCGGGGACGACGGGAGCGGTACGGGGCGGGTGCGGCCATGCGGGTCCTTCGGGACGTCCGGAGCGCGGGTCCGGCGGGGCGGGTAACACGCCGCCCGAACACTGGTCTAGACCGCAAGCCTCTGTCAAGTCCCGTTATGCATGGGCGACATGACCGGGTCCCTCGCTCGAGCCCTGGTCTAGACAACCAGCCCTCCGGCGGCCTAGTGTCCACCACCCGGAGCCGGTGCGACACGGGGAGCGGCCGGCCGCACCTGTCAGAGAACGGTTCCCATGAACACCACCACCCCGCCGGCTCCGCCCCTCGGCAGCCCCGGAGCGGGCCTGGTCGTCCTCGACCCCGCCCACACCGCGCTCCTCACCGGCCTCGACCGTGCCCTCGCCGGCCTGGCGGCACGCCTGTCCGCGCCCGAGGTCACCGGCCCGCCGCTGCTGCCCGCCGACGGACTGGCCAAGCTGGACTACTTCCGCAACTTCCCCCACCTCGGCGTCGCCGCCGGCCGCTTCGCCCCGGACGACCACGGCGCCCTGGCCGCCGGCGCCGCGCCGGACGGCCTGCCGCTGCGACCCACCGGCCACCTGCTGCCCTCCGCCACCTGCTACGGCCTGCTGCTGGCCCTCGAAGGACAGGACCTCGGCGACGAGGGCCTGCGGCTCTCCGCGTCCGGCCGCTGCTTCCGCAACGAGACCCACTACGACGGGCTGCGCCGACTGTGGGGCTTCCACATGCGCGAAGTCCTCTACCTGGGCGCCAAGGACGGTGCCGCCGAACACCTCGACCACGGAGCCGAGTTCGTCCTCGAACTCGCCGCCCGGCTCGGACTCGCCCTGAGCCGCGCCGTCGCCGACGACCCCTTCTACGACAAGGGCGGCTCCCGCGCCAGGCTCATGGCCCTCGACCCGGTCAAGCACGAGTTCTGCGCGCCCGACGGCACCGCCATCGCCTCCGTCAACCGGCACCGCAACTTCTTCGGCGACCGCCTGCGCATCAGCGCCGGCGCCCACGGGCCCGCGCACAGCGCCTGCGTCGCCTTCGGACTCGAACGCTGGGTGCACGCCATGATCCTGGCCCACGGCTCCCCGGCCCGCGCCCTGGCCGCCCTCACCGACGCCGGACTCCCCTCTGCCCTCTCCGCCCGCTCCACCTCCAGCCCTTCCGCCCCCCCCCCTTCCTGACCGCGCCCACACCGAGAAGGAACCCCACCGCACCATGCAGCGCATCACCGAGTGGCTCCACGAGAAGAACCCCGGACTCCACGGCCCGATCGGCCCCGACGAGGACCTCATCGAGGCCCCCCCC
>NZ_PVLV01000476.1 GCF_002982015.1 Streptomyces solincola
GGGCACAAAAGGGGGCGGGTCGGGAGCAAAACGAGCCACCGGGTTTCCATTGGCCCTTGTCGCGCGACCGATGGCCCGGGTTTCCTCGGTGGAGTCGAACCCATCGGCGGGGTGACACCCGCCGACTCCCCCGTTCTTCACGAGTGAGGTCCATCCGTGTCCAGCACCACCACCCCGCAGTCCCCCGAGACCGGCACCGCCCGCGTCAAGCGCGGCATGGCCGAGCAGCTCAAGGGCGGCGTGATCATGGACGTCGTCACGCCGGAGCAGGCCAAGATCGCCGAGGACGCGGGCGCCGTCGCCGTCATGGCGCTGGAGCGGGTGCCGGCCGACATCCGCAAGGACGGCGGCGTGGCCCGGATGTCCGACCCGGACATGATCGAGGGCATCATCGAGGCCGTCTCCATCCCGGTCATGGCCAAGTCCCGCATCGGCCACTTCGTCGAGGCCCAGGTGCTTCAGTCGCTGGGCGTGGACTACATCGACGAGTCCGAGGTGCTGACCCCGGCCGACGAGGTCAACCACTCCGACAAGTTCGCCTTCACCACCCCCTTCGTGTGCGGCGCCACCAACCTCGGCGAGGCCCTGCGCCGCATCGCCGAGGGCGCGGCGATGATCCGCTCCAAGGGCGAGGCCGGCACCGGCAACGTCGTGGAGGCCGTGCGCCACCTGCGGCAGATCAAGAACGAGATCGCCCGCCTGCGCGGCTTCGACAACAACGAGCTGTACGCCGCCGCCAAGGACCTGCGCGCCCCCTACGAGCTGGTCAAGGAGGTCGCCGAGCTGGGCAAGCTGCCCGTCGTGCTGTTCTCCGCCGGCGGCGTGGCCACCCCCGCCGACGCCGCGCTGATGCGCCAGCTCGGCGCCGAGGGCGTCTTCGTCGGCTCGGGCATCTTCAAGTCCGGCGACCCGGCCAAGCGCGCCGCCGCCATCGTGAAGGCCACCACCTTCTACGACGACCCGAAGATCGTCGCCGACGCCTCCCGCAACCTCGGCGAGGCCATGGTCGGCATCAACTGCGACACCCTGCCCGAGGCCGAGCGCTACGCGAACCGGGGCTGGTGATGACCTCTCCGGTGATCGGCGTCCTGGCCCTCCAGGGCGACGTCCGCGAGCACCTGACCGCCCTGGCCGTGGCGGACGCCGTGGCCCGGCCGGTCAGGCGGCCGGAGGAGCTGGCCGAGGTGGACGGCCTGGTGCTGCCCGGCGGCGAGTCCACCACCATCTCCAAGCTGGCGAACCTGTTCGGCATGGCCGGGCCGCTGCGCGAGCGGATCGCCGCCGGGATGCCGGTGTACGGCACCTGCGCCGGGATGATCATGCTGGCGGAGAAGATCCTCGACCCGCGCTCGGGTCAGGAGACCTTCGGCGGCATCGACATGATCGTGCGGCGCAACGCCTTCGGCCGGCAGAACGAGTCCTTCGAGGCGGCCGTGGAGTTCGGCGGCGTCGAGGGCGGGCCCGTGGAGGGCGTCTTCATCCGCGCCCCCTGGGTCGAGTCCGTCAGCGCCCGGGTCGAGGTGCTCGCCGAGCACGGCGGGCACATCGTCGCGGTGCGCCAGGGCAACGCGCTGGCCACCTCCTTCCACCCCGAGCTGACCGGCGACCACCGGGTCCACGGGCTGTTCACCGACATGGTGCGCGCCGCGGGGTGACCCGGCCCCGGTAGGATCCGGTTCGTTCAGTGCAGGGTTACGCGAAGGAGACAGGCAGATGTCCGGCCACTCTAAATGGGCTACGACGAAGCACAAGAAGGCCGTGATCGACGCCAAGCGCGGCAAGCTCTTCGCGAAGCTCATCAAGAACATCGAGGTCGCCGCCCGGACCGGCGGCGCCGACCCCGAGGGCAACCCCACGCTGTTCGACGCCATCCAGAAGGCCAAGAAGCAGTCGGTGCCCAACAAGAACATCGACTCCGCGGTCAAGCGCGGCGGCGGTCTCGAAGGCGGCGGCGTCGACTACGAGACGATCATGTACGAGGGCTACGGCCCCAACGGCGTCGCGGTGCTCATCGAGTGCCTCACCGACAACCGCAACCGCGCCGCCTCCGACGTACGGGTCGCCATGACCCGCAACGGCGGTTCGATGGCCGACCCGGGCTCGGTGTCGTACCTGTTCAACCGCAAGGGCGTCGTCATCGTCCCCAAGGGCGAGCTGGGCGAGGACGACGTGCTGGCCGCGGTGCTGGACGCCGGCGCCGAGGAGGTCAACGACCTCGGCGAGAGCTTCGAGGTGCTCAGCGAGGCCACCGACCTGGTCGCGGTCCGCACCGCCCTCGTCGAGGCCGGCATCGACTACGACTCGGCCGACGCCAACTTCGTCCCGACCATGCAGGTCGAGCTGGACGAAGAGGGTGCGCGCAAGATCTTCAAGCTGATCGACGCGCTGGAGGACAGCGACGACGTGCAGAACGTCTTCGCCAACTTCGACGTCTCGGACGAGGTCATGGAGAAGGTCGACGCCTGAGCCGCACGCCTTCGCGCCACGGGCCGGCGGGCACACCGGAGACGGTCGTGCCCGCCGGCCCGTGGCGTTGCTGCACCGTGTTGTCGGTGGCGCCCGATAGCCTGCACAAACAGATGTACGGACGGCGGTAGGGAGAGGGGGCGGCGCGTGCGTGTGCTCGGGGTGGACCCGGGGCTGACCCGGCTCGGGGTCGGCGTCGTGGAGGGGGTGGCCGGCCGGCCGCTGACCATGGTCGGCGTCGGCGTGGTGCGCACCCCGGCCGACGCGGACACCGCGCTGCGGCTGGTCGCCGTGGAGCGCGGCATCGAGGAGTGGCTGGACGCCCACCGCCCCGACGTGGTCGCCGTCGAGCGGGTCTTCAGCCAGCACAACGTGCGTACGGTGATGGGCACCGCGCAGGCCAGCGCGGTCGCCATGCTGTGCGCGGCCCGCCGCGGCCTGCCCGTGGTCCTGCACACCCCCAGCGAGGTCAAGGCCGCCGTCACCGGCTCAGGGCGGGCCGACAAGGCGCAGGTCGGGGCCATGGTCACCCGGCTGCTGAGGCTGGACGCCCCGCCCAAGCCGGCCGACGCCGCCGACGCCCTGGCGCTCGCCATCTGCCACATCTGGCGGGCCCCCGCCACCAACCGCCTCCAGCAGGCGGTCGCCGCCCAAGTCGCCGCCCAAGTCGCCGCCCAACGAGCCGGGAAGGGCCGATAACCCATGATCGCCTTCGTCACCGGGCCGGTCGCGGCCCTCGCCCCGACCACCGCCGTCATCGAGGTCGGCGGGGTGGGCATGGCCGTCCAGTGCACCCCCGACACCCTCTCCACGCTGCGCATCGGCCAGGAGGCCCGGCTCGCCACCTCGCTGGTGGTCCGCGAGGACTCGCTGACCCTCTACGGCTTCGCCGACGACGACGAGCGGCAGGTCTTCGAGCTGCTCCAGACCGCCAGCGGCGTCGGCCCCCGCCTCGCCCAGGCCATGCTGGCCGTGCACCGCCCCGACGCACTGCGCCGGGCCGTCGCCACCGGTGACGAGAAGGCGCTGACCGCCGTGCCCGGCATCGGCAAGAAGGGCGCCCAGAAGCTCCTCCTGGAGCTGAGGGACCGGCTCGGCGCCCCCCTCGGCACCGGCGCCGGCACCCCCCTGGCGGCCGGCCCGGCCCCCTGGCGCGACCAGTTGCACACCGCGCTCGTCGGCCTCGGGTACGCCACCCGCGAGGCCGAGGAGGCGGTGGAGGCCGTCGCCCCGCAGGCCGAGGCCGCCGGCGGCGACCCGCAGGTCGGGCAGCTTCTCAAGGCCGCCCTTCAGACCCTCAACCGCACCCGCTGACACCCGCCCCGGCCCGGCCGCACCGGCCGGGACCGCACCCACCGCACACCGCCGAACCCGCGAGGCTCCGTACACCGTGAACTGGGACGACGACACCGCACCCGCCGCCGACGCCGCAGAACGGCTGGTCGGCGCCTCCGCCGACGGCGAGGACCAGGCCGTCGAGGCGGCCCTGCGCCCCAAGTCGCTGGCGGAGTTCGTCGGCCAGGAGCGGGTCCGCGAACAGCTCGACCTGGTCCTGAAGGCGGCGCTGGCCCGCGGCGCGACCGCCGACCACGTACTGCTCTCCGGCGCCCCCGGGCTGGGCAAGACCACCCTGTCGATGATCATCGCCGCCGAGATGGGCGCCCCGATCCGGATCACCTCGGGGCCCGCCATCCAGCACGCCGGCGACCTCGCCGCCATCCTCTCCTCGCTCCAGGAGGGCGAGGTGCTGTTCCTCGACGAGATCCACCGGATGTCCCGGCCCGCCGAGGAGATGCTGTACATGGCGATGGAGGACTTCCGGGTCGACGTGGTCGTCGGCAAGGGACCGGGCGCCACCGCCATCCCCCTGGAGCTGCCGCCGTTCACCCTGGTCGGCGCCACCACCCGGGCCGGACTGCTGCCGCCGCCGCTGCGCGACCGCTTCGGCTTCACCGCCCACATGGAGTTCTACGGCCCCGCCGAGCTGGAGCGCGTGATCCACCGCTCCGCCCAGTTGCTGGACGTCCCCGTCGACACCGCCGGCGCCGCCGAGATCGCCGGCCGCTCCCGCGGCACCCCCCGGATCGCCAACCGGCTGCTGCGCCGGGTCCGCGACTACGCCCAGGTCAAGGCGGACGGCATGGTCACCCGGGAGATCGCCGCCACCGCGCTGAAGGTGTACGAGGTCGACGACCGGGGCCTGGACCGGCTGGACCGGGCGGTGCTCTCGGCGCTGCTGAAGCTGTTCGGCGGCGGTCCGGTCGGCCTGTCCACGCTGGCCGTGGCGGTGGGGGAGGAGCGCGAGACCGTCGAGGAGGTGGCCGAGCCCTTCCTGGTGCGGGAGGGGCTGCTGGCCCGCACCCCCCGCGGCCGCGTCGCGACCCCCGCGGCGTGGGCGCACCTGGGGCTCACCCCGCCGCGGGGCGGCCCGGGCGGTCAGCAGGGGCTCTTCGGGCCGTGACCGGTCCGTGACGGCGAGGAGACTCGCCCGGGCAGGAACCGCGGTGGGATGCTGGGCGTTGTTCCAGTGATGCGGACTCGCCTAGACTCCGCCGATGCCGACCGTTCAGGCCGGTGTACCCACCCCCGAAGACCAGGCCGCGGGCGACCGCGACCGTGCGAAGGAATTGTCGTCCCGTGAACGTCATGACTCTCCTCCCGTTCATCGTCCTCATCGGGGCCATGTTCCTGATGACACGCTCCGCCAAGAAGAAGCAGCAGCAGGCCGCGCAGATGCGCAACCAGATGCAGCCCGGCAGCGGCGTGCGCACGATCGGCGGGATGTACGCCACCGTCAAGGAGGTCGGCGACGACACCGTCCTCCTGGAGGTGGCGCCCGGCGTGCACGCCTTCTACGCGAAGAACGCCATCGGCGCCGTCCTGGAGGACGAGGAGTACAACCGCATCATCCACGGCGACGGTGAGACGGACGGCGCCCCGGTGGTGCCGGACGACGCCAGCGCGCTGACCGCCGACGGCGACGCCGCCGGCGACCGGGTCGACCTGGGCAAGAAGGACGCCGAGCCCGGCACCGCCGGCCTGGGCAAGGCCGACCTCGGCAAGGAGACGACGGCCGGGGAGCAGACCCCGGACGCGGCCGACCCCACCGACAAGCGCGACGGCGACACCGACGCGAAGTAGGGCGCGGGCACGGACCGCGGCGCCGCTGGCGGCGTACGCGGTCCGTGCCGTGCCGACACCCGCGGGGGCACCCCCACACCACTTCGTGGCCGCCACCGCGCCGGACCGGCGTGTGGCGGTTGGACAGGGAGAAACGAGAAGGTGGCAGCAGCCAAGAAGGGCCGAAGGCCGGCGACGGGGGGGCAGGGCAAGCCGGGGCGCACCCTTGTCCTGATCCTGATCGCCATGGTGGGCCTGGTCGGCGGCATGTTCTGGTCGGGGCACACCACCCCGCGCCTGGGCATCGACCTGGCCGGCGGTACGAGCATCACGCTGCGGGCGGAGAACCAGCCCGGCAAGCCGAACGCCATCAACAACGAGAACATGCAGACCGCGATCGACATCATCGAGCGTCGCGTCAACGGTCTGGGCGTCTCGGAGGCCGAGGTCCAGCAGCAGGGCGACAAGCACATCATCGTCAACATCCCCCGTGCCACGGACTCGGAGAAGGCGAAGAAGCAGGTCGGCACCACCGCCCAGCTCTACTTCCGGCCCGTGCTGGCCGCCGCCGGCAGCGAGCCGCTGCCCGAGCCGTCCGCCAGCGGGAAGCCCAGCGGCGAGCCGAGCGGATCGCCCAGCGGCAAGCCCAGCGCCAAGCCCAGCGCCGGCGAGGGCCCCTCGCCCAAGCCCAGCGCCACCACCCAGGGCCGGGCCGCGTCCGACGCGCTGAAGGCGCCGTCGCCCACCCCCACGCCCAGCGGCGCCCCCA
>NZ_PVLV01000477.1 GCF_002982015.1 Streptomyces solincola
GCCGTCGACGGACTCACCCAGGTCACCGTGGACACCGCGGACGGGGCGGGTCGCGCCGTCCGCGGTGTCCACGGTGACCTGGGTGAGTCCGTCGACGGCCTGGTGGCTGGTGAGGACGGTGCCGTGGTGGTCGGCGACGAACCCGGCGCCGCGCAGCCGGCCCGCGGGGTCGCGGATCAGCACCGGTTCGGGGTGGTCGAGGGCCGTTTCGGCGGTCTCCTCGGTGGTCCCGGCCGGCTGCGTCCGGTGCGCGCGTTGCATGCTCCGACGGTAGGCGGCGGCTGATCACCGGATGAAGCGCGGAAGGCGAACGCGCCCCCTGGTGCGACCCCTGTTCACTCCGAGCGCCCGGCCGAACGGGTGACTTCCGGGCGGGAAGTGGACAGCCTGTACCCGGGGGGACCGTGGAGCGGGCCGGGAGCCGCCCGCCGGTACCGCTGCCCCGGGGGGGGCGCGGACCGGAAGGGGCACACCGCCCGCTCCACGACGACCGCCGGTGCGGCCGGTGGCTCAGCCGAAGACGGCGAGGCTCTTGGCCCGGCCGCCGCGCTCCTCGACCAGCGCCAGGAAGCGCCCGTCGGGGCCGAACACGGCCACCGGCGCGGAGCCGTGCGCCGGCATGTCGACGCGTACGCCGTTGAGCAGCAGCTTCGCCCGCCGCTCGTCCACGTCCCAGCGGGGGAACGCGGCGGCCGCGGCCTCGGCGATCGGCATCACGGTCAGCTCCTCCTGGAGCTGGTCCAGGGTGCGGGCCGCGTCCAGCTTGTAGGGGCCGACGCGGGTGCGGCGCAGCGCGGTGAGGTGCCCGCCGACGCCCAGGGAGGCGCCCAGGTCGCGGGCGAGCGCGCGGATGTACGTACCGGAGGAGCAGACCACCGAGACGACCAGGTCGACCACGGGTGTGCCGTCCTCGGCGACCGCTTCGCGCATGTCGTACACCCGGAAGGAGGAGACGGTGACCGGGCGGGCGGGGATGTCGAACTCCTCGCCGCCGCGCACCCGGGCGTAGGACCGCTTGCCGTCGATCTTGATGGCGCTGACCTTGGACGGCACCTGCATGATGTCGCCGGTCAGTTCGGCGACGCCGGCGTCCACGGCCTCGCGGGTGACCGCGGAGGCGTCCTTGGACGAGGTGGTCTCGCCCTCGGCGTCGTCGGTGACGGTGTCCTGGCCGAGCCGGATGGTGCCCAGGTACTCCTTCTCGGTCAGCGCGAGGTGGCCGAGGAGCTTGGTGGCCTTCTCGACGCCGAGGACGAGGACCCCGGTCGCCATGGGGTCGAGGGTGCCGGCGTGGCCGACGCGCCGGGTGCGGGCGATGCCGCGCATCTTGGCGACGACGTCGTGCGAGGTGAACCCCGACGGCTTGTCGACGATGACCAGGCCGTCGGGGGTCGTGGTGGGGCGGTTCATGCGGAGGCGCCGCCGCCTTCGCCGTCCTCGCCGTCCTCGGACTCCGGCTTGCGGTACGGGTCGGCGTCACCGGCGTAGGTCTTGCCGGTGGACACCTCGCGGACCTCGGCGTCCCGGGAGCGCGCCTTGTCGAGGAGGTCCTCGATGGTGCGGGCGTTGTCCGGCAGGGCGTCCGGCACGAACGTCAGGCTGGGCGCGAAGCGGACGCCGGTCTGGCGGCCCACCTCCGAGCGGAGGATGCCCTTGGCGGACTCCAGCGCGGCCGCGGAGGCGGCGCGCTCCTCCTCGTCGCCGTAGACCGTGTAGAAGACCGTGGCCTCCCGCAGGTCGCCGGTGACCCGGGCGTCCGTGATCGTCACGAATCCCAGTCGGGGGTCCTTGATACGCCGGTCCAGGGTCTCCGCGACCACGACCTGGATGCGATCGGCGAGCTTGCGGGCCCGCGCGTTGTCGGCCACCGGTCCATCTCCTCTTCAGTGTTTCCGTGCTGCTGTTCACTCGTCGTCGGTGTGCATGCGCCGCCGTACGGACAGCAGCTCCACCTCGGGCCGGGCGGCCACCATGCGCTCGCACCGGTCCAGTACCTCGGTCAGGTGCCCCACATCGCCGGAGACCAACGCCACGCCGATCTCGGCCCTGCGGTGGAGGTCCTGCACGCCGGTCTCCGCCGCGCTGACCGCGTACTTGCGGTGCAGCTCGGCGACGATCGGCCGGACGAGGGAGCGCTTCTCCTTCAACGACCGTACGTCGCCGAGGAGCAGATCGAAGGACAGGGTCCCCACATACATGCGCGACCGGATCACCCGCCGGTTCGGGTTCGTGTGCCCCGCCGCAGGTCGGCCGGGCGCGGCGCCCCGCCGGTGACCGGCGGGACACTCGAACCGTACACGCAACGGCCGGGGCCGATCGACGGAAATACACTCCGCCGACCGGCCCCGGTCCGGCTCACGCGTCAGACGCGCGGCTTCTCGCGCATCTCGTACGTCGCGATGACGTCGTCGACCTTGATGTCGTTGAAGTTTCCGAGGTTGATACCGCCCTCGTAGCCTTCGCGGATCTCGGTGACGTCGTCCTTGAAGCGGCGCAGACCCTCGATGTTGAGGCTCTCCGCGATGACCTTGCCGTCGCGCAGGAGGCGGGCCTTGGTGTTGCGGCGCACCTCGCCGGAGCGGATGAGGACACCCGCGATGTTGCCCAGCTTGGACGAGCGGAAGACCTCGCGGATCTCCGCCGTACCGAGCTCGACCTCTTCGTACTCCGGCTTGAGCATGCCCTTGAGGGCCGCCTCGATCTCCTCGATGGCCTGGTAGATCACCGAGTAGTAGCGGACGTCGACGCCCTCGCGCTCCGCCATCTGCGCGGCACGGCCGGCCGCGCGGACGTTGAAGCCGATGACGATGGCGTCGGAGCCCATCGCCAGGTCGATGTCGGACTCCGTGACCGCACCGACGCCGCGGTGCAGGACCCGGATGTCGACCTCTTCGCCGACGTCGAGCTGGAGCAGCGAGGACTCCAGCGCCTCGACCGAACCGGAGGCGTCACCCTTGATGATGAGGTTGAGCTCCTGGATCTGGCCGGCCTTGAGCACCTTGTCGAGGTCCTCGAGGGACACCCGGCGGGTGCGCTTGGCGAAGGCGGCGTTGCGCTCGCGCGCCGCGCGCTTCTCGGCGATCTGGCGGGCCGTGCGGTCCTCGTCGACGACGAGGAAGTTGTCGCCGGCGCCCGGGACGTTGGTGAGGCCCAGGACCAGGACGGGGGTCGACGGAGTGGCCTCCGCGACGTTGTTGCCCTTGTCGTCGAGCATCGCCCGGACGCGGCCGTAGGCGTCGCCGGCGACGATGGTGTCGCCGACCCGCAGGGTGCCGCGCTGGACCAGGATCGTGGCGACGGCGCCGCGGCCCTTGTCCAGGTGGGACTCGATCGCGATGCCCTGCGCGTCCTGCTCCGGGTTGGCCCGCAGGTCCAGCGCCGCGTCGGCGGTGAGGACCACGGCCTCCAGCAGGCTGTCGATGTTGAGACCCTGCTTGGCGGAGATGTCGACGAACATGGTGTCGCCGCCGTACTCCTCGGCCACCAGCCCGTACTCGGTGAGCTGGCCGCGCACCTTGGTCGGGTCGGCGCCCTCGACGTCGATCTTGTTGACCGCGACGACGATCGGGACGTCGGCCGCCTTGGCGTGGTTCAGCGCCTCGACGGTCTGCGGCATCACGCCGTCGTTCGCCGCCACCACGAGGATCGCGATGTCGGTGGACTTCGCACCACGGGCACGCATGGCGGTGAACGCCTCGTGACCGGGGGTGTCGATGAACGTGATGCGGCGTTCCTGGTCGTTGACCTCGGTCGCGACCTGGTAGGCGCCGATGTGCTGGGTGATGCCGCCGGCCTCGCCCGCGACCACGTTGGTCTTGCGGATGGCGTCCAGCAGTCGCGTCTTGCCGTGGTCGACGTGACCCATGACGGTCACCACCGGCGGACGCGGCTCCAGGTACTCCTCGCCGCCCTCGTCCTCGCCCCACTCGAGGTCGAAGGACTCCAGCAGCTCGCGGTCCTCCTCCTCGGGGCTGACGATCTGAACGGTGTAGTTCATCTCGCCGCCGAGCAGGTGCAGCGTCTCGTCGGAGACCGACTGCGTGGCCGTGACCATCTCGCCGAGGTTCATCATCACCGCGACGAGCGACGCCGGGTTGGCGTTGATCTTCTCGGCGAAGTCGGTGAGGGAGGCACCACGCGACAGACGGACGGTCTCGCCGTTGCCGCGCGGCAGCATCACGCCGCCGACCGACGGGGCCTGCATGGCCTCGTACTCCTGGCGCCTCTGCCGCTTCGACTTGCGACCGCGACGGGCGGGCCCGCC
>NZ_PVLV01000478.1 GCF_002982015.1 Streptomyces solincola
GTCAGTAGTCGAGATCCAGGTAGTCGATGTCCTGGAACTGCACGTCCGTCAGGCTCAAGGCGCGGGTGCCGCCGTCCTGGAAGTACACGTCCTTGAACCCTCGGCGACGATGCCGCGCATCTGCTGGTCGCCGGCTCCGGCGTCGCGGGCGTCGAACAGGCGGCGGGCGTACTCGGGGGGCAGGTGGACGGTCAGGCGGCGCATCCGTCCGTCGTCGGTGGTGCCGATCGGGGCGGTGTAGCCGAAGCGGGCGGGTGGCGGCCTGGCGCCGGCGGCGGCGCCGCCTTGGCGCAGTACCGGGACCGCACCGGGACGGTGACCGTTCCCCCGGCAGCACGTCGAGCGGCTGGAGGACGGTACCGAGGTGCGGCCGAGGGTGTGGCTGTCCAATACCAAGGGCCGCCGGGCCAAGCTGAAGTCTCGCGGGCGGGTGCACCACCATCTGACAGGCCGACCGGCCTCCTGCCCCTGGGCTGCTGGGCTTGCGGGAGCCCGGCAGCCAGTAGCGGCACCGGCCGCTGAACCACGTCGCCCGGGGTGAAGGTCAGCGGCTCGCCGGGGTCCAGGATCTCCAGCCGCGGGCCCCCTTAGGGCTCCACTCTCCCGCTACCGGGCGACCCGCAGCAGCAATCTGTTCTTCCGAATGCCGAGACCGTCAGGGTCGGTGCGTCGGGCCCGTCCTGCGGGCCGCCGGCGGGCGGCTCGCTCCCGCGGGCGGCGAGGAAGGTGCGCACGCCCGCCGCCCGGGGGCGGCCGTCGACGTGCTCGTAGTCCTTCACCGCGTCGAACGGGACGAACCGTGCATCCTCGTGCTCCGTCGTCGGCGCAAAAAGCCGTCGAACGCCTCCTGCCACGCGGCGGCGTGGACCTCGGAGGTTCGTGTGAGGACCCCTTCGAGGTCCAAAGGCAGGGGCGCACGTGCGGGGAGAGGGCTGGCATCAAGCCCAGGCTGGGAACTCCGCGCGCCCGGCGCCCCCGCCCGGAGCCCCCTGTCCTCCGTGCGCATGATGCCGCTGGTTCGTCCGGCCCGGACCTCGCGTCGGGCCACGGGGTCGGTGACGGCTCCGCGTGGCCCCTTCCAGCGTTTCACCTCTTCGGGGACGAG
>NZ_PVLV01000479.1 GCF_002982015.1 Streptomyces solincola
GGATGCCCTTGGCCAGCTCGACCAGCGCGCGACCGTCGGCGGCGGCGTGCGCCGTCTGCACCTCCTGCCGCCGCCGCCGACGGCCGCGCGCTGGTCGAGCTGGCCAAGGGCATCCTGGTCGAGCGCCTTCAGTGCGGGCCCGGCGAGGCGGCTCGGCAACTGGCCACGCTGGCCGATCAGTCCGGCGTGCCGGTGCTGGAGCTGGCCGCGGACATCCTCAACCGCACCGCGGCGGACCGGCTCTCCGACGCCGCCCAGGCGTTCCTGAGCGCGACGGCGGGCGAGGACGGCGGGCCGGAGCAGTCCGAGGCGGGCGGCGTCTCGGTGGGCGTGCGGCTGCGCACCGCGGAGAGCGGCAGCCTGGCCGCCGACGACAGCCAGGCGGTCGCCGAGTCGCTGCTGGAGCACGCGCTGGCGCCGCTCGGCGCGACCGGGGTGGCGATCTGGGCGGCCGGGCACGACGCCTCGTTCACGCTCGCCGGGCACGCCGGGTTCTCCGCCGAGGAGGCCCGCCGGTGGCGGTACGTCCCGCCGGGCGTGGCGACGGTGGCGCAGTCCGCGCTGCACCGGCGCGGGACGGTGTGGTTCGAGTCGCTGGGCGCCGGGTCGCTGCCGTCGATCGGCTGCCGGGAGGAGGGCGGCCGCGGCGGCCGGGCCGCGGTGCCGGCCGGCACCGGCGGGCGGATCGTGGGCGTGCTGGAGATCCGCTGGCCGCATCCGCTCGGGCCGCAGCCGCCGGCCGTGCAGCGGCAGGTCGAGGCGCTCGCCGAGCTGTGCGCGCACACCCTGGACACCCGGCCGCGCTACGCGCCCCAGCCCGCCGGGGCCTTCAGCGCGCTGGAGCAGGACGTCGCCGAGCTGATCGACGTGGTGGACAGCCTGTACGACCCGGTGCTGCTGCTGCTGCCGCAGCTGGACGCGGAGGGGCGGCTGGCCGACTTCCGCATCCACCACGCCAACCGGCGTTTCCTCGACCCGGCGGGGCGGCCGCGCAGCGCGGTGACCGGTTCGCTGTTCCTGGAGGCGTACCCGGTGTCGGCCGGCCGCAGCGAGCTGTTCGAGACCATCGAGCGGGTGTACGCGACCGGGGAGCCGTTCCGGGCCGAGCGGATGACGTTGACGGCGCTGGTGGACCAGGTGCCGCTGGAGGCGGTGGCCGACCTCAGCGTCAGCCGCTACGGCGGGGCGGTGCTGTTCATCTGGCGCACCGAGGACGAGGCGGCGCGGCTGGCGAGCCTCCTCCAGCACGCGCAGCGGCTGGGCCGGATCGGCGGGTTCGAGGAGAACGTGCGGTCCGGGGACATCACCTGGAACCAGCAGATGCACCATCTGCACGGGCTGCCGCTGACGGCTCCGCCGATCCCGCTGGAGCAGTTGCCCGCGTACGCCCACCCGGACGACGCCGTCGCCATCGGCCGTTTCCTGCGGACCCTGCTGCGCCACCGGCGGCCGGCCTCGACGGCGTTCCGGTTGCAGCGGCCGGACGGGG
>NZ_PVLV01000047.1 GCF_002982015.1 Streptomyces solincola
CCCGCGCGCGCCCCGCGCACACCCCCCCCCACCGCCACGCTCGCCCCCCCCCCCACCGCCCCCTCCCCCGCCGACCGGCGTGGCCCGCGGCTGACCCGCCGCGGCCCCCCGGCGCCGGGACGGGAGGGGGCGCCGACCCGGATGGTCGGCGCCCCCTCCCGTCCCCGCCGCCCCCTCAGCCGAACAGCCCTCCGCGCGCCGCCCGCAGGTCGTGGAAGGAGTCCAGGTCGGGGACGGTCCAGCCGTCCAGGTCGTACTCGGACATGCACTGGTCGACCAGGGCCTTGTAGTCGTCGAGCTTGCCGCTGGCGGTCTGGGCGAAGAGCAGCTCGGTGCGGACGTTCTCGTGGTTGCCCGAGTAGTTGCGCTCGTACAGCTCGTGCCGGCCGCCGAACTCGGTGCCGACCGCGTCCCACAGGAGCTTGAGGACCTTGACGCGCTGGACGGCGTCGATGCCGTTCGAGCCGCGGACGTACTTGTCCAGGTACGGGCGGATCTGCGGGTTCTTGAAGTCCTCCGCGCTGGAGTTGAGGTAGATCAGGCCGCTGGCCACGTCCTGCTGGATGATCTCCTTGATCCGCGGATAGCCGATCTGCATGAACCAGCGGTACGCCATCCCGTACTCCGGGTTCGGCAGCACCGCGCCGCCCCGCCACTTCACCGGGTTGCGCGCCGCCGCGTCGGACAGCCCCCAGAAGAGGTTGCGCCAGGCCAGCACCTCGCCCAGGCGGGTCTGCACACCCCGGAAGTCCTGCGTGCCGGTCACCTCCAGCGCCTTGGCCAGCGCCCCGGCCAGGAACTCCAGCTTCACCGCCAGCCGCACGCAGCCGTGGAAGGTGAACCGCTCCAGGAACCCGGACTGCCCCGAGAACATCTGGATCTTGGCCATGTCCCCGTAGACGAACACGTCCTCCCAGGGGATCAGCACCTTGTCCAGCACCAGGATGGTGTCGTTCTCGTCCAGCCGGGAGGACAGCGGGTAGTCGAAGGGGCTGCCCATCACCGCGGACTGCGCGGTGTACGACGGCCGGCAGATCAGCTTCACCCCGCGCGCCCCGGTCGGCACCGTCGCCACCAGCGCGAACTCCTTCTTGCGCACCGGCAGCCCGTAGTGCGCGATGAAGTTGTGGTGGGTCAGCGCCGACCCGGTGGCGACCACCTTCGCTCCGGACACCACCAGACCCGCGTCGGTCTCCTTCTCCACGTGCACGAACACGTCCGACACCTCGTCCGGCGGCAGGCTCCGGTCCACCGGCGGGTGCACGATCGCGTGGTTCCAGTACAGGACCTTCTCCTGCGACTCCCGGTACCAGCGCCGCGCGTTGTCCGAGAACGGCGCGTAGAAGTCGGCGTTCGCGCCCAGGGTGCCGAGGAAGGCCGCCTTGTAGTCGGGGCTGCGCCCCATCCAGCCGTAGCTCATCCGCGACCACGCGGCGATCGCCTGCTGGTCGGCCACCAGGTCCTCCGCGCTGCGCGGCGTGGTGAAGAACCGGTGGGTGAAGCCGCCGCTGCCGGTGTCGGTCGCCGTCGTCAGGACGGACTGGTGCGCCGGGTCGTGCAGCGCGTCGTACAGCCGGGCCGTCATCCGCACCGGGTTGCGGAACGCCGGGTGCGCGGTGACGTCCTTGACGCGCTCCCCGTAGAGGTACACCTCCCGGGCGTCCCGCAGGCTCTCCACGTACTCGTCACCCGTCAGCGGACGGGTGCGCGGCGCCCCGGCCGCCTCGCCGCGCCGAAGGTCGTCCTGAAGGTCGTCCTGAAGGTCGGTCATGCGGCTCATCGTGGCAGCCACCGCCCCCGCCGGGCTTCTTGCTGCGTGCGGGAGGACGCCCCCACCCCGCAGGACGTGCCCAAGTCGCGCCGACCGGCCCGCGCGGGCGGCCGGTGCGCAATCCGGGAGGTGTCCGGGACGCCCCGTCGGTGTGAGCGTCGGTCCCCGACGGTCCCGTTTCCACGACCGGTCCCATGACCGCTTCGACGACCGCTTCGACGACCCAGCACCTCCCGGGAGGACCCACGATGCTCACCGCCGACATCCCGACCCGCGCGGACCTGGTGCGGCGCGCCGGCGAACTGGCGCCGCTGCTGAAGAAGAACGCCCCGCAGGCGGAGGAGGACCGGCGGCTCCAGGACGAGACGGTCGAGGCACTCGCCGAGGCCGGGCTCTTCAAGCTGCGCGTGCCCAAGCGCTACGGCGGCTACGAGGCCGACACCCGCACCCTGGTCGACGTCGCCGCCGCACTGGGCCGCGCCGACGGGGCGGCCGCCTGGACGACGTCCGTCTACTGGATCCCGACCTTCATGGCCTGCCTGTTCCCCGACAGCGTCCAGGACGAGGTGTTCGCCACCCCCGACGTCCGCATCTGCGGCACCCTCAGCCCCTCCGCGCTCGCCGCGCCCGCCGAGGGCGGCATCACCGTCAACGGCAAGTGGGGCTTCGTCAGCGGCGCCCACCACGCCCACTGGCAGGAGATCATCGCCGTCCAGCCGCTGCCCGACGGCCGGCACCTGCCGCTGATGGCCCTGGTCCCCATGTCCGACCTGCTGATCGTCGACGACTGGGACACCTCCGGGCTGCGCGGCACCGGCAGCGTCAGCACCGTCGCCCAGGACGTGTTCGTCCCGCAGGAGCGGGTCATCCCGCTGCCGGCGATCCTCCAGGGCCAGTACGCCTCCGAGCTGAACGCCGCCAGCCCCGCCTACCGGGTGCCGCTGCTGCCGGTCGCCGCCGCCTCCTCCGTCGGCACCGCGCTGGGCCTGGCCCGCGCCGCCCGGGACGCCTTCTTCGAGCGGCTGCCGGGACGCGGCCTCACCTACACCGCCTACGAGACCCAGGCCGAGGCCCCGCTCACCCACCACCAGGTCGCCGAGGCCGTCCTCAAGACCGACCAGGCCGAGTTCCACGCGTACCGGCTGGCCGACCTGGTCGACGGCAAGGGCGCGGCCGGCGAGGAGTTCACCCTGGAGGAGCGGGCCCGCGCCCGCGCCGACATGGGCGCCGTGGTCCGCCTCGCCAAGGAGGCCGTCGACATCCTCGCCTCCGCCTCCGGCGGCTCCTCCATCCACCGGGACGTGCCCATCCAGCGCATCAGCCGCGACATCCAGGCCGTCAGCCTGCACGCCCTGATGAACCCGAACACCAACAACGAGCTGTACGGCCGGGTCCTGTGCGGCCTGGAGCCCAACACCCTCTACATCTGACGCCGGCCGCGCCCGCCCGGGCGCCCGGCCCCGTACGCCTTCCGCCCGGGCGGCCCGCACCCCCGCCGCCCGGCACGGCACCCACCGCACCCACGACTCCCACGGAGCCCCACATGACCACGCAGATCGCCGAGATCGCCCCCGCCTCCGGCCCCGCCTCCGCCATCACCGACGAGGACCGCGCCGCCATCGCCGCCCTGCCGCAGCGCGTCGTCGCCGCCTGGGCCGCGCACGACGCCGACGCCTTCGCCGAGGTCTTCACCCCCGACGGCACCATGATCATCCCCGGTGTCTTCCAGCAGGGCCGGGAGGCCATCCGCGCCTTCCTCACCCAGGCCTTCGCCGGCCCCTTCAAGGGCACCCGGGTCACCGGAACCCCCGTCGACCTGCGCTTCGCCGACGCCGACGCCGGCATCCTCATCACCCAGGGCGGCATCCTCGCCCCCGGCGAGACCGAGCCCAGCCCCGAGCGGGCCGTCAACGCCTCCTGGGTCGTGGTCCGGCGCGACGGCCGCTGG
This sequence comes from Streptomyces solincola, assembly GCF_002982015.1. GTDB lineage: Bacteria > Actinomycetota > Actinomycetes > Streptomycetales > Streptomycetaceae > Streptomyces > Streptomyces solincola. The sequence goes on from NZ_PVLV01000047.1 coordinate 3,720, forward strand.
CACCTCGCCGCGTACCAGAACACCCCCCGCAACGCCGCCTGACGGACACCCCGTCCCGACAGGAACCCGAGAACCCCCAGAGAGGTGAGGAAGTCCATGACGCACAGGGTGGGCGAGCGCGCGGTGGTGCTCGGCGCCAGCATGGCGGGGCTGCTGGCCGCGCGGGTGCTGGCCGACTCCTACGACGAGGTCGTCGTCGTCGAGCGCGACGCCGTCGCCGGCACGACCACGGCCCGCAAGGGCGTGGGGCAGGGACGCCACGTCCACGGGCTGCTGGCCCGCGGGCAGCAGATACTCGACGAGCTGTTCCCCGGCTTCACCCGGGACGCCGTCGCCGCCGGCATCCCCACCGGCGACCTGGGCGAGCTGCGCTGGTTCTTCAACGGCCGCCGGCTCGCCCCCGGCCGGACGGGGCTGCTCTGCGTCTCCGCCACCCGCCCGGTGCTGGAGAGCCGGGTGCGCGACCGGGTCGAGGCCCTGGCCGGGGTGACCCTGCTGGAGCGCCACGACATCGCCGGCCTGGTCGCCGACGAGACCCGCGACACGGTCACCGGCGTCCGCGTCCAGTCGCAGGAGCCCGGCGCCGCCGAGCGCGTCATCGCCGCCGACCTGGTGGTCGACGCCACCGGCCGCGGCTCGCGCACCCCGCTGTGGCTGGAGGAGTTCGGCTACGAGCGCCCCGACGAGGAGCGCATCCGCATCGACCTCTCCTACACCACCCGCCGCTTCAGGCTGCGCGACGAGGCCGTCCTGGACGGCGACCTCTCCATCAACCCGGTCTCCTCGCCCAGCCACCGGCGCGGCGCGTTCCTGTCCCGGATCGAGGACGGCCTGGTGGTCGTCTCGCTGACCGGCGTCCTCGGCGACAGCGCCCCGGCCGACCTGCCCGGCTTCCTGGAGTGGACGCGTACGCTGCCGGTCACCGACATCCACGACGCCATCCACGACGCCGAGCCGGTCGACGACGGCGCGGTCATCCGCTACCCGGCCAGCCAGCGCCGCCGCTACGAGCGGCTCGACCGCTTCCCCGGCAACTTCCTGGTCGTCGGCGACGCCGCGTGCAGCTTCAACCCGGTCTACGGCCAGGGCATGACCGTCTCCGCCCTGGAAGCCCTCGTCCTGCGCGAGCACCTGGCCCGGGGCCCCGTCGACCCCCAGTCCTTCCTCGCCGACATCGCCCAGGTCATCGAGGTCCCCTGGCAGTTCTCGGCCGGCGCCGACCTCGGCTACCCCGAGGTCGAGGGCGAGCGCACCCCCGAGTGGGAGGCGTCCGGCGCCTTCATGGCCGCCCTGCACGCCGCGGCCACGGTGGACGGCGAGGTCACCGCCACCTTCATGCGCGTCGCCGGCCTGGTCGCCACCCCCGACGCCCTGATGACCCCCGAGATGATCCAGCGCGTCACCGAGGGCGCCCAGCGGGCCGCCCAGGCGCCCGCCGCCGTCCCGGCCGCAGCCGCCTAGCGCCCCCTTCGGGGGCCCCTCCCCATCCCGGAAGCCCGTCCCGCCGCGTCATCGGCGGGGCGGGCTTCCGGCTGCGCCCCGCGCCCTGCGCCTTGCGCCCTGCCCCTGCTGTCCCCTGCCCCCTGCGCCCTCTCGTCAGCAGGCGTGACGCCCGCCGGCGAGCCGCCCGCCGCGATGGCCGGGGACGCCCGGGAAGGCGTGCGGCGGGGCAGCGCGAAGCGGGNNCCGCTTCGGTGTGCCGCCGCGTCAGCCGGCCGTGGCCGTCGCCGGGACGCGGGCGGTGAGGCGGACGGGCAGGCTGCGGTGGCCGTTCATGATGAAGGTGGGCAGGGGCTGGAGGCCGTCGCGGTCGACGGCGAGCTCGAGGCCGGGGAAGCGGGCGAAGAGGCGGGACAGGCCGGTGGTGGCCACCAGCCGGGCTATGCCCATGCCCAGGCAGAAGTGCGGGCCGAAGCCGAAGGACAGGTGCGACTTGTCGGCGCGGGTCAGGTCGAAGGCGTCCGGCCGGTCGGCGTGCAGCGCCGGGTCGCGGCCCACCGCGGCGTAGTTGACCAGGATCGGGTCGCCCTTGGGGATGGTCACCCCGTCCAGCTCGATGTCCTCGGCGGCGTACCGCAGCGGCAGGTGCGCCAGCGGCGACTCCACCCGGAGGGTCTCGTCGATGACGTCGTCCCAGGTCGCCTGCCCGGAGCGGACCAGTTCGAGCTGGGCCGGGTCGCTCAGCAGCGCGGTGATGGCGTTGTCGAAGAAGTTGATCGTGGTCTCCGAACCGGCCCCCAGGATCGCGAAGATCGTGTCGGTCAGCTCGTCCTCGGACAGTCTGGTGCCGTCCTCGTCCCGGGCGGCCACCAGGTCGCTGGTGATGTCCTCGCCCGGCTCGCGCCGCTTGTCGGCGATCAGGTCGGCCATCGCGCCGCGCCAGCCGGCCAGCACCGCCTGGGCCTGCTCGGGCGTGATGGTGGTGTCCACCATCGCGTCGATGACCTTCGCGGTCTTGGCCCGGGCCTCCTCCGGCATACCGATCAGGTCGGCCACCAGACGGGCGGGAAGCGGGTAGGCGAATCGTTCCCGCAGATCCACCGTCTCGCCCGGCGCGGCCTGCTCCAGCGCGTCCAGGAGCTGGTCGGTCAGCTCCTCCACGCGCGGGCGGAAGGCCTCGGTGCGCCGCGGGGTGAACGCCGCGCCGGTCAGCTTGCGCAGGCGCACGTGGTTCTTGCCGTACGCGGTCACCATGTTGTCCATCGCGACCCAGCTGATCAGCTCCCAGTCCGGCGGCACCTCGCCGTTGACGAAGGCCGGCCAGTGGTTGCGGGCGCTCTTGGTGACCCGCGGGTCGGTGAGCACCTGCTTGATCACCGCGTGGCCGTTCAGCGACCAGGCGAACACCCCGCCGGGCAGCTCCACCCTGGTCGCCGGGCCCTGGGCCCGCAGAACCGCGGCCTCGGCGTGGATGTCGCGGCCGGTGGTGTCGAGGGCGAAGGGGCAGCCTTGTTCCATGGGGTCCATCCCGAATGAGAGGTGAGGTGAGGGGCGGGGGACGCGGCGCTCAGCCGGCGGCCGGGCCGAAGTGGGCCTGGGCGAGTTCCCGGGGGGCGAGCGAGGCGAGGAAGACGCCGTTGCCGGCGTGGCTGTGCAGGGTGGACATGTCGCGCCAGACCCGCTCCACCCGCTCGCCGGCGCGGACCGAGCTGGAGCCGGCGGTCGGGAAGAGCTGGCCCTCCACCGCGCCCCAGGCCAGCCGGACCGCCTCCCGGCCGATCAGGGCCAGCCGCAGCTCCTCCTCGCGGGTGAAGGCCGCCGGCTCCTTCCCGCACAGCGCCTGCCACTGCTGCACGGCGTGCAGCACGGCCGCCTCCGCGGCGGCGATCCGGCCGGCCGCCTCGCCGTAGCGGGCCTGGAAGTCGGCGTCCTCGGTACGCGGCACGATCGGGAAGAACGATGTGGTGCGGGTGCGCATCAGAAGGTCGTAGGCGTCCAGCGCGCCCCGGGCCATGCCGACCGCGAGGACGCCCAGCTCCAGGAGCATGAAGCTGAGCGGCCCGCCGCCGTACTCCGGCCCGTGCAGCCGGCGGCCCGGGGTGTCCTCGGTGACCGCCATCATGCTCAGGTGCCCGCCCAGGGTGTGCCGGCCGGGGATGCGGGCGCCCTCGATCCGGATGCTGTGCGAGCCGCTGCCCTTGAGGCCGAGCTGCGCCCCCCAGTCCTCCAGCCGCTCGAACTTCTCCCGGGGGGCGACGAACAGCATCGGCGCGGGCGGCTGCCCCTCGCCGGCGGCGACGAGGGTGTGGCCGATGAAGTGGGTGGCGTACGGCGACCCCGAGCAGTAGCCCCAGGTGCCGTCCAGGATCCAGCCGCCCTCCCCGTCGGGGCGGGCGGAGCCGGCCGGCGCGACCGTCGCCGGGCAGATGAACTCCCCGCCGGCGAACAGCTCGGCCTGCACCTCCTCCTCGAAGACGGTGCCCGCCACCAGCGCGTGCGCCGCGCCGAACAGGTACATCCAGCCGGTGGACGGGCAGCCGCGGGCCAGCGCCATGGCGACCTTCGCGAAGGTCTCCGGGCCGAACTCGTAGCCGCCGTACCGGCGCGGCACCAGGATGCGGTAGAAGCCGGCGCGGGAGAACGCCTCGTGGGTGTCCTCGGCGTAGTAGCCGCGCCGCTCGGTCTCGGCCTGCCGCTCGACCAGGGTCGCGGCCAGGGCCTCGGCCCGGGCGACGACCTCGTCCGGGGTCAGACCGGGCTCCGGCGGAGCCGCGGGGGCGGAGGGCGCCAGGGTGGTCATCGTCGATCGCGTCCTTACTGCGTCGGGAACCGGTGGGCGGACGGCGTCAGGCCAGCGGGGTGGCGGGGGCGTCGGACAGGGTGCGCAGCAGCTCGCGGAAGCGGTCCACCAGGGCCACGGCGGTGGCCTCGTCGAAGCGGTGGTGGTCGAACTTCAGGCTGCCGGCCAGCTCGCCGCCCGGCAGTACGTCCATCGCCCACAGACCGCCGTCCGGGATGGCCGAGCTGACCTCCTGGGACAGCGTGCGGCGGCGGATCTCGGCGAGCTGCGGCCCGCCCGGCACGCCGCCCTCGGCCGGGAACGCGGTCTGGAGCACCTCGAAGGCGACCACGGCCAGGAACCCGTCGGCGAACGGCGCCAGCAGCGCGGGGCTGTCCTCGGCGATCCGGGCGAACGGGATCTCGTGCTGGTACGCGCCGACGCAGGCGGTGCGAGCCCGGTCCAGCACGTCGCCGACGGTCGCGCACCCGGTGGTGTCGACGCGGATCGGCACGAAGTTGAAGAACGGGCCGACCGAGTCCGCGAAGCGCTCCTCGTACCGCCCGGAGGAGAAGGTCGGGAAGACGATGTCGGTGGCGCCGGTCCGCTCGCGCAGCAGCAGGCTGTAGGCGGCGGCCATCACCATGAACGGCGTCGAGCGGGTCGCCTTGGCGAACTCCAGCACGTCGGCGGAGAGCTGCGCGTCGAAGACGAAGCGGTGCACCCCGTAGGCGCTCGCCAGGGACTCGTCGCGCGGCCGGTCGGAGGTGATGCCGGTGATCTGCACGCCGTCCAGCGTCTCCCGCCAGTAGCCGCGCGCGGCGTCCAGCTTCTCGCTGCCGGCGGTCTCCTGCTGCCAGTGCGCGAACTCCCGGTACTGGGCGGGCTGCTCCTCCTGCGCCGGGGCCGCGCCGGTGCGGGCCGCGTAGGCGGCGGCCAGGTCGCGGGCGACGACCTGGAGCGACCAGGCGTCGGTGGAGGTGTGGTGGGTGGCCAGCACCAGCACCGCGTCGGTCGCGTCGAAGCGGCCGAGCGCGGCCCGCAGGTGCGGCAGCTCGCGGACGTCGAACGGGCGGGCGTCCAGCTCGTTGAGGAACTCCTCGGCCCGCACCTCGCGCGGCCGCTCGTCCTGCGCGCCCAGCTCGCGCACCTCGAACGCGACCGGCGCCGGCGGGTGGACCACCTGGTGGCCGCCCTGCTCGTCGCCCACCACCGCCGTGCGCAGCACCTCATGGCGCACGACCACGTCGTCCAGCGCCCGCTGGAGCGCGTCGAGGTCGATCTCGCCGGTGACCCGCCAGCCGCCCACCAGGGTGTGCCGGTGGCCGAACGCGCCGTCGGTGGCGCCCTTGTCGAACGCCCGCAGGAACTCCTGGTTGTACGAGAGCGGGATGCGCTGGTCGCGTCCGTCCGCCTCCGGCGGCGCGGCGGTGATGGTCACGTGAGCGGTCCTTTCGGGTAAGGGGTGTGCGCGGGAAGGGCGGTTCAGGCGGCGGGGGCCAGGTCGTCGGGACCGGGGCCGGGGCGGTGGACGGCGGCGCGGTCCGCGACCCGCCCGGCTGCCGCGGCCGCGGTCTCGATGAAGGCCAGGCAGCGGTCCGCGCCGTCCGGCCCGTGCACCACCGGCCAGCCGACCGGGGCGTCCATGGCGGCCGGCCACAGCGAGTGGCGGCCCAGCGAGTCGCGCAGCACCACGCACAGGCGCGGCGGCGCGGCGAGCGCCCGGGTCTCCTCGGTCATCACGCCACCTCCGCCGGCGGTACGACGGTCTCTGCCAACTCCCGGAGGCGTACGTCCAGTTCGGCGACCGTCGGGTGGTTGAGCACGTCCCCGACCGTCACCTCCACCCCGAACTCGGCCTCGATCCGGGTGGCCAGCCGCATCGCCTGGAGAGACTGGCCGCCGAGTGCGAAGAAGCTGTCGTCGGGGCTGATGGACGGGATGCCGAGGACCCAGGCGAACAGCGCGCACAGCGCCTCCTGCCGGGCGTCGTCCACGGGGCTCACCGGGGGTGCTTCCGCCGCCCGGCGGGGCGTCTGGGGGGCCGGCAGCGCGGCCCGGTCCAGCTTGCCGTTGGCGGTCAGCGGCAGCGCGGCCAGCTCGGTGAAGTGGGCGGGCACCAGGTAGTCGGGCAGCTCCTCGGCGGCCGCCCTGCGCACCGCCGCCAGGTCCAGACCCGGCTCCCGGGCCACGACATAGGCGTGGAGCTGCTTCTCGCCGCCGCCCTCGGGCTGCCGGGCGACGACCGCGGCGTGCGCCACGCCCGGCTGCCGGGCCAGCGCGTGCTCCACCTCGCCCGGCTCCACCCGGAAGCCGCGGATCTTGACCTGGTCGCCGACCCGCCCGGCGAACTCCAGCCCGTGCGGGCCCCGCCTCATCAGGTCGCCGGTGCGGTACATCCGCACCCCCGGCTCGGTGTGCGGGTCGGTGACGAAGCGTTCGGCGGTCAGGTCGGGCCGGCCGAAGTAGCCGGCCGCGAGCCGCTCGCCGGCCAGGTACAGCTCGCCCGTCCCGCCGTCCGGCACGGGCCGCAGCTCCTCGTCGAGCAGCCGGGCCTGGACGGTGTCCAGCGGCCGGCCGACCGGGATCGGGCCGCTCGGCGTGAACGGCGCGGTCAGCACCGCGCAGGCGGCGAACGAGGACACCTCGGTCGCCCCGTACATGGCCCGCACCACGGTGTCCGGGCAGGCGTCCAGCACCCGCCGCACGGCCGTGGGGGAGATGGTGTCGCCGCCGGTCAGAACCTCGGCCACGGTGGCGAAGCTGTCCGGGGCCTCCTCGGCGAACAGCCGGAACAGCCCGGCCGTCACATGCAGCGCGGTGATCCGGTGCTCGGCGATCAGCCTGCGCACGGTGCGCACGCCCGGACTGCCCGGCGGCGGCAGCACCATGGTCCCGCCGCGCAGCAGCGGCACCCACAGCTCGTAGGTCGAGACTCCGAAGGCGTACGGGGCGAGCGCCAGCACCCGGTCGTGCGCGCCGCCGTCCCAGGCGGAGTCGTCCACCAGGCCGAGCACCCCGCGATGGGTGACCGCCACGCCCTTGGGCTCCCCGGTCGAACCGGAGGTGTGGATGACGTACGCCGTGCCGTCCGCGTCCCCCGCCGGCAGCCCGCCCGCGGGCGCGCCGCCACCGGCGCCGGCGTCCGCGTCCACGACGACGGTGCGGCCGCCGCCCTCCGGCAGCCCGCGCTCCCGCGTCGCCCGGTCGGCGAGCAGCACCGGCGATCCGGCGCGCTCCAGCACCCGCCGCATCCGCTCGGCCGGGTCCGCCGCGTGCAGCGGCAGATAGCAGCCGCCGGCCTTGAGCGCGGCGAGGATCGCGACCACCAGGTGCGGCGAGCGCTCCATCAGCACCGCGACCGGGTCGCCGGGCCCGACGCCGCATCCGGCCAGCTCGTGCGCGAGCCGCTCGGCCCGCTCGTCGAGCTGCCGGTAGGTCAGCACCGCCTCGCCCTGCGCCACCGCCACCGCGTCCGGCGTCCGGCGCGCCTGCGCGGCGAAGCGCTCATGGACGGTGCAGGCGGCAGGAAGGGCGGGGGAGTGCGCCGAAGGAGCGACCGACGGCCGTCCAGAGGTGGAGACCATCTGCTGTTCCGAGGTGGAGACCATCTGCTGTCCAATCGCTCGTCCCCGCCGATAGCGGTCCGCGGACCCGGCGGACGGGTCTGGCGGAACGCTCACACAGCCCGGACGGACCCGGCATCTCCTGGATTGCGTTGCCGACGGCCGCGCCGCGACCTGGGGAAGTCCGGCCCCGGCGCCCTGCGCGCGCAGGGCCGGCGGCCGCAGACCGCACGGCAGAAGATGGCGCGCCATTCCGGCCATGCCCATGCTGAACGAGCCACCGAGCGACGACGTAGAGGAGCTCTCCGCAGTGAATGAGAAGCGGGCCGCGGCGCCGGCCCACCAGACCAAGCGTGTCGGAGGGCTCGACGGTGTCCGCGCGCTGTGCGCCCTCGGGGTGGCGGGCGTGCACACGTCCTTCGCCGCCGGAGTGATGGGCGCCTACGTCGCGCCCCCGGGCAACGAGTTCCTCGCCACCCTGCTGGCCGGCATGCGCCCGCTGGCGCTCGGCCCGTTCTTCGTCCTGTCCGGCATGCTGCTGTACCGGCCGTTCGCCCGCTGGACCCTCGGCGGCGGGACCCGCCCCCGGATCGGCCCCTTCCTCGCCAAGCGGCTGGCCCGGCTCTGGCCGGCGTACGCGCTGCTCGCCGTCGTCTGCGTGTTCCTGCTCAACTACGCCGCGGTGGACGGCCCCTGGTACGTGCTGCGGCCGCTGCTGATGCTCCAGGTCTACGACTACACCTGGATCGCCGGCATGGACCCGGCCTGGACCGTGCCCGCCGAGATGCAGTACTACCTCGCGCTGCCGCTGATCGCCGCCCTGATGCACAAGCTCGCCAAGGGCGTCGCCGACCCGGTGCGCAAGGCCCGCCGCATGCTCGTCCCGCTGGTCCTGATCACAGCCGGCTCGGCGGTGTGGACCTGGTGGATCCACCGCCCCGAGATGGGCGTCTACCCCGAGCAGTACTGGTGGCCGCTGGCCGTCGGCGGCGCGTTCGCCCTCGGCATGGGCATGGCCATTCTGCAAGTGCTGGCCGAGCTGCGCCCCGGCCGCGAGCCGTTCCTCCACCGGATCGCCGGCAACCACCCGCTGCTGTTCTGGGTCGGCGCGCTGGCCATCTACGCCTTCAACTGCTCCCAGCCCTTCGGCCGCCCCGGCTACGGCGACTACGAGGGCGTCGGCCTCGCCCTCACCCAGTACTTCCTGCTGCTGGGCTTCTCCTACCTGATGGTGATGCCGCTCGCGATACCCGGGGCCAAGTCCCGGGTGGTGGACGCCATCGTCGCCAACCCGGTCTCCCGCTACCTCGGCCGGATCTCCTACGGCATCTACCTCTGGCACTTCGCGGTCATGTACTTCTGGTTCGAGACCGGCAGCGTCTTCGGCACCGAGCCCGGGATGATGAACCAGCTCCGCGGCACCATCGGCTTCCCGGAGCTGATGACCGCCGTGCTGGCCGGCAGCATCCTGGCCGCCACCCTCAGCCACTACCTGGTCGAGCGGCCCGTGGTCAACGCCGTCGGCCGCTGGGCCGCCCGCAAGCAGGCCGCCGCCGCGCCCGCCCCGGCCCCCGGCGCCGTACCGGAGCAGCGGGAGCGCGACCCGTACACCGTCGCCGGACCGCGCTGACCTCACCACCTCACCCCTGCGGGTGAACGAAGGCGAACAGGAGCCCGAAGACCGCGCCGGTCTTCGGGCTCCATGGCCGCACCGGCCCGGACGCAGCAATTCCG
>NZ_PVLV01000480.1 GCF_002982015.1 Streptomyces solincola
CCCACCGCCCGCACGGCACTCGCCCCCTCCGGCCAGGTCCGGCCCCCGCCCGCACGAGCGGGGGCCGGACCTCGCCGTGTACCCGCGAAGTCCGGTCGCCTGGCGGCCGGCTACTCGACCTGGATGCCCACCACACAGGTGTCGTCGTCGGTGTCCGCCGCACTGTGCGTCAGCAGCCGGTCCAGCCGCTGCTCCAGCGACGGCGCCGACTGCCGGGCGGTGCCGACCAGCAGCTCCAGCGACTCCTGGAGCGAGGCGCCCTTCCGCTCCACCAGCCCGTCGGTGTACATCAGCAGGGTGTCGCCCGGCTCCAGCCGGACCTCGCCCTCCTCGTACTCGGTGTGCGCCACCGCGCCGAGCAGCATCCCCTGGATCACCGGCAGCGTGGTGGTCGCCTCGCCGGTCACCAGCACCGGCGGCAGATGGCCCGCCCGGGCCCAGCGCAGCACCCGGGTGTCCGGGTCGAAGAGACCGCACACCGCGGTCGCCGTCACCTGGTCCGTCAGATGGTGGGCGACGATGTTGAGCCAGGTCAGCAACTGGGCCGGACCCGCCCCGGTGACCGCGAGGCCGCGCAGCGCGTTGCGCAGCACGATCATGCTGGTCGCCGCCTGGATGCCGTGCCCGGCCACGTCGCCCACGCATACCAGCACCTGCTTGGACGGCAGCACGAACGCGTCGTACCAGTCGCCGCCCACCAGGTGCTCGGTCTCGGCCGGCCGGTAGCGCACCCCGACGCGCAGCCCCGGCGCGGCCAGCGGACCGCCGGCCGGCGGCATGATGGCGTGCTGCAACTGGAGCGCCAGCCGGTTGCGCTCAGCCGACTCCTGCTCGGTGTGCGCCAGTTGGTCCCGGGTGGCCGCCAGCGCCACCTCCGTCCAGTGCTGCGCCGAGATGTCCTGATAGGCGCCGCGCACCATCAGCAGCCGCGCGTCGGCGTCCAGCACCGGCTCGGCGATCACCCGGACGTGCCGGGTCACCCCGTCCGGCCGCTGCAACCGGAACGCCGTCGAGGCCGGCCGC
>NZ_PVLV01000481.1 GCF_002982015.1 Streptomyces solincola
CGGCGGCGCAGCGTCATCGACTTCGACACCGCCCCCGAGTTCGCCGACAGGCTGCGCCGCCGCGGTTTCGGCGCGGTGCGCACCCTGCCGGTGGCCGGCTGGCAGACCGGCATCGTCCACACCTTCCTGGCCACCCGCCCCACCGTCGCCGCGCCGCGCACCGCCGCCGAGGACCGGGCGTGAGCGCCCCCGCCGCCCGCCGGGGCCGCGACCGCCGCGCCGAGGTCCTGCTGCCCGCCCCCGGCCGGCCCCGGTACTCCGGCGGACCCGCGCCGCGCACCGCCGTGATCGGCGGCGGCATCGCCGGCCTCGCCGCCGCCACCGCGCTCGCCGAACGCGGCATCCAGGTCACGCTCTACGAGCGCGAACCGACCCTCGGCGGCCGGCTCGCCGGCTGGAGCACCCGGCTCGCCGACGGCTCCGAGGCCACCATGAGCCGCGGCTTCCACGCCTTCTTCCGCCAGTACTACAACCTGCGCGGCCTGCTGCGCCGCACCGACCCGGCGCTCGCCCGGCTCACCGGCCTGCCCGACTATCCGCTGCGCCACCGCTCCGGGCTGACCGACGGCTTCGCCCGGGTGCCGCGCACCCCGCCGCTGAGCGCCGCCGGGTTCGTCGCCCTCAGCCCCACCTTCGGGCTGCGCGACCTCGCCGCGCTCGACGCCCGCGCCGCGCTGCCGCTGCTCGACGTCCGGGTGCCCGAGGTCTACCGGCGGTACGACGGCACCAGCGCGTACGACTTCCTGCGCGCCGTCAACTTCCCCGAAGCCGCGCACCACCTGGCCTTCGAGGTGTTCTCCCGCAGCTTCTTCGCCGACCCGCGCGAACTGTCCGCCGCCGAGCTGCTGGTGATGTTCCACATCTACTTCCTCGGCTCCTCCGAGGGCCTGCTGTTCGACGTGCCCACCGAGCCCTACCCGCAGGCGCTGTGGGAGCCGCTGGCCGGCTACCTCGGCGGCCTGGGCGCCGACCTGCGCACGCGGACGCCGGTCAGCGGCGTCGCCCCCCTGCCGGGCGGAGACCTGGACGTCGTCACCGACGGGGGAGTGGAGCGCTACCAGGCGGTCGTCCTGGCCCTGGACACCGGCGGGCTGCGCGCGGTGGTGGCCGGCTCCCCGGAGCTGGGCGACGCCGACTGGCGGGCGGACGTCGCCGCGCTGCGCACCGCGCCGCCGTTCCTGGTCTCCCGGCTCTGGCTGGACCGGCCGGTCGCGCCCGAGCGCCCCGGCTTCCTGGGCACCAGCGGCTATGACGGACTGGACAACGTCAGCGTGCTGGACCGCTGGGAGGGCGAGGCGGCCCGCTGGGCGGCCCGCACCGGCGGCTCGGTGGTGGAGCTGCACGCCTACGCGGTGGACGAGAGCGCCGAACGCAAGGAGGTCCAGGAGCGGATGGTCGCCCGACTGCACGAGGTCTACCCGGAGACCCGCGACGCCCGCGCGGTGGACGCGCGCCACGAATGGCGGGCGGACTGCCCGGTGTTCCCGGTCGGCGGCTTCGCGCGCCGCCCCGGCGTGCGCACCCCGCACCCGGGCGTGGTGCTGGCCGGCGACCTGGTCCGCACCGACCTGCCGGTGGCCCTGATGGAACGCGCCGCCACCACCGGCTTCCAGGCCGCCAACGCCCTGCTCGCCGACTGGGGCGTCACCGGCCAGGTCCTGTGGACGGTGCCCCGCGCCGGCCGCTCCCGCCTGCTGCGCACCCTGGCCCGCCGCGCCGGCCGCTGACACACCCCGGCCGCTTCCCGGGCTCAGCCCGGGAAGCGGCCGGTGCTGCGCAGCGCCCAGCGGCGTTCGGCATAGGCCAGGTCGTCGCGCCACAGCCGGCCCGCCGCCCGGCGCATCAGCGGCCGCAGGGCCGGCGCGGCGGCCCGGGCCAGCGCGAAGCCGCGCCGCTCGGATGCCGCGACCACCGCCTCCACCACGGCGGTACGGGGCCGGGCGGCGCCCGGCGCGGTCAGCGGCGTGGCGTGCGTCTCCACCACCGAGCCGGCGCCCTCCCCGTCGGTGATGTGCATGACGACGGTCCGCGGCTCGGGCGCGGTGAACACCGCCCGCACCGGCACCACCAGCTTCCCCGCCACCCGGAACGACACGTCCACCGCGAAGCCGTCGTCCGCGCCGGCGGCCCCGCCCCCGGGGGTGTCCACCACCTTCAGGTCCACGAAGGAGTACGGGTGGAACCACGAGCCGTGCCAGGGGTCCAGCCGGTTGGCGACCACGTCCTCCGGCTCGCACACCCCCGCCCCGGTGTAGACCGAGTCCACCGCGCCGGCCGGCGCGGGCCGGGCCGGCACCACCGGGCGCTCCAGCGGCTCCTCGCCGCCGACCGCGTCCAGCCGCACCCAGGCCAGCACCCCGTCGTCGTACGCCGGGTACGGCTCCCAGCCGGCGAACGGCCCGCCCTCCAGCGCCAGTCCGTGCCAGTGGCAGACCAGCGTCCCGCACACCACCCGGCTGTCCTTCAGCGGCGCCCCCAGATGTGGGCACACCCCGGGGCCGGCCCGCAGCACGCCGTCCGCGTCCCGCCACAGCACGACCTCGGTCCCGCCCACGGTCCGGCCGGCCGGACGCCCGTCGGCGGTCACCTCCCGCGCCGCGCCGACCGCGTACCAGTTCCCGGAGGGGCGGGCCGCCGCGCGCTTGAGCGCCTCGGCGATCAGCGACGGCCTCGCGTCCCGCCAGGTCGGCCGCTGCGCCGCCCAGTCCGGGCCGCTGCGCAGCTTCAGCGGCGAGGTCCAGCGGCGTCCGCCCTTCCCCGGCGCGCTCATCGGGCGCCCTCCTCGGGTGCGGGCTGCCGCACCGGCGGGCGCGGCCGGGGCGGCGGGGCGCTGCCGCGCGGCACCCGGGCGGCCAGGATGCGGGCCAGCCCGCCGGCCGCCACGGCCGCCCGCCGCCGCCTCGGCACCACCGAGCGGCGGTGCAGCACCGCGTACCCGTCGGCGGCGATGGCGTCCAGGATGCCGCCGTACAGCACGAAAGCGGTACGGATGCAGGGGCGGGTGCGCGGCTCCAGCATGGCGATGCCGGGCTCGGCCTCCCGGTAGACGCCGCGGGTCAGTTCGGCCGCCGCGACGAGCGCGGCCCGGATGCGGGGGTCGTCGCGGCCGGTGCGCCGGCTCCACTCCAGCAGGGCCCGGTCCACGCCGTGCGCGGCCAGCAGGTCGCCGGGCAGGTAGATCCGGCCGCGGTCCAGGTCCTCGCCGACGTCCCGGAGGAAGTTGGTGAGCTGGAACGCCACCCCGAGGGCCGCCGCGTGCGGCGCGGCCTCCTCCCGGGAGGTCACCGTGCCCAGGACCGGCAGCATCTGGAGGCCGATCACCGCCGCCGAGCCGTGCATGTAGCCGCGCAGGTCCTCGTAGGCGGGGTAGTCGGTGACGGTCAGGTCCGAGCGCATCGAGGCCATGAAGTCGGCGAACAGCACCGGGTCGATGGCGTACCGCTCGGCGGTGTCCGCGACCGCCCGCACCACCGGCTCGTCGCCGCCGCGGCCGCGCAGCCCGCACGCCAGGTCGTCCTCCAGCAGCTTCAGCAGCCGGTCCCGCTCGGCGGGTGTCTCCCGCCGGTCGAGCCCGTCGACGATGTCGTCCGCCCAGCGGGCGAAGCCGTAGAGGGCGTGCACCGCGCTGCGCCGCTCCACCGGCAGCAGCCGGGTGGCCAGGAAGTAGGTGCGCCCGTGCCGGGCGTTCAGCTCCCGGCAGCGCGTGTACGCCGCGCGCAGGGCCGGATCGGTGACGCCCGCGGCGTCGAGTTCGCGTCGGGTCATCGCCGCCGCCTCTCGGGAAGGGGGGTCGTGCCAGGGCAGGAGCGGCGCGGATGCGCGGGACGGAGGGTCATCGGGTGGGCGCCTCCGGGGCGGTACGCGGCCGGGCGGCTTCGGCGGCCGCCACCGGCCGGCCCGCCCGGACGGCCGGGGCGGCCGCCGCCCCGCGCACCGCGCCGGGCGGTCGCCGGCGGTCGCCGCCGGTGATCCTGGCCGCCGCCAGCTTGCCGCTGATCAGCACGGTGGGCACGCCGACGCCCGGGGTGGTGCCGCAGCCGGCCAGCACCACGTTGTCCACCCCCCGCACCATGTTGCGCGGCCGGAACGGACCGGTCTGGGCGAAGGTGTGCGACACAGAGAACGGCGTGCCGGCGCCGTACCCCTGCGCCGCCCAGTCGGCGGGCGTCACCAGCACCTCCCGCTCGATCGCCGCGCCGAACCCGGTCAGCCCGCGCCGCTCCAGCTCCGCGACCACCGAGTCCCGGTAACGCGGGCCCAGCTCGGCCCAGTCGCGCACCGAGGGGCCGGTCACCGTGTTGGGGCAGGGCGCCAGCACGTAGTGCAGGTGCCGGCCGGCCGGGGCGAGGGACGGGTCGTGCGCGGTGGGCCGGGTGATCAGCAGCGACGGGTCGCTCATCAGCCGCCCGGTGCGCGTCAGCTCCTCGAACGTCCCCTCCCACGCCGCGCCGAACGACAGTGTGTGGTGCGCCAGTTCGGGCCAGGTGCGGTCGGTGCCGGCGTGCAGCACCACCGCCGAGGGGGAGTGCCGCAGCGCCAGCGGCCGGCGCGGGGCCCGGCCCAGGAGCCGGTGCGCCACCGGCAGGTCCGGGGTGAGCACCACCGCGTCGCAGGCGATGCGCTCCCCGGTGGACAGCTTGACCGCCCGCACCCGCCCGGCCGACCGCTCCAGCTCCGTCACGCCCGCCGACCACCGGAAGTCCGCCCCGGCGTCCCCGGCCGCCGCCGCCATCGCCGCCGGCAGCGCGTGCATGCCGCCGCGCGGGAAGTAGACCCCGGCGACCGTGTCCATGTAGGCGATCACCGCGTAGGCGGCCAGCGCCCGGGCCGGCGCCACCCCCGCGTACAGCGACTGGAAGGAGAAGATCCGTCGCAGCCGCTCGTCCGAGAGGTACCGCCCGATCCGCCGGTCCAGCCTTCCGAAGCCGCCCAGCGCGGCCAGCCTCGCCAGGTCCGGGTGCAGCAACGGGAAGGGCGAGTCGAAGTTCGCGTCGATGAACCGGTTCATCTGCGCCCGGTACAGCTTCTTCAGCCAGGACCGCAGCTCCCGGTATCCGGCGGCCTCCGCGGGGCCCGCGAACCGCCGGACCTCCTCCTCCATGGCGTCGCCGTCGGTGTGCACGTCGATCCGCGACCCGTCGGCGAACCCGGCCCGGTAGGCCGGCGTCAGCGGCACCAGCTCGACCCGGCGGTGCAGGCTGTCGCCGACCGCGGCGAACGCCTCGTCCGCGAGGTGCGGCATGGTCAGCACCGTCGGCCCGGTGTCCGCGGTGAAACCTCCGAACTCCCGCCGCC
>NZ_PVLV01000482.1 GCF_002982015.1 Streptomyces solincola
GGTCGGCCGGTACGGGGTCGGCCGGTACGGGGTCGGCCGGTAGGGAGTCGGCCGGTACGGCGGGCCGGACGATGGTGCTGGGCGTCCGGGGAAGGGGCGGCGGCGAGACCGACCGGAACGGGACCGGGAGCGGGGCCGGCAGTGGGGACGGGGACGGGAGCGGTGGCTCGGGCGCGGAGGGGCGTCGGACTCGGCGGCGGCCGCGGGCCGTCACCGCGCTGGCGGGGCTGGCCGTGCTGGCGGTGACCGTGACCGGGGTGGTGACCCTGGCGTCGGCGCGCGAGGGCGGGGAGCGGCCGCGTACCCCGGCACAGACCGCCGCGCAGGTCGGCCGGCCGTGGGCGAGCACGCTCGGCACGGCGGGCGCGGAGAACCGCATGCCGCTGTGCGCCGCCGCGGACCGGGCCCTGTACTGCACCGCCGCCGGCGTACGGGCGGCCAGGCTGGACGCGGTGGGCGGGAAGACGGTCTGGTCGGTACGGGGCAAGGCGGCCGAGCCGGGGCCGGCGCCGGTGCTCTCGGGCGGGCTGGTCCACCTGGTGGAGCCGGAGGCCCGGCGGCTGACCGCGCTGGACCCGGCCGACGGGTCCGAGGTGTGGCACGCGGACGTCTCGGCGTACCCGAGCGTGGTGCACGCGGGCGGGACGGTGCTGCTGGCCGGGGCGGACGGCGCGGTCCGGGCGCTGGACGGGCGCACCGGGAAGGAGCGCTGGTCCAAGTGGCTGCCGGTGGGCGGGGCGCAGTGGGTGGCGGGGCCGGACGGCACGGCGTACGCGGCGGTGCTCACGCCCGACGGGCGCGCCACCCGGGTGTACGCGGTCGCCGTGGCGGACGGGGCGGTGGAGTGGGACGTCCGGCTGACCGGGGATCTCGGCCCGGTGCAGGCGACCGGGTCGGCGGTGCTGCTGCTGTCGCGGGACGCCGGGCAGTACACGGACGCGGTGGTGCGGCTGGACACCGGTGAGCGCCGGGCGCGGCGGGTGGAGCTGGGCGTGCCGGTGGACCAGGCGCAGGCGGTGCTGGCGGACGGCACGGCGTACGTGGTCGGGGCAGGCGGCTCGCTCGTCGCGGTCGCGGTGGACCGGGAGCCGGCGGCGGGGGCAGGGGCGGAGACGGGGGCCGTGCGGTGGCGGCTGGACACCGGGGTCAGCCGGGCGTCCCGGCCCCTGGTGGTGGGCGGCACGGTGTATCTGACCGCCGCGGACGGGCGGCTGCTGGCGGTGGACGCGGGGCGCGGCCGGCTGGTGGGGGCCACCCGGGCGCGGATGGACGACGGCCGGTACACCTTCAGCGCGCTGCTGCCCGCGCCGCTGGCCGGGCGGGGGGCGGTGTACGCCACCGCGCCGGACGGCTCGGTCTTCGCCCAGCGGACGGACGACCCGGGTCGGTGGTGAGCGCGCGCGGCCCGCGGGGTCGGGCACGGCGAAGGCCCCGGGCTCTGACCTCTGCGTTGTAAGGGCAGCGCTCAGAGGCCGAGCTGTGCCCGAGGGCAGCGGAGACCCGGCCGGCACGGCGAAGGCCCCGGCCGGGTGGGCCGGAGCCTTGCGCGTGGTGCGCCGGGGCCGTGCGCGTGGTGCGCCGGGGTCGGTCAGCCGCCGAGCAGGCTGACGTCGCGGACGGCGCCCTTGTCTGCGCTGGTGGCCATCGCGGCGTACGCCCGGAGCGCGGCGGAGACCTTGCGCTCGCGGGACTTGGGGGCGTAGCGCCCGCCGAGCGCCTCGCGGCGGGCAGCCAGGGTCTCGTCATCGACGAGCAGCTCGATGGAGCGGCCCGGGATGTCGATGCGGATGCGGTCGCCGTCCTCGACCAGGGCGATGGCGCCGCCGCCGGCCGCCTCGGGGGAGGCGTGGCCGATGGACAGGCCCGAGGTGCCGCCGGAGAAGCGGCCGTCGGTGATCAGCGCGCAGGTCTTGCCCAGGCCCCGGCCCTTGAGGAAGGACGTCGGGTAGAGCATCTCCTGCATGCCGGGGCCGCCCCTGGGGCCCTCGTAGCGGATGACGACCACGTCGCCGTGGGTGATCTGCTTGTTGAGGATCTTCTCGACGGCTTCCTCCTGGGACTCGCAGACCACGGCCGGGCCCTCGAAGGTCCAGATGGACTCGTCGACGCCGGCGGTCTTCACGACGCAGCCGTCGACGGCCAGGTTGCCCTTGAGGACGGCGAGGCCGCCGTCCTTTGAGTAGGCGTGCTCGGCGGAGCGGATGCAGCCCTCGGCGGCGTCGGTGTCCAGGTCGTCCCACCGCTCGGACTGGGAGAACGCCTCGGCGGAGCGGCGGCAGCCGGGTGCGGCGTACCACATCTCGACGGCCTCCTCGGAGGGCGAACCGCCGCGCACGTCCCAGGTCTTGAGCCAGTCGGCGAGCGAGGGGCTGTGCACGGAGTGCACGTCCTCGTTGAGCAGCCCGGCCCGGTGCAGCTCGCCGAGCAGGGCGGGGATGCCGCCGGCCCGGTGCACGTCCTCCATGTAGTACGTGCGGTCCTTGGCGACGTTGGGGGCGACCTTGGCCAGGCAGGGGACGCGGCGGGAGACGGCGTCGATCTCGCCCAGGCCGAACGGGACGCCGGCCTCCTGGGCGGCGGCCAGCAGGTGCAGGATCGTGTTGGTGGAGCCGCCCATCGCGATGTCCAGCGCCATGGCGTTCTCGAACGCCTCGAAGGTGGCGATGTTGCGGGGCAGGACGGACTCGTCGCCCTGGGCGTAGTAGCGGTCGGTGAGGGCGACGACGGTGCGGGCGGCGTTCTCGTAGAGCGCGCGGCGGGCGGTGTGGGTGGCCAGCACCGAACCGTTGCCCGGCAGGGACAGGCCGATCGCCTCGGTCAGGCAGTTCATCGAGTTGGCGGTGAACATGCCGGAACAGGAACCGCAGGTCGGACAGGCGTTCTCCTCGATGCGGAGGATGTCGGCGTCCGAGATCTTGTCGTTGACCGCGTCGGAGATCGCGTCGACCAGGTCCAGCGTGCGGACGGTGCCGTCGACCAGGGTGGCCCGGCCGGACTCCATCGGGCCGCCGGAGACGAAGACCGTCGGGATGTTGAGGCGCAGGGCCGCGTTCAGCATGCCGGGGGTGATCTTGTCGCAGTTGGAGATGCAGATCAGGGCGTCGGCGCAGTGCGCCTCGACCATGTACTCCACGCTGTCGGCGATCAGGTCGCGGGAGGGCAGGGAGTAGAGCATCCCGCCGTGGCCCATGGCGATGCCGTCGTCCACCGCGATGGTGTTGAACTCGCGGGCGATGCCGCCGGCCTCGGTGATCGCCTCGGAGACGATCCGGCCGACCGGCTGGAGGTGGGTGTGGCCGGGGACGAACTCGGTGAAGCTGTTCGCCACCGCGATGATGGGCTTCCGGCCGATGTCCGCGCCCGGTACCCCGGAAGCGCGCATAAGGGCGCGGGCGCCCGCCATGTTGCGGCCGTGGGTGACAGTGCGGGACCTCAGCTCGGGCATCGTCGCTCGCTCCTCGTGGATCAGACCCGGCTCACTTCGAGCCTTCCTTCGAGCGTACGCCTCGACTCCAAGATCTGGACACCTTGTCCGGATGGCGGGATGGGATGCTCGGTGAGCGGTACGGGCCGGTGTCGCACGGGCTGTGCTTTCGCGCGGGCTGTGCTTCGCGCGGGCTGTGCTTTACGGGCTGTGCTTTACGGGGCGGGGTCCGGC
>NZ_PVLV01000483.1:0-183 GCF_002982015.1 Streptomyces solincola
TAGCGGTACGGGTGGCGGGGTTGCGTAGGCGGGGTGGGCGGGGGTACCCGCAGGGTCGGAGAACCGACGAGAAGGCGGGAATCATGGGCCTGGGTGGCTGCATCATCCTCATCGCGGTCGGGGCGATCCTGACCTTCGCGACCGACTGGGAGACCAGCGGCGTCAACATCGACCTGGTGGGGC
>NZ_PVLV01000483.1:197-3337 GCF_002982015.1 Streptomyces solincola
CGCCGTCCGCGCGGACGGCGACCGGGACGCCCCAGTCCTGCTGGTGGACATGGCAGGCGGGGTACTCGTTGGCCTCGTCGTCGTCGCAGGACGCGGCCATCGCCGAGACGTGCAGGACGCCCTCGGTGACGGCCGGGTCGAGGGTGAGGGTGCGGGAGAGGTCGGCGCCGGCGCCCGCGCCGTCGGCGATCAGCTCCGGCGGGGTGGCGGAGACCAGGAGCCGGGTCGAGGGCCCGTAGCGCTCGTCGAGCTTCTGGCCGGTGGGGGCGCGGAAGACGACGTCCAGGCGCAGCGTGCCGGGGGCGACGGCGGTGGCCTCGCGCCGGGTGCGGTGGGCGACCGCGGCCACCTGCACGGCCTGCTCCGGCAGGCGCAGCCGGGTCAGCTGGTGCCGGGCCGACTCCACCACCACGATGTCCTCGCCGGCCAGCACCGCGCCGCTGGGTTCGCGCAGGTCGGTGGCGAGGGTGCTGACCTGGCCCGAGGACGGGTCGTAGCGGCGCAGGGCGTGGTTGTAGGTGTCGCAGACCGCGACCGAGCCGTCCGGCAGGGCGGTGACCCCCAGCGGATGCTGGAGCAGGGCCCGCGCGGCCTCGCCGTCCCGGTGGCCGAAGTCGAACAGGCCGGTGCCGACAGCGGTGCGGACGCGGTCGTCCGCGTCCACCCGGCGCAGGGCGCTGGTCTCGGAGTCGGCGACCCACAGGCTCTCGCCGTCGGCACTGACCGCCAGGCCGGACGGCTGGGCGAACCACGCCTCGGCGGCGGGGCCGTCGACCAGGCCCTCGTTGGTGGTGCCGGCGGCGACGCGGACCGTCCCTGCGGCCGGGTCGTACGCCCAGAGCTGGTGCACGCCGGCCATGGCGATCCACACCTCGCCGCGCCACCAGGCGACGTCCCACGGGGAGGAGAGCGCCACCTCGCGGGCGGGGCCGGCGGTGGCGGAGCCCTGCCACCACTGGGCGCCGGTGCCGGCGACCGTCACGACCTCGCCGCTGTCGGCGTCCAGCACGCGCAGGGCGTGGTTGACGGTGTCGGCGACCACGACGCGGCCGTCCGGGAGCAGCGCGAGGCCCTGCGGCTCGCTGAACCGGGCGCGCTCGGCGGGGCCGTCGAGCAGACCGCGCTCCCCGTCGCCGTACGCCCTGAGCACGCTCTCTCCGTCGGCCGCGAGCCGCACCAGGCGGTGCCGCGTGGTGTCGGAGACCAGGAACGTGCCGTCCGGCAGCGCCAGCGCCTTGCCGGGGAAGCGGAGGTGGGTGGCGACCGGCTCCGGCGGTACGTAGGGCCCGTCGCCACGGCGCAGGGTGCCCTTGGCGGCGTGCTCGGCCTCCAGCTCGGCGACGAGCGTCGCGATCGCGGTGGCGTGGCCCTCGCCGGCGTGCTGCGCCACGACGTACCCCTCGGGGTCGATGACGACGAGGGTGGGCCAGGCCCGTACCGCGTACTGCTTCCAGGTGGCCAGCTCCGGGTCGTCCAGGACCGGGTGGTGCACCTCGTAGCGCTCGACGGCGTCCACCACGGCCCGGTGCTCGGCCTCGTGCACGAACTTCGGCGAGTGGACGCCGACGATCACCACGGTGTCGCGGTGCTTCTCCTCCAGCTCGCGCAGCTCGTCCAGGACGTGCAGGCAGTTGATGCAGCAGAAGGTCCAGAAGTCGAGGATCAATGTGCGACCTCGGAAGTCCGCGAGCTTCAGATCCTTCCCGCCGGTATTGATCCAGCCGCCCTTGCCGATCAGCTCGGGGGCGCGGACACGGGCACGCTTGCGGGGTGCCGACGCGGGGGTGGGCGCCGGGGCAGCATCGTTCATTCTTCAAGCTTGCCACTGGCCAGTGAATGCCAGATCACGGCCGTGCGACGCCGTTGTCCTGCGCGACTACGGGATCCGCTCCACCACGGACCGGCCTCCTTGGACGCCCCGGACGAACAGGGTGCCTGTGCGGCGACTCCCCGGGGGCGGGGCAAGCACGGACGCCGACACGTCCACGAAGCCGTGTTCCGTGGGTCGGAGTCGCGAGACACCCGCACGGTCGTGGTCATCGTTGGCCTTCCGCTTGCCCGGTCCGGTTGGCGAAGCGATGTTCTCGCCGCCGATCGGTCGGAACGACGACGCTTCGGGCGCCGCCTGGGCGTCACTCAGTGGGGTAGTGGGGTGTCAATGACGCCCTCCAGGGCGTCAAACCGGTGTCATTGCATGGCTGTTCGATCTAGCTTTGACGGCATGACCTGCTCCCCAGGCTGAAGAACGTCGGCTCCGCGCGGCTGTACCGGCCGACGGCCGGAGAGGACGAGAAGTGGCCGCACCTGGCGCCGGTGCTGTCGACCAAGACGATCGACTGGGACCTGATCCACCAGCAGTACGACCAGATCGTGAAGTACACCACTGCCCTGCGCCTGGGCACCGCCGAGGCCGAGCAGGTCCTGCGCCGCTTCACCCGCGGCGGTCCCAAGCACCCCACCTACCGGGCGATCGAGGAACTCGGGCGGGCGGCACGTACGGCGTTCATCTGCGACTACCTCGCCGACGCCGGCCTGCGCCGCGAGATCAACGACGGGCCCCAGGTCGTGGAGAACTGGAACAGCGCCAACCACGACCTGTTCTATGGCAAAGATGGCGACCTGACCGGCTCCGACAAGGATCCCAGGAGGTGTCCATGCTCGCCCTGCACCTGCTCCAGTCCGCGCTGGTGCACGTCAACACCCTGCTCCTCCAGGACATCCTGAGTGAGGAGAAGTGGCAGAAGCGGCTCACCGACGCCGACCGACGGGCCCTGTCCCCGCTGTTCTGGACCCACGTGAACCCCTACGGCCGGTTCGAGCTGGACATGAACTCCCACCTCGACCTCGCCGCCGCAGTGGCCGCGCTGCCGAGCCCTCGCACCGCGCCCGAGGGGGAATCCGCACGGTCCGCGATAGCCGGTGCGGCCGGGTCGGCAACCTGAAGACCACAGGCCCGGCGTCGCCGGCGGGCGGCTGGCGTTGACTCGCACTACGGGGCTGTGAGGGTGTCGAGCCGGGCGGCGAGGTCGGGGGGGGCGGCGGCCAGGGGGGGGGGATGAGGTCGGCGGGGGCCTCGTGGGGGGGGGCCGGCCCGCCTCCTGCACCAGCCCCCCCCCCGCCACCCCCTCCTGATCGGCCCG
>NZ_PVLV01000484.1 GCF_002982015.1 Streptomyces solincola
GGCGTCGGTGGTCGTCGGGACGGCCTCGGTGGTCGTGGATGCGCTCATCGTCCGGCTCCCGTCAGGTCGGTGGTGCGCGGACCTCCCGCTGCGGCCGCGGCGCGCAGCAGGGTGGCGGCGAAGACGTGCACCGCGGTGTTGCGCGGCAGCCGCACGCCGGCCAAGGGGGCGCGCCGGGTGACCGGCACCCGCTGGCAGAACAGTCCCGCGGGCACCCCGAACTGGACGTGCTGCGGGTAGTGCATGGCCGGGGTGCGGAACGCCTCCGACTCGCCGAAGACGGCCGGCGCGGCCCAGAAGTCGGACAGCCGCAGCGCCTCGAAGTCGACCGTTCCGTCGGCGAAGTGGAGCGCCACCTCGTCCTCCACCCGGCGCTCGGCGGCGGCCAGCAGGTAGAGCCAGTCGTAGCGGTCGGGCTGCACCTCCAGCAACTGCCCGGCGCAGCGCACGTTGTCGGGTCCGCCGGTGCCGAACGGCGGCACCAGGAAGGGCACCTCGTCCACGGTCACGGTGGTGCCGGGCTCGGGGAGGTGCTCGGCGGAGAAGGAGTTCCGCCACACGTTGAACGCCCCGGTGGAGGTGGCGGCGGCCCGTGAGGCGCCGATGTTGTCGAAGACCGCGGACAGATCCAGGATCCGCGTCGTGGTCGAGGCCGTGCTCGGCACCGGCTGCTCCTTCCGGAAGGTGGTTCGCGACGGGTTGGCTTCCGGTCTCGACCGTACGAAGGGGCGCACCCGTCCGGCAGCCGCGTGACGGGTACTTCCGGTTCACCACGGCGCTGAGGAAAACGGGGGTAACTCCACGGGGGGCGGTTTCGGGTAAGCCTCAGGATGAATCCCGCGCCCACATCCTCCGCGGCCGCCCGCGCCCCGCCCCCGGCGTGCTTCTCTGGCATTCGGCACCGCATTTCCGAATCAGGAACCAGACCCGTGTCAGGAACCAGAGAGGAGCCGATGATGGACGCAGGCGGAGAGCGCATGCTGCTGGCCATGTGGAGCGCACCGCGCAGCCGCTCCACGGCGTTCGAGCGGATGATGATGGAGCGCGGCGACTTCACCGTGCTGCACGAGCCGTTCTCGCATGTGAAGGACTTCGGGACGGCCACGGTGCGGGGGCGCGAGGTGACCTCCGAGCGGGAGCTGATCGCGGAGCTGCGCGGTCTGCCCGGACTGACCTTCCTGAAGGACACCACCGACTTCGCCTATCCCGAGCTGCTGACCAGCCAGGGCTTCCTGCGCGAGACGGTGCACAGCTTCATCCTGCGCCACCCGCGGGAGGTCATCGAGTCGCACTTCGCCCTCAACTCCGGTCTCACGCGCGACGAGATCGGCTTCGCCCGGCTGTGGGAGATCCACCAGGCGGTGCTGGAGGCGGGCGGGCCGGAGCCGGTCGTGGTGGACTCCGACGACCTGCTCGACCGGCCCGAGGCGACCGTGCGGGCGTTCTGCGAGCGGGTCGGCATCCCGTTCGTGCCGGCGGCTTTGCAGTGGAAGCCGGGCGAGCCGGGCCAGTGGGGGCGGACCTCGCGCTGGCACCAGGACGCCAGCGGCAGCAGCGGGTTCGCCCGTACCGAGAAGCGCTACGAGGTCACCGTGGAGAACGACGAGAAACTGGCCGCGTTCCTCCGCTACCATCTGCCGTTCTACGAGAGGCTGCGGGAGCGGCGCATTCGGCTGGACTGCCCGGCGGAAATAGCGTGACGCATTCCGGAGAACGGGGAAACGCCCGGCCGGCATTCCACCGGCCGGGCCTTTCCGTATTCCACTGGGAATGCGACAGGGAGAGGCGCATCCACCATCCGGCTACCCGCAGGCGCGCGCCGCAATCCTTCGCGCTTCGGCCTTGTCGGTCCTCAGCCGCCGTTGACCGGCAGGACGTCCGGCGAGAGCGCGCCGGCGTGGGAGGAGGCGCTGGTCATCCGGCGCCGGTGGTGGCGGCGGCACAGCACCTCGTAACCGATCTCCTCCGCCGAGCGGTTGACGTCCCCGACGACCACCTGCGCCCCCTCGACCACCATCTCGCCGCCGACCGTGCGGGCGTTGTGGGTGGCCCGCGCGCCGCACCAGCACAGTGCCTCGACCTGCAACTGCTCGATGCGGTCGGCCAGTTCGATCAGGCGCTGGGAGCCGGGGAAGAGCCGGGTGCGGAAGTCGGTGGTGATCCCGAAGGCGTAGGCGTCCATCCCGAGGTCGTCCACGATCCGGGCGAGCTGGTCGATCTGCTCGGGGGCGAGGAACTGCGCCTCGTCGGCGATCACGTAGTCGCAGCGGCCGCCCTGCGAGAGATGGCCGACCAGGTGGCCGTAGAGGTCGAAGCCCGCACCGGCCTCCACCGCGTCGGTGACCAGCCCCAGCCGGGAGGAGAGTTTGCCCTCGCCGGCCCGGTCGTCGCGGGTGTAGATCATGCCCTTCAGTCCGCGGGCGGAGCGGTTGTGCTCGATCTGCAGAGCCAGGGTGCTCTTTCCGCAGTCCATCGTGCCGGAGAAGAAGACCAGCTCGGGCATGGGGTGGTGACGGCCTTTCACAGGAGGGAAGCGGTGGGGCGGCGGCTCAGGTGCGGACTTCGAGGAGCGGCACGAGCTGCTCCGCCGGGGTCATCGAGCCGTGCAGCCCGGCCATCGCGGACTCGTTGGGCTCCCCGACCGAGGCGGTGATGATGACGTCGTCGCAGGCGGCGGCGACCACGTCGCCGATCCGGCCGTACACCCGCTCGTCCACCACCGGGCCGAACCAGCCGGCCGCGATGGCCTCGTCCCGGCCGGCCACCCAGAACTGCTCGCCGAGCACCTCGCGCCAGCAGGCCAGCACGTCGGCCTGGGCGCCGGGGACGGCGTACACGTGCCGGGCGCGGCCCTCGCCGCCGAGCAGGGCGACCCCGGCGCGCAGCTCCCAGTCCTCGTCGAAGTCGATGCGGGAGCGCTCGTCGAACGGGATGTCGACCATGCCGTGGTCGGCGGTGACGTACAGCGCGGAGCGCGGCGGGAGCTGCTCGGCCAGGCGCTGGGCGAGCCGGTCCACGGTCATCAACTGGCCGCGCCACTCGTCGGAGTCCACGCCGAAGCGGTGGCCGCTGCCGTCCACCTCGCTGTAGTAGGTGTAGACCAGCGCGCGGTCGGCCGAGCCGAGGAGCGCGGCGGACAGGTCCATCCGGTCCTCGCCGGCGGCCCGGCCGTGAAACGTTCCGCCACTGAGCGCGACCTTGGTGAGCGGGGTGGTCTCGAAGGTCGGCGAGGACACCTGCGCGGTGTGCACCCCGGCGGCGTCGGCCAGCGTGAAGACGGTGGGATGGGGCTGCCAGACGTGCGGCGGCGTCCACGGCTTCCAGCGGAGCTGGTTCATCAGCTCGCCGGTCGCCGGGTCGCGGACGGTGTAGCCGGGCAGGCCGTGCTCGCCGGGCGGCCGGCCGGTGCCGACGGAGGCCAGCGAGGCGGCGGTGGTGGCGGGGAAGCCGGCGGTGATCGGCCGGCCGGTGCCGCCGCGGGAGCCGGCGAGCAGCGAGTGCAGGAAGGGCGCGTAGTCGCGGTGGGCCTGGATCTGCTGCCAGCCGAGCCCGTCGATGAGGAAGACGCAGACCCGGTCGGCCGGGGCCAGCTCGGCGATCCGCGGGGTGAAGCCGGGGACCTCCAGGCCGGCGGCGACGGTCGGCAGCAGGTCGGCGAGCGAGCCGGTGCCGTACGCGGGAACCGGCGCGGTGGCCGGGTCCAGCGGCTTCGGGTCTTCGGGCCAGGCGGCGGCCGGGTGCGAGGGGTGGGTCATCAGCGGGTGGCCGCGGTGGCCTCGGACAGCGCCTGGGCGAAGGCGAGGGCCTGGCGGACCGTCTCGGGCCCGTCGCCGGCCTCGCTGACCCTCAGGCTCAGGTCGTCGGCGGTGGAGTTGCCGGTGTAGCCGTGGTCGGCGTCGCAGTTCGGGTCGCCGCAGGCGGCGGGCTCCAGGTCGATCCGGGAGACCGCGCCCCAGCCGATGGTGAGGACCACCTCGCGGGGCAGGGTGCCGGGGGCGTACGACTCGGGGTTGGCCACGACGCGGCTGAGCACCACGGAGGAGATCCGGCCGAGCTTGACGGACTCGGTGGAGGTGGTGGCGTAGGGGGTCGGGGAGCTGGTGTCCGCGTTCTGCTCGTCGGTGTGGCTGACGATGAAGCGGGTGGCGGTGAGCACCAGCACGGTGACGTGCCGGCGGACCTCGTTGGCGTCGAAGGTGGTCTCCTGGTGGACCAGGTACGAGGCGATGGGCTCGCCGCCGACGGCCGCCTCCACGGCCTCGGCCACGAGGGCCGGGTAGTAGCCGCTGCGCTCGATCGCCGCGCGCAGCCCCTGGGTCGTCGTACCGGTCTTCGCCATGGCCCCCATCCTACGGGGGGCCGGTGCCTGCCCGGGACGGCCGCGGTGTCCCTCTCCCCCGGCCCGCTGCCCGTTCAGTAGCTGGGCAGCCGGCGGGGGCCGAGGTCGCCGAGCGCCGGGGGCGGGGCGAGCCGGACGGTGGCGCCGAGCACCGACAGGCCGCGCGGGGCGACGATGACCGGTTCCAGGGCCGCCGAGACGATCTCCGGGTGGTCGTCGACCAGCCGGGACACCCGCAGCAGCAGCTCCTCCAGGGCGGCGGTGTCCACCGGGTCGGAGCCGCGCCAGCCGAACAGCAGCGGGGCGGTGCGCAGGGAGCGGATCTGCTCGGCCACGTCCCGGTCGGTGGCCGGAACGAGCCGGTGCGCCATGTCGCCGAGGAGTTCGGAGGGGGCGCCGGCCAGGCCGAAGGAGAGGACGGCGCCCACGCCGGGGTCGATGGCGGCGCGGACCACGGTGTCCACGCCCCGGGGCACCATGGCCTGTACGACCAACTGGAGTTCGGCGGGCTTGCCCAGGGTCTCGGTCAGCTCCCGGTAGGCGGTGCGCAACTGCTCCTCGCTCGCCAGGTCCAGGCGTACGCCGCCGAGGTCGGGCCGGTGGCGCAGGTGCGGGGCGGTGGTCTTCAGGGCGACCGGGTAGCCGAGCCCGCGGGCGGCCCGGACGGCCTCGTCGGGGCCGGGCGCGGGCAGCACCGGCTGGACGTGGATGCCGTAGCGCCCGAGCAACGTGCGGGCGGCGTCCGGCGGCAGCGCGGCGCTCCGCTCGTCCGCGTCCGGGCCGAGCGCGCCTTCGATCTGCGCGGCGGCCCCGGCCTCGTCGATGCCCTCGTACTCCGGCACCCGTCCCGGCTCGGCCGCCCCCCGCCGCCACTGCGCGTAGCGCACCGCCTCCGCCAGCGCCCGCACCGCCCGCTCGGCCGCCGGGTACGCGGGGATCCGCCGCCCGGGCGGCGGATCCGCCGCGTACCC
>NZ_PVLV01000485.1 GCF_002982015.1 Streptomyces solincola
GCCCACCCCCACGCCGCCGGTCGAGCCCGAGCCCACCCCGTCCGAGACGCCGACGCCCTCCCCGGATGCCGAGGGCAGCCGCACCCGCGCCCTGGACGCCCCCGACGGGCTGCGCTTCGCCGCCGAACCGGCCGTCTCCCCGCAGGTCTCCCCGGCCTGAACCGGCGCACCCCGGGCCGCCCCGAGGCGCGGCGGCGGTGTGATCCCGGCGACAGCGGGGGCCGCGGCGCTGTACCGGTTTGCACTCAGCGGGGGAGGGTGCGTATGGTGGTAGATCGTTTGATCCCATGTTCCCCTTTGCCCGGCGCCGTCACCGAGAGCGCCGCGTGTGGCGCGTACTCTCCCTTGCCGTGGCTGACCGCATCGAGGCGGTCGTTAATCGCGAAGCAGCGAAAACACGGAGTTGACGGGCGCGTGCCGAGACTCCGGAAGGTTTCGCATTTCGCATGTCCATTTCCCGAACTGACGACGTCGTCGTGCCCGCGAACGACACCGCCATCGACGCCTCGGACGACCAGTCCCAGGTAGTCGGGCAGGCCCCCGCCGAGACCGTCGCTGCTGCCGCCGAGGCCGTCGCCGCCGACACCGCCGAGGCCGCCGCCGAGCAGGAGCCCGCCGAGCCGGAGACCACCTTCGCGGACCTCGGTCTGCCGGAGGGCGTCGTCCGCAAGCTCGCGCAGAACGGCGTGACCACCCCCTTCCCGATCCAGGCCGCGACCATCCCGGACGCCCTGGCCGGCAAGGACATCCTGGGCCGCGGCCGCACCGGCTCCGGCAAGACCCTCTCCTTCGGTCTGCCGCTGCTGGCCACCCTGGCCGGCGGCCACACCGAGAGGAAGAAGCCCCGCGGCGTCATCCTCACCCCGACCCGCGAGCTGGCCATGCAGGTGGCCGACGCCCTCCAGCCGTACGGCGACGTGCTCGGCCTGAAGATGAAGGTCGTCTGCGGCGGTACGTCGATGGGCAACCAGATCTACGCGCTGGAGCGCGGCGTCGACATCCTCGTCGCCACCCCCGGCCGGCTGCGCGACGTGATCAACCGCGGCGCCTGCTCGCTGGAGGCGGTCCAGGTCGCCGTCCTCGACGAGGCCGACCAGATGGCCGACCTGGGCTTCCTGCCCGAGGTCACCGAGCTGCTGGACCAGGTCCCGACGGGCGGTCAGCGCCTGCTGTTCTCCGCCACGCTGGAGAACGAGATCGACAGCCTGGTCAAGCGCTACCTGGTCGACCCGGTCACCCACGAGGTGGACCCGTCCGCCGGCGCGGTCACCACGATGACCCACCACGTCCTGGTCGTGAAGCCCAAGGACAAGGCCCCGGTCACCGCCGCGATCGCCGCCCGCAAGGGCCGCACCATCATCTTCGTCCGCACCCAGCTCGGCGCCGACCGCGTCGCCGAGCAGCTCCGCGACGCCGGGGTGAAGGCCGACGCGCTGCACGGCGGCATGACCCAGGGCGCCCGCACCCGGACCCTCGCGGACTTCAAGGACGGGTACGTCAACGTCCTGGTCGCCACCGACGTCGCCGCCCGCGGCATCCACGTCGACGGCATCGACCTGGTGCTGAACGTCGACCCGGCCGGCGACCACAAGGACTACCTGCACCGCTCGGGCCGCACCGCCCGCGCCGGCCGCTCCGGTGTCGTGGTCTCCCTGGCCCTGCCGCACCAGCGCCGCCAGATCTTCCGCCTGATGGAGGACGCCGGCGTCGACGCCTCCCGCCACATCGTGGGCGGCGCCGGGGCGTTCGACCCCGAGGTCGCCGAGATCACCGGCGCCCGGTCGCTGACCGAGGTGCAGGCCGACTCCGCGAGCAACGCCGCCAAGCAGGCCGAGCGCGAGGTCGCCGACCTCACCCGTGAGCTGGAGCGCGTGCAGCGCCGGGCCGCCGAGCTGCGCGAGGAGGCCGACCGCCTGGTGGCCCGCGCCGCCCGCGAACGCGGCGAGGACCCGCAGGCCGCGGTCGCCGAGGTGGCCGAGGCCGACCTGCGCGCCGAGGCCGTCGAGGCCGAGAAGGAGGCCGCCGCGGTCTCCCTGCCGGAGCAGCAGAACCGCGACAACCGCTCCTCCTCCTACGAGCGCCGCGACCGCCGCGACGACCGGGGCAACTTCGAGCGCCGCGACCGCGACGACCGCCCCTTCCGCCGTGACGACCGTCCCTCGGGTGGTTTCCGTCGGGACGACCGCGGTGGCGACCGTCCGTTCAACCGCGACCGCCGTGACGACCGCCCCTCGGGTGGCTTCCGTCGGGACGACCGCGGTGGCGACCGTCCGTTCAACCGCGACCGCCGTGACGACCGCCCCTCCGGTGGTTTCCGTCGGGACGACCGCGGTGGCGACCGTCCGTTCAACCGCGACCGCCGTGACGACCGCCCCTCCGGCGGCGGCTTCCGCTCCGGCGGCCACGACCGGCCCTTCGGCCGCCGTGACGACCACCGCGGCGGCTCGGCCTCCGGCTCCGGCTCCTTCGGCCGCCGCGACGACAAGCCCCGCTGGAAGCGCAACGGCTGACGACCGGTAGACCCCGGTCACCCCCTGACGACAGGGCCCGCCCCACACCGGGGCGGGCCCTGTCGCCGTATCAGCCCGCTGTCCGCCGCCCCCGTTCCGCCACATGATCCCTTCACCCGATACCCGATCGGATGCCGGACACCTAGCGGCTATGCTCGTGGGTGGCGACGAGGGCCGTTAGCTCAATTGGCAGAGCAGCGGACTTTTAATCCGTTGGTTGTGGGTTCGAGTCCCACACGGCCTACCGCCCGCCCCCCAGCTCAGAGCATGTGCGAGCCGGGGGGCGCTCCTGTGCGACAGGGCAAAACGGGCGTCTGCCGGCCCGCTGCCGGCCCGTCCGGCGGCTGGTTAGGAGCATGGCCGCCGATGGCGTAAGGTGGTGTTCACCGACGCGGGGTGGAGCAGCTCGGTAGCTCGCTGGGCTCATAACCCAGAGGTCGCAGGTTCAAATCCTGTCCCCGCTACTGAAACGAAGGCCCGGTGCACTTGTGCACCGGGCCTTCGTCATGTCTGCGCCGTGGCAAGTGGTGGCCCGCGTCGCCCGGTCGGCGGTCGGCCGGTCGCCGGGCGGCGTGACTCGGGTGAGCCTGGAGGGGGCGGTGCACCGTCCGCAGCCGTGGGCGGACCGGGCAGGAGGCCAGGCGTTGGGGCAGCGAGCGCGGTGGGGCGGCGACGGCCGGGCGGAGGGCGGCGAACCGCCCAGGGCCGGCCTCGCCCGGCGCTTCCTGCGCATGGTGCCCGCACTGATGATCGTCGGCGGAGTGCTGTACGACCAGCTCACCCCGCCCCGCTTCACCGCCGTGCCGCTGTTCGCCGCCGCCCCGCTGGTCGCCGCGCCGTTCTTCGCGTTCCGCACCACCGTGCTGTCGGGCGTCTTCGCGGTGCTGGCCGTGCTGCTCAGCCACCTCGGCAACCGGACCCTCATGGAGGGCCCCGCGCTCACCGAGGTGCTGACCGTGGGCACGGTCTCGGTACTGGCGGTCTTCATCAACCGGGTGGTGCGCCGCAGCGGCGAGCGGCTCGCCTCGGCACGGGAGATCGCCGAGACCGCGCAGCGGGCGGTGCTGCCGGTGCCGGCCGAGCGGATCGGCGGACTCCAGGTGGCCGCGCGCTACGAGGCCGCGCAGAAGGACGCCTTCATTGGCGGGGACCTGTTCGCCGTCCAGGAGACCCCCTACGGGGTGCGGCTGGTGGTGGGCGACGTCCGGGGGAAGGGGATGGGCGCCGTCGAGGCGGTGGCGGTGGTGATCGGCGCGTTCCGGGAGGCCGCCGAGCAGGAGAGCTCCCTGGAGGGTGTGGCCGCGCGGCTGGAACGTGCGCTGGCGCGCGAGGGCGCCCGGCGGGACGGCCTGGACGCCACCGAGGGCTTCACCACCGCGGTGCTGGCGGAGGTCCCGCGCGGCGGGGGCGTGGTCCGGATGATCAACCGGGGCCATCCGGAGCCGCTGCTGCTGTACGCGGACGGGCGGGTGGTCCTCCAGACGCCCGCCGAGCCGGCGCTGCCGCTCGGCATGGCGGACCTGGCCGGCTGGCCGGACCGGTCGTACGAGGCGGTCTACCCGCCCGGGGCGACGCTGCTGTTCTACACCGACGGCCTCTCCGAGGCGCGTGACGGGAATGGAGTGTTCTACGACCCGGTCGCCCGCCTCGACGGGCGGATCTTCCCGGATCCGGGGGCCGTGCTGGACGCGCTGGCGGACGACGTACGCCGGCACACGGCGGGGGGTTCGACCGACGACCTGGCGCTGCTGGCGGTGGCCCGCCCCGCCGTGGGCCAGCCACCCCGCCGCCGCACCATGCCGGTCGTGCCCTGAGCGGCGCCGGCCGCCACCGGATCCGAGGTGTACGCAGGGTGAGGGGCACGGTCCCACCCGCCC
>NZ_PVLV01000486.1 GCF_002982015.1 Streptomyces solincola
CCCTGGCACCGGGTGCCAGGGGGCGCGCGGAGGGCGCTCAAGGGTGTCCGATTGCCGGGGCATCCTTCTCCGGGGTGTGGTGCACTATTGCCCCCAAGTGCAGGGCAGGCGGGGAGGGGCGGCATGTTCAGGGGGATCGAGGAGGTCGACTGGGCCTCGTTGAGCCATGCCCACGGCCCGGCGGACGACGTGCCCGCGCTGCTGCGCGCACTGGCGTCGGCCGACCCGGTGGAGCGGGAGGCGGCGCTGGACGCGCTGTACGGGGCGGTGCACTCGCAGGGCGACGTGTACGACTCGACGCTGGCCTGCATCCCGTACTTGCTGGAGCTGGTCGCGGATCCGGCGGTACGGGACCGGGGCTGCCTGGTGGAGCTGCTGGCCGGCATCGGCGGCATCGACCTGGACGGCGACGACGAGCTGGCCGCGCTCGACCCGGAGGACGAGGAGTTCGAGGACGCCGCGAACTACGCCATGGCGTCGGCCGCCGTCGCCGCCGGGGCGGAGGTGTTCGTGGGGCTGCTCGGTGACCGCGATCCCGAGGTGCGACTGGCCGTGCCGGGCGCGCTGGCCTCGCTGCACGGCGACCCGGCGCGGGTGCTGGGCCTGCTGCGGGAGCGGCTGACCGCCGAGCCGGAGAGCGAGGTGCGCCTCGCGCTGGTGGAGGCGATCGGGCGGCTGGCGCTGCGGTACGCCTCGCTGCGGGACGAGATCGCCGAGTGGCTGGACTGGCTGATGGGCGCGGCGCAGGACCCGGCGGTGCGGCTGGCCGCGCTGACCCGGCTGGCCCGGTGCGCGCCCGCCAGACTGCCTGCCGACGTGGTGGCCCGGGTGACCGACCTGCTGGCCGCGCTCGGGGACGCGGAGCCGCACGGCGGGCTCCGGGGCGCCGACCGGGACGGCGGGCAGCGGGAGGACCACGGGGACGGCGGCGCGGACGCCTCTCTCGGCGCGGACGCGGCCGCGGGCGGGCACGGCGGGTCGGAGGGTACGGATTTCGCCATCTGGGCGCGGTCGGCGTGGGGCGGCGAGCGGGACGGGCGGCCGGGCGGCCCGGGCGGGTGCGGGGAGGCGGCGGAGCACGCCCCCGCCGAGGGGTGCCCGGCGAGCGCGCCGACCCTGCTGGGGCAGACCCGGCCACGGCCCGAACCGGCGTACGGGGAGTCGCGGTACGGGGAGCGGGCGGCCGAGCCCGGCGAGCGGGGCACGGCCTGGGCGGACGACCTGCTGCGCACCCTGCACGGCGCGCTGCACGACCGGGTCGCCGACCGCACGGCGCTGGTCACCGTGCAGTTGCGCAGTCCCGAGCGCGGCCGGCGGACCGACGCGCTGTGGGTCTGCGGCGAGCTGCTGCGAAGCTGGCGCGGCTCGTACGACGAGGTGGTGCGGCTGATCGGGGCGCAGCTGGCGGCGGGCGACCCGTGGCTGGCCCGGGCGGCCGCGATCCGCCTGGAGGAACTGTTCACGCTGGCCCGCCCGGCGGCCGACGCGCTGGCGGAGGCGGTGGCCGCCGAGCCCGCCCCGTGGGCGCCGGAACGATCCGGTGGACTGGGCACGGGCAGCAGGGCGCTGCTGGCGCTGGCCCGCGCCGGGGACGCCCGGGCCGTCCCCGGAGTGGCCCGGGCGCTGGCGCATCCGAGGCCGGACGGCAGGCTGCTTTCGGCCATCCCGAGGCTGGGCCGGGCGGCGGCGCCGCTGGTGCCCGCACTGCGGCGCAGGTTGGCCCGGCTACCCCTGGACGACTGCCTCACGGACACGGCCGGGCCCCTGCTGGAGGCGGTGGCCGGGCTGGCCGGGCCGGCCGGCGGTGCGGACGCGCTGCCGGAGGTGCTGCGGGTGCTGCGGGGCGCTCCGGAGATGTGGCTGCCGGACGGGAGCCCGGTGGTCGGGACGGCGCTGCGGACGCTGGCGGCGTTCGGACCGGCGGCCCGCGGGGCGGCGGCGGGGGACCTGCGCGCCCTGCTGGCGGCCGGTCCGCCCGCGGTGTCCGTCGCGGCGGCCGGGGCGCTGTGGGCGGTGGAGGGCGAGGCGGAGGCCGGGCTGCCGATGCTGCGCGGGCTGCTGCGCTCCCCCGAGGCGGAGCTCCGCCGCCGGGCGGCCCGGGCGGTGGCCCCGATGGGACCGGCCGCCGCCGTGGCCGCACCCGAGCTGCGCGGCTGCCTGGCGGCCCCGGCGATCGCGCTGCGGGTGGACGCGGCGGCGGCGCTGTGGGCGGTGACCGGGCGGGCGGCGGACGCGCTGCCGGTCCTGCTGGCGGCCTGGCGGCAGGACGACGGTTGCCGGCCGGCCGTCGCCCGCTGCTGGGCCGGGCACGGACCGGTGCCGGCGGAGGCGGCGGCGCTGCTCCGGGCCGAGTTGGCCCGCCCGCGGCGGTACCAGTCGGCCGGGCGGGTACCCGGTGAGCAGGACGTCCACCGGGACGAGGAGCTGCTGGCCCTGTGCCGGCGGGCCCTGGGCCACGGGCAGCTCGGTGAGCCCGGCGACGGGCACGGTTATGGCGGCAGTGGCAGCGGCAGCGGTAAGGGTTGTGCCGACGGCTAAGGCAAGGGCTTCGGCGACGGCTGACGGGAGCGGGAACGGTGATCTTCCTCTTCGGGACCAAGGCGTATCTGCGGCAACTGGCCGTGCTGACGCTGGTGTGCGGGCGCTGCGGGCGGCAGGCGGCCCACCCGCTGCGCAAGCGGACGACCAAGTTCACCCTGTTCTTCGTGCCGCTGTTCCCGGTCTCGACCTCGTACACCACCCAGTGCACCTACTGCGGCGCGGAGCAGCGGATCGACGCGGCGGAGGCGGACCGGCTGCTCGCCGGCGCGGGGGCCGCCCGCGCCTGACGTGCGCCGGGGTTCGCGGCCGCACGGGGACAGCGGGCCTGCGGCCACGCGGGGTCGAGAGGTCCACGGCCACGCGGGGACAAAAGGCACCTAACCTCCACTTGGGGATTCCCGCGCCATAAGGTGGGCGGCGCACACACCCCGCCCGACCAGCCGTCCGACGCCGGACGGGGTCGCCCAGCACGAGGAGCACCCCGCACGTGAGCCGCCGCCCGCCCCGTACCGCGTCCCGGGCCCGTACGGCGGTCCGCGCCTTGGTGCTGCTCTGCGCCGGCGCGGCGCTGGCCGCGGGACTGACCGGGTGC
This sequence comes from Streptomyces solincola, assembly GCF_002982015.1. GTDB lineage: Bacteria > Actinomycetota > Actinomycetes > Streptomycetales > Streptomycetaceae > Streptomyces > Streptomyces solincola. Next base: position 3,134 of record NZ_PVLV01000486.1, read on the forward strand.
GGGGACGCGGGCGGGCTGGAGAGCGCGGGGCCGACCCCCACCGCGGCCGGGCCGGTGCGGCTCTGGCCGGACCTGCCGCCGGTCACCGCTCCCCCGTACGACTACGGCGAGGGCGAGACCGAGCGGGTGCGCGGCGTCCGGCTGCCGGGCGGGGAAGTGCGCCGGGCCGATCCGGTCGCGGTGGTGCAGGCCGAGCTGGCCGCCGACCCGGACCAGTTCCGCGGTGAGGACGGCGTGTACGAGACGACCGTGCGGCGGATCCGCGAGTGCCGGGAGCGGCCTGCGGCCTGCCCGGTGCTGCGCCCGTACTACCGGGACCTGACCGGGGACGGCCGGGAGGAGCTGATCGTGGCCGTCCGGATGGAGGAGCAGCAGACCGGGCTGCGGGTCTACACGCCGAAGGACGGCGGCCTCACCCGCATCCTGGCGGACGAGGACCAGGTGGTCGGCGTGCAGGCGGCCGGCCGGAACCTGGTGGTGCGGGCGGTGTCCGCGGGCATCCCCGGCTACGAGTACCGGACCACCTGGACGTGGGAGCCGCGGCGGGGGGCGATGCTCGCGGCGAGTGACGAGATCGTACGGGTGCGGTCGGCGACCTCCCCGCCCCGGGAACCGGCCCCGCGGTCGGCGTCCCCGTCACCGTCCCCGTCATCGTCACCGTCGCCCTCCGCGTCACCCGCCCCGTCCGGCTCCGGGTCCGGGGCGCGGTGATGGGCGGGTTCCGGCTGCCGGGCTGGACGGCGACGCTGACATGGAAGGCGGCCGCCTTCATCACGGTGATGTGCTGTGCGCTGGCCGCGATGCTGGGGGCGCTGGTGCACGCGTCGGTGACCCGGCAGACCGTGGACACCGCGCGGGAGAAGGCGCTGGAGAAGCTGGAGGACGTGACCGAGGCGTATGAGGCGGGCGACCCGCTGCCCTCATACGCCGGGGTGGACCCGGCGGGGCTGCCGTCCTCGCTGCGCAGGCTGGCCGTCCGGGGCGAGCGCGGCACGGTAGTGACCGACCACGCGGGCCGTCCGACGATGTGGGCGGCCGGGCCGGCGGACGGAAGGGCGCTGGCGGTCCGGCTGGACTACTCGCTGAGCGCCGGCACCATCAGCGGGCTGGACCGGGCGATCGTCGGGTCGTCGGTGCTGGCGATCGGAGCGACGCTGGTCCTGGGCGCGGTCGCGGTGACCCGGGTGACCCGGCGGCTGCACCTGACGGCGCAGGTGGCGCGCCGGATCAGCGCGGGCGACCTGGACGCGCGGGTGAACGACCCGCGGACCAGGGACCGCTCGCGCCGCGAGGACGAGGTGGCGACGGTGTCGGGGGCGCTGGACACCATGGCGTCCAGTCTCCAGGGCAAGCTGCTGAGCGAGCAGCGGTTCACCGCGGACGTCGCCCATGAGCTGCGCACTCCGCTGACCGGTCTGTCGGCGGCGGCCGAGCTGCTGCCGGAGGGCCGGCCGGCGGAGCTGGTACGGGACCGGGTGCGGGCGATGCGGGCGCTGACCGAGGACCTGCTGGAGATCTCCCGGCTGGACACCGGCTCGGAGGAGCTGGACGCGGGCTTCCACCCGCTGGGCCCGCTGGTGGAGCGGGCGGTGCGCGCGGCGGACGGCGAGGCCCGGGTACGGGTGGTGCGGGACGTGCGGGTGGAGACCGACCGGCGGCGGCTGGAGCGGGTGCTGGGCAACCTGGTCGCCAACGCACGCAGCCACGGCCGGCCGCCGGTGGTGGTGACCGTGGACGGGCCGGTGGTGACGGTACGGGACCACGGGCCAGGCTTCCCGGCGTACCTGCGCGAGCACGGGCCGCAGCGGTTCCGCACCGAGAGCGGCAGCAAGGGGCACGGCCTGGGGCTGACCATCGCGGCGGGCCAGTCGGCGGTCATCGGCGCGGAGCTGTCGTTCGCGGACGCGCCGGGCGGCGGCGCGATCGCCCGGCTGACCCTGCCCGCCCCGCCGGGCGGCGGGGCGGCGCCCGACGCGCCCGGCCGGGAGGAGGCCGGTCCGCGGGGCTAGCCCGCCGGTTCGATCAGCTCCAGGGCGTGCAGGGCCGCGCCGGTGGCCGCCGGGTCGCCGACGGCGAGGGCGGTGTCGGCGAACTTGATCGCGTGGTCGTCGCCGTGCGCGGCGGCCCGGGCCAGCAGCTCGCCGGGATCGGCGGCCCGGGCCATCGGCTCGCCGGGATCGGCGGCCCCTCGGCTGGCCTCGGCGGGCGGCCGGGCCTCGGGCGGGGTGTAGGCGGCGGTCACCGCGGCGGCGGCGCTCCAGGCCGCGGCCAGCGACACCGGCCACAGCTCGCGGGGCAGCGCGGGCAGGGTGCGCAGTACGGCGTTGGGCGCGGTGGCGGTGTGCACCAGCATGACCGGCTCGCCGTGGCCGTGGGTGCGGTAGCGGTGCACCGCGGCGGTGACGAGTCCGGTGAGCCGCTGCCGGGCCTGCTCGGGACCGTCGGCGTCCGGCGCCGCGGGCAGCGCGGTGAGCTGGGCCAGCCGGCCGCTGATGCCGCCCCCCTGGCGCGGGACGGCGGGCACGGCGTCGAGGCCGGCGGCGGGCAGCACCGCCAGCGGCGGCAGCGGCTGGAAGCGGGCCGCCCAGTAGCCGAGGGCGTGGGCGAGCTCACCGGTCCGGGGCGCGGTCTGCGGGCCGCCGAGCAGGGTGTGCACGGCGTGGCCGGTGCGGATCACCGGGTGGGTGGCGCCTGCCGCGATGCCGGGCAGCAGCCGCGGCCACCACTCGGCGAGCACCTCCCGCCAGGGGCGCGCGGCGATCTCGCGGCGGAAGTGGTCGGTCCAGTCGGTGCTCCGCCGGGGGTCGCCCAGCGCCTCGCGCCAGTTGTCCGGGGTGACCTCCCGGCTGCGGGCGGGCGTCTCGCGCAGCCTGCGCCGGTAGCCGTCGAGCCAGCGGTGCACCCGGTCGGCCTGGCCGCCGCGCACCAGGGCCTCGACGACCATCGGCCCGTGGTTGCTGAGGTGGCCCTGGAACTCCGGGCCGGTGCGGTGCAGCCGCTCCAGCGCCTCGTCGAGGGTGCCGGTGGTGCTGTCCTGGGTGGTCATCGTCGTCGCCGCCTCGCGGTCGTGTCCGGGTGGGCGCCGTCTCGACGCCCGGGCAGGCCCCATCCTGTGCGGCCCGCCCCCGTCCTGCCGTCGGTCTCCCGGCCCGGCCCGGCTCCGACCTTGGACCGGGGCCCGAGGAAGGGGAAGGGCACGCCCGCCCCCCGGCCCTCACGCGCCTGGAGGAAGGGGGACGGCAGAGCCTCCGCCCTCACGCGCCTGGCGGGG